>NZ_JBWSOR010000022.1:0-63405 GCF_056629435.1 Nocardia sp. TBRC8007 | reverse complement strand
TCCTTTCCAGCGTCGGAGGTATTGGGCGGACACGGAAATCCCCACCGCTGCGACAGAAACCGACGATATCTGGCGTGAGCTGACGAGTCGCTCGGTGCCGGAACTGGCGGAAGCCCTTGAAATTGATGCCGAGTCGCTCGGACGGGTCCTGCCCGCGTTGTCGTCGTGGCGGGAACGCCGGGCCACCGCATGGCGCTATCGCGTTTCTTGGCAACCGCTTTCGCTGCCGGCTGCAGCCACTCCAGCGGGACCGCTGCTGATCGTCGAGCCGGAATCCGGCAGCGAAGTGGCGGACTGCCTGGCCGCCGCCGGGCTGGAACTGATTCGGGTCACCGTCCCTGGTCCCGGTCACAGCCGGGAGTCCATGACCGCGCTCGTACGTGCCGCGGTCGTGGACCGGCCCGTCGTCGGTGTGCTGTCCTTACTCGCCGACGAGACGCGCCCGCATCCAGAGCATCCGAGTCTGCCCGGTGGTGTAGCGCTGACTCTTGCCCTCGCGCAGGGTTTGGGTGATGCCGGAGTTGCCGCTCCGCTGTGGTGCGTTACCCGTGGCATCGCCGTCATCGGTTCCGGTGAGCGACCTGGCGCACCCGCGCACGGCGCCGTTGCCGGGCTCGGACGTGTTCTTGCGCTGGAACATCCGGATCGTTGGGGCGGCTTGATCGATCTGCCGCCGATGCTGGATGAGCGAGTGGCGGGCAGGCTGGGTACTGTCCTGGCCGCAGTGCGGGATGAGGACCAGGTCGCGGTGCGGGCCACCGGTGTGTACGGCCGTCGCCTGCAGCCCGTCGCGGAGGGGCCGCGGTTGCGGGAGCAGTGGCCGACTTCGGGCACCGTGCTCGTCACCGGCGGTACGGGTGGTCTAGGGGCGCGCGTCGCGCGCCTGCTCGCGACGCGCGGAGTCGAGCATCTGCTGTTGCTCAGCCGCCGTGGTCCGCAAGCCCCTGGTGCGGAAGAACTTCGGGAAGAAATCGTACGAGCAGGAGCTGCGGCGACCATCACTGCCTGTGACGTCACCGACCGGGAACAACTCGCTGCCGCACTGGCCGGAATACCCGAGCACTGGCCGCTCACAGCGGTGGTCCACGCGGCAGGAATGCTCGACGACGGTATGGCCGACGCGATGACAGCGGCCCGGCTCGACAGCCAGATCCGAATCAAGCTCACCGCCGCCGAGTATCTGCACGAGCTCACCACAGGACACGACCTGTCGGCGTTCGTGCTGTTCTCCTCACTGATGGGCACGATCGGCGGTCTCGGCCAGGCGAACTACGCCGCCGCCAACGCGGCCATGGACGCGTTCGCCGCCACACGCCGCGCGGCGGGACTGCCGACAACCTGTGTCGCGTGGGGTATGTGGGCCGGCGACGGCATGGTGGTAGAACGCGATGCCGACCGACTGGACAGCCTCGGTGTCCGCGGGATGGACCCGGACGCCGCGCTCCGCGCGCTGGGCCGGATCCTGGCCGGTGCCGGCGATGAGGCGATTGTCGCCGATGTGGACTGGTCTCGGTTCGCCGCCTCCGGCAGGATGCATGGCCTCGCGTTGTTCACACAGTTGCCCGGTATCGCCGCCGGGACCGCGGAGCGTGCCGATTCGCCGCGCACAGAGCTGGCCTCGTTGCCTACAACGGAGCGAACCCAGCGGCTGGTCAGCCTGATCGGTGATCTCGCCGCACGAGTACTCGGACACGACACGCCGAATGTCATCGACACGCAAAAAACCTTCGCGGAAATAGGTTTCGACTCGCTCAGTGCTGTCGATATGCGTAACCGGCTCGCTCAGGCGACCGGGCTGCGGCTGCCTACCACTGTCTTGTTCGACCACCCCACGCCGCAGGCGCTCGCCGCCCACCTGGCTATCGGAATCAGTGGACCGGACGCGGCGGCGCAACCGGTGGTCACGGCGACCACCGCTTCGGATGAGCCGATCGCCATTGTCGGTATCGGTTGCCGATTCCCTGGTGGGGCGCACGGACCCGCCGCCTTCTGGCAGCTGCTCGCCGAAGGCCGCGACATCATGACGGACTGGCCGGACGACCGCGGCTGGGATATCGACCGGCTCTACGATCCCCGCCGCGAGCGACCGGGGACCACCTACAGCCGGATCGGCGGCTTCCTGTCCGACGCTGCCTGTTTCGACGCGGCCTTCTTCGGCGTCTCACCCCGCGAGGCGCTGGCTATGGACCCGCAACAACGCGTTCTGCTCGAAACTTGTTGGGAAGCGATCGAACACGCGGGTATCGATCCGACCTCATTGCGTGGCGATTCGGTCGGTGTCTTCGTGGGCACCAACGGCGGGGATTATCCGGCCAGGATCGCCGCGTCCGCGGACGATACCGAGGGGCACTTCATCACCGGTAACGCCGCCAGTGTGTTGTCCGGTCGCGTCTCGTATACGCTCGGGCTAGCGGGTCCCGCGCTGACTGTCGACACCGCATGCTCCACCTCGTTGGTGGCGCTGCATCTCGCCGTGCAGGCACTGCGCCGCGGTGAGTGCGACGGTGCATTGACCGGCGGCGTCACCGTGATGAGCACGCCGACGCTGTTCCTCGAATTCAGCAGGCAAGGCGCTCTAGCCCGCGATGGCCGGTGCAAGGCGTTCTCGGCCGCGGCCGACGGCACCGCCTGGTCGGAAGGCGCCGGAGTTCTGCTGCTGGAGCGACTGTCCGACGCCCGGCGCCGCGGCCACCGGGTGCTTGCGCTCGTCACCGGAACCGCGATCAACCAGGACGGTGCCAGCAACGGCCTCACCGCCCCGAATGGTCTCGCCCAACAGCGGGTGATCCGTGCCGCGCTGGCCGACGCGGGCATATCCGCCGCCGAGGTGGGCGCGGTCGAGGCCCACGGCACCGGAACGAACCTGGGTGACCCGATCGAGGCGCAGGCGCTGCAGAACGTCTACGGGCAACCGCATCGTGTGTCCGATCCGCTGTGGCTCGGATCGGTCAAGTCCAATATCGGGCACACCCAGGCCGCCGCCGGTGTCGCAGGCGTGATCAAAATGACGCTGGCGCTACAGCATGCCGAACTGCCACCGACCCTGCACGCGGACGTGCCGACCCCGCATATCGACTGGAGTACTTCGGGACTGCGGTTGCTGACCGAGCCGACCACCTGGTCGCAAGCGGAGGGGCCGCTGCGGGCCGGTGTATCCGCGTTCGGTATCAGCGGCACCAACGCACACGTGATCCTCCAGCAAGCACCGGCAGTCGAGGACAGGGACGCGGCACCGGCGCCCCCCTTCCCGATGCCATTGCTGTTGTCTGCGGCCACCTCGGAAGGCTTGCGTACTTTGGCATCCCGCATCGACGAGTATTTCGATGCCAAGCCGCACGTCGCCGCGGCAGATGTCGCGCACACGCTTGCCGCCGCACGGTCCGGCCTGCGTCACCGGGCTGCGATTCTGCGTCACGACGAGATGGCGATGCGACCGGCGCTCGCCGCGCTCGCCGTAGGCGCCCGCGCAGGCGAACTGATCACCGGTCTCGCGCCAGGGGTCGGTCGGCTTGCCTTTCTCTTTCCTGGCCAGGGCAGCCAGTTCGCCGCGGCGGGGGCCGAGCTCTACCGTGCCGATCCCGTGTTCGCCGAGGAACTCGACGAAGTGCTCGCGCATCTCGCACCGCACCTCGACCGTTCATTATCTGAGATCCTGTTCGCCGCCGAGAACACCGATGCCGCTCGCTTGCTGGACCGGACCCGGTACACCCAACCTGCGCTCTTTGCCGTCTCGGTGGCGCTCACCCGCTTCGTGGAGCGGCGCGGGGTTCGGCCGGATCTGTTGCTCGGGCACTCCGTCGGCGAGCTGGTCGCGGCCCATGTGGCGGGCGTGCTGACCCTGCCCGACGCATGTGCTCTGGTGGCCGCGCGCGGGCGGCTCATGGACGAGCTGCCTGATGGCGGCGCGATGGTATCCGTCGAGGCGACCGAGGACGAGATCCGCGAACTGCTTACCGGCGACGAGGTGGTTATCGCGGCCGTCAACGGGCCCAACGCCACTGTGCTGAGCGGTGATGTCGAGGCCGTGCTCGCCGTTGCCGGGCAGCTGAGCGAACAGGGTCGCCGCACCCGGCGACTCACTGTCAGCCACGCATTCCATTCCGCCCGAATGGAACCTATGCTCGACGAGTTCGGGCGGGTAGCGGAATCGGTCTCCTACGCCTCGCCTCAGCTCCAGGTGATATCCAATCTGACCGGTGCGCCTGCCACGGCTGATGAGCTGTGCTCGGCTGATTACTGGGTCCGCCACGCCCGCGGCGCGGTCCGCTTCCTGGACGGGGTGAACTCCCTGGTCGATGCCGGGGCGACCACCTTCCTCGAGGTCGGGCCGGGGGGTGTCCTCGCCGCCATGCTGGCCGAATGCCCGCCTGCGCAGCCCTCCGGCGCGGTGCTGACTCTACTGCCCAAGGGTCGCAACGAGTCGCGAGCGGTCACCGCCGCCTTGGCCGGCCTGTACGTGCGTGGCGTCCCGGTCACCTGGCCGTCGACGGGCAGACAGGTCGATCTGCCCACGTATCCATTCGAGCACCGGCGATTCTGGCCGGAAACCGCCGCGAACTCGGTGGACACCAGTTGGAACTTGTTGCGGGACAATGATGCGACCGCTTTGGCTTCGCTGTTGCGCATCGACGTGGACACACCGTTCGCCGAGGCGTTGCCCGCGCTGGCGTCGTGGCGTGCGCGGACCGAGCGTGAAGCTCTTATCGTGGATCGTCGCTACCGTATTTCCTGGGAGCCGCTGACGGCCACGGGCCGGGTCGACCTGACCGGACGATGGGCGCTGGTGATCCCGGCGGCCGAGGAGGTCGGCGTCACGCGGATGCTGCGGGAGACACTGGCCGCCCACGGCGCCGAGGTGACCGTCATCGAGGTCGGCGTCGAGACCACTCGCACGGAACTCGCCGAGCGGCTGCGCGCTGCTGCGCCGGTGGGAGTGCTGTCGCTGCTCGCCATGGGGAAGGACCCGCTCCGAGCGACTCTCTGCCTTGTCCAGGCCGTGAGTGATACCGGCTTGGATCTGCGGTTGTGGTGCGTCACTTCCGGTGCTGCGCAGGACTCGACGCTCGTGCCGGAACAGGCGCAGATATGGGGTTTCGGCCGGGTCGCCGCGTTGGAGATGCCGAGCGTGTGGGGCGGACTCATCGATCTGCCGCAGGCCGATACCGTGGCCCTGCCACAGGCCGTGGACACTGCGGCTCTGCCGCAAGCCGTGGACACTGCGGCTCTGCGACTGCTCGCGGCCGTGCTCTCCGGCGGGCTTGGCGAGGAGGATCAGATCGCGATCCGCCCGGCCGGGCTGTTCGGGCGCCGCCTCGTCCGGGCCGTCCAGGTCGCGACGGGGGAGCGGCAGCGGTGGATACCGTCCGGCACTGTCCTGATCACCGGCGGCACCGGCGGAATCGGTGCGGAGCTCGCCCGCGATTTGGTAGCCGATGGTGCCGAGCACCTGGTCCTTGCCGGTCGGCGTGGCGCGGCTGCCCCCGGCGCCGCGGCGTTGGCGGCCGAATTGGAGAGCAGTGGCGCCCGTGTCACGCTGGCGGCGTGCGACTTCGCTGATCGCGCCGATATCGCCGCGTTGCTGGATCGGCTGCGCGCGTCGGGCGATTCCTTGCGTGCCGTCTTCCACGCCGCAGGCTCGGCATCCGTTGCCCGGATCGACGATCTCGATGCCGACGATCTCTACGCCGATATCACTGCTAAAGCGACCGGTGCCTCGCACCTCGACGAGCTGCTCGACGGGGACTCGCTGGAGGCGTTCGTTCTTTTCTCCTCCATCGCCGGAACGTGGGGCAGCGGCGGACAGAGCGGCTACGCGGCCGCCAATGCACACTTGGACGCGCTGGCTGCTCGCCGCCATGCCCGCGGTTTGCCCGCTACCTCGGTGGCCTGGGGGCCGTGGTCCGGCACCGGGATGGCACAGGGTGACGCGGGCGCTATGCTGCTTCGCCACGGTCTGATCGGCCTGGACCCAGCCGTGGCCGTCGCGGCGCTGCGGCAGGCGATCGACCTCGGCGACGTCCAGGTCGTTGTGGCCGATGTGGACTGGGAGCGGTTCGTGCCCACATTCACCACGGCCCGGCCCAGCCCGCTGCTGCGCGGGGTCAGGGAGGCCGTGCACGCCGCCGCTGCGGACTCGGTCGTGAGCGATACCGCCGACGGTTGGCGGCATCGGCTCGCCGACCTGGTCGAATCCGAACAGAGTGATGTGCTCAGGGATCTGGTGAGCACGGAGGTCGCCAAGGGTCTCGGCTTTGACACCGGTTATGTGTTCGATCCCGAGCGTCCGCTACGTGAACTCGGCCTCGACTCTCTGACCACCGTCGAAGTGCGCAACCAGCTTGCCACCGTCACCGGGCTGACGCTGCCTGCCTCGTTGCTGTTCGATCACCCGACCATCGCCGCGCTCAGCGTCCATCTGCGCGGGCTGCTGATCGATGGTGCGGCGGCCGCACCAGAGCCGGTTGCCGGAACCTCCGCCGCCGATCCGGCGGAACCGCTCGCTGTGGTCGCTATGGCTTGCCGTTTCCCTGGTGGGGTGTGGACGCCGGAGGACCTGTGGGAGCTGGTCACCGGCGAAGTCGACGCCATCTCACCGCTGCCTGCCGACCGTGGCTGGGACCTCGGCACGCTCTACCATCCGGATCCGGACAGTCCTGGGACCTGTTACGCCTCCGGCGGCGGATTCCTCGGCGAAGCAGGCGATTTCGACGCCGAATTCTTCGGGATCTCCCCCAGGGAGGCGCTGGCCATGGACCCCCAGCAGCGCCTGTTGTTGGAGACCGCGTGGGAGGTGCTAGAGCGCGCCGGGATGGACCCGCTGCGATTAGCGGACACCGCCGGTGGTGTGTTCGTCGGCGTCGCCGGGCAGGGCTACGGTTCCGGACCGAGCTCGGCCGACGTCGAGGGACATCTACTCGCAGGCACCGTGACCAGCGTCGCGTCGGGACGCATCGCCTACCAACTCGGGCTGGAGGGACCGGCTGTAACCCTGGACACCGCCTGTTCTTCCGGGCTCGTCGCCCTGCACCTCGCTGGACAGGCGCTGCGGTCGGGGGAGTGCTCTTTCGCTCTCGTCGGTGGCGTGGCCGTGATGTCCGTGCCGGACGCTCTCATCGAATTCAGCAGGCAACGTGGACTTTCCGCAGACGGCCGCTGCCGCTCGTTCGCTGAGACGGCCGATGGCACCGGCTGGGGCGAAGGCGTCGGCATGCTATTGGTCGAGCGCCTGTCCGACGCACGTCGGCACGGGCATCCGGTGCTCGCGGTGGTACGCGGTAGCGCGATCAATCAAGACGGCTCTTCCAACGGTCTCACCGCCCCGAACGGTCTTGCCCAGCAACGGGTGATCCGGCAGGCGCTCGTCAATTCCGGGCTCGAAGCCGCCGATGTCGATCTCGTAGAGGCGCACGGCACGGGCACCGTCCTCGGCGATGTCGTCGAGGCGCAGGCACTGCTGGCCACCTATGGTGCCGATCGGCGTGGGCGGGGGCCGCTGCGGCTGGGTTCGTTGAAGTCCAATATCGGCCATACGCAGGCTGCCGCTGGTGTGGCAGGCATCATCAAGACAGTGCAGGCTCTGCGGCACGGCCTGTTGCCTCGGACGCTGCACATCGACGAGCCCACAGCGCGTGTCGACTGGTCCGCGGGTGAGATCGAACTACTGACAGCGGCGCTGCCCTGGCAGACCGATGGCCGCCCCCGCCGGGCCGGGGTGTCGGCATTCGGCATCAGTGGCACCAACGCACATGTCCTGCTGGAGGAAGCTACAGTCGACGAGCGGCTTGTCGCAGGGCCTGGCGTTACCACCGGCCCGCTGCCCTGGATGCTTTCCGCGCGCACCGAGGCTGCGCTGCGGGCACAGGCTGTCCGGCTCCGTGATCACTTGGCCGTCGCCAAAGATATCGAAATCTCCGATGTGGCAAAGTCTTTGGCCATCCGGTCCGCATTCCCGGTGCGCGCCGTTGTCGTCGGCGTCGATCAGGAATCGCTGCTGCGGTCATTGACTGATCTCGCCGAGGACCCGGCCGCGCCTGGAATCATCCGAGGCGAGGCGAGTCGGGGACGAACCGCGTTCGTATTCCCTGGGCAGGGCGCGCAATGGCTGGGAATGGGCGCCGAATTGCTCGACACCGCGCCAGAATTCGCCGACAGCATCGCCGAATGCGAAGCGGCGCTGGCACCGTGGGTCGACTGGTCGCTGACTGAAGTGCTGCGAGCCCGGCCCGGCGCGGCCTCGCTCGACCGAGTCGACGTCGTGCAGCCCGTGCTGTTCGCCGTCATGGTGGCATTGTCTGCGCAATGGCGCGCTGTCGGCGTGTATCCCGATGCTGTGATCGGCCACAGCCAAGGGGAGATCGCGGCCGCCTGCGTCGCCGGTGCGCTGTCGCTCACCGATGCGGCGAAGATCGTGGCATTGCGCAGTCGAGTACTGCGCAGCCTCTCGGGCAGCGGAGGCATGGTGTCCCTTGCGGTCGGCAGGCAGCGCGCCGTCGGGCTGATCGAAGGTTACGGCGACAGCGTTTGCGTCGCCGCGGTCAACGGTCCGGCCGCCGTGGTCGTCGCCGGAGCACCTGAGGCATTGGCCGCTCTGCGCGCTGAGTGCGAACGACAGGGTGTCCGTGCCCGCGAAATCCCCGTGGACTATGCCGCGCATTCCGCGCAAGTGACACAACTGCGAGACGAACTGTCGCACGCGCTCGGTGACATCCGGCCGCGCGGCAGCGACATCCCGTTCTACTCGACAGTGACCGGTGAGCGCATCGACGGGGCTTCGCTCGATGCGAGCTACTGGTACCGAAACCTGCGCGAGACTGTCGAATTCCACAGTGGCACAAATAATTTGCTCGATTCTGGCGTGACCAGGTTCGTTGAGATGAGCCCGCACCCCGTGCTGACCGCCGCCGTCGAGGGCGCTGCGGAGGAAAGCGGCCGCGCGATCGCGGCCATCGGCTCGCTACGCCGCGACGATGGCGGTTGGCAGCGCCTGCTGACCTCGCTGGGCGAGGCCTGGTGCGACGGTGCGGCCGTATCGTGGAGCCGGTTGCCCATGCTGAGCGGCGGCGGCAATGTCGTGCTGCCTACCTATGCGTTTCAGCGGGAACGGTATTGGCTGCCGTCACCGGGATGGCACACGCCCGCGAGCAGCGATGCAGTTGCTGCCGGAGCGGGTCAGGGGCTGACTTACCGGATCGGCTGGCAGCCGGTCGCTGATCTACCCGTGGGTCGGCTCGGTGGTGACTGGCTGTTGCTCGTGCCGGTCGCTCGGCAGCGGCATTCGACGGTCGAGGTCTGCAGGCGGGCGCTGCGGGATGGTGGTGCGCGACCGGTCATCATCACCGTGACAGACGATTCATCGGTGAACGCGGCATCGGTGGATGCCGCATTGGCCGAAATCGTCGCGCCGGGAAAGCCTGCGGGTATCGTCTCGCTGCTCGCTCTCGACGAGGACCCGGCGCCAGGCCACAAGGCAGCGTCTACCGGGCTGATCGCGACCGTGGAGCTGCTGCGCTTGCTCGACGCGCGCGGTATGACCATGCCGCTGTGGTGTGTGACGACCGGTGCGGTCGCTGTGGACGACGAACCGCTCGAGCGTGCGGAGCAGGCTCCGTTCTGGGGGCTCGGGCAAGTTCTTCTTCTGGAACAGGAGCCGCGTTTCGGAGGACTGCTCGACCTGCCCGCGACAGTCGCGGACGTGTCGACCGAGCGGATAGCCGATGTGTTCGCAGGCGGGTCTGGTGCGGACCAGATCGCGTTGCGCTCCACAGGCGCATATGTAAGGCGCTTGCAGCACAACGATATTCATGACAGACCGGTGCGCCATGACTGGTCGCCCGCTGGCGGCGCGGTGGTGATCACCGCGGGTATGAGCGATCTGACGGCAGAGCTGTCCCGGTGGCTCGCCGCGCGGGGCGCGACGCATATCCTGGTCACCGGCGGTAACGGGGATGGCGAGATCGGCGGCAGCGGGGGCAGCGCGGGTGATGTCACCGCGCTTCGTAAGGAACTGGCCGAGCTGGACGTCACTCTGACTGTCACCGACCGTGCGCCTGCCGACCCAGACCTGCTGAGCGAGCTGGACGGTGAGCAGCCCGTCCGCATGATTGTGCACTCGGCCGTGCCAGAGGGGCCCGGCGCGAGTATCGCCGCACTCACCGCGGAGGAACTCGACGACACTATGTACGCGGCGGTGGCGGCAATACGAAACCTGGAGGCGCTGAGCGCTTCCGGCGAGACAACCCTCCTCGTGTTGACCGCGCTGAGCGGCACCTGGGGCGCGGTCAGACATGGCGCGGCCACCGCGGCCTGCGCGGCGGTCCAGGCGCGGCTGCGGCAGCGTTGTGACTGTGGCGCGCATGGTCTGGTGGTCGCACTCGGTGGACAGGACTCCCGGTCGGTGGCGACCGACCGGCCGATGTCGGCGGGAACGGTCACCACAATCCTGCAACGACTGCTCGACAACAACGAGGCGACCGGCTTCGTCGCGGATATCGACGTGGACAGGATCATCGCGTCGGTGCCGAGCCCGCGCGCCCTCGGCCTGATCCGGGACCTGCCGGAGGTCGCGCAGGAGCTGCGCGGGCAACGCGAGACCGACACCGCGCCCGCCGCGCTGGCCCAGCGGCTGGAACCTCTGGACGAACCGGCTCGGCGCACGATGCTGCTCGATATCGTCACCGGATACGCGGCGACCGTGCTCGGCCATAGTGACCGCTCGGCAGTCCGGGCCGAGCAAGCGTTCGCCGACAGCGGTTTCGACTCCATGCTCGCTGTCCAATTCCGCAATCAATTGCGCACTGCCACCGGGGTTCAGCTGCCTGCCACCGTGGTCTTCGATCACCCGACGCCCAACGCCGTGGTCGATGTGCTCTACACCGAACTGTGCTCCGATGCCGCCGCGGGCGTCAGAGCGCTGACTGAACTGGAGCGCCTGGAGTCGGCGCTCATTGGGCTCGCCCCGGACATGCCGGGAGGCCGCGAGATCGGTATCCGCCTGCAGAACCTGCTGCGCCGGTGGAACGAAGCCGACGCGCCTTCCGCGGCCACCGACGACCTCGTATCCGCGACCGCGGACGAGCTCTTCGACCTGCTCGACAACAACTACGGCGACGACAATCACGGCGACAGCGACTATGGCCAGGCCTGAGGACGGACAACGTATGCCCAACGACGAGAAACTGCTCGAGTACCTGCGCCGGGCCACCGCCGACCTCGGCGATGCGCGGCGGCGGCTGCGGAAGTATCAGGACGCCAGGCACGAACCGATCGCCATTGTCGGAATGGGCTGCAGATATCCGGGTGGTGCGAATTCGCCGGAACAGTTGTGGGATTTGGTCTCCGCGGGCACGGACGCCATCACAGAGTGGCCGACCAATCGCGGCTGGGATGTCGAGGGCCTCTACGATCCGGACCAGGACAATCCCGGTACCTCCTACACTCGCAATGGCGGGTTCCTGGACGAAGCAGGCGAATTCGATCCGGGATTCTTCGGCCTCTCGCCGCGTGAGGCGCTGGCCATGGACCCGCAACAGCGGCTGCTCCTCGAGGTCGCCTGGGAAACCTTGGAAGGCGCGGGCATTGTCCCGGCCACTCTGCGCAACACGCCGACTGGTGTCTTCATCGGGGCAATGGTGAACGGCTATGGCGCGGGTTGCGCTCGGGTCGCTGAGGTCGAGGGCCTGCTGCACACCGGAACGACGAGCAGCGTCATCTCCGGACGGCTTTCATATGTGTTCGGTCTGAGCGGACCGTCGTTCACCGTGGATACGGCCTGTTCTTCCTCACTGGTCGCGCTGCATCTGGCCGTGCGATCGCTGCGGTCGAAGGAATGCTCGATGGCGTTGACCGGCGGCGTGGCCATCGGCGCCGACCTCGATGCGTTCGTTTCCTTCAGCAGGCAGAAGGCGCTCGCCCCCGACGGCCGCTGCAAGGCGTTCGCTGATACGGCCGATGGCACCGCGTGGTCCGAAGGCGTCGGCGTGCTGCTGCTGGAGCGCCTGTCGGACGCGGTCGCCAAGGGGCATCGGGTACTGGCAGTGGTGGCCGGTTCTGCGGTGAATCAGGATGGCGCGTCGAATGGTCTGACCGCGCCGAACGGCCCGGCGCAGCAGCGGGTCATCCGGGCGGCTTTGGCCGATGCCCGGTTGTCGACGGCGGATGTGGACCTCGTCGAGGCGCACGGGACCGGCACCAGGCTGGGTGACCCGATCGAGGCGCAGGCTTTGCTGGCGACCTATGGCCAAGCCAGGCCTGCTGAACGACCACTGTGGTTGGGGTCGCTGAAATCGAATATCGGGCACACGTCCGCGGCCGCGGGTGTGGGCGGGATCATCAAGATGGTGCAGGCATTACGGCACGGTGTGTTGCCGCGGACACTGCATGCGGATGTTCCTTCTTCGCAAGTGGACTGGTCATCGAATGCGGTGCGGTTGCTATCGCAAGCTGGGGCGTGGCCGGAGCTGGGGCGGCCGCGGCGTTGCGCGGTGTCATCGTTCGGTGTGAGCGGGACGAATGCGCATGTAGTGCTGGAGCAGGCGCCCGAGCCGCAGGAAGCCGATCCGGTGCCGTTGTCGGAGGAACCCGCACGGTTGCTGCCGTTCGTCGTATCCGCGCGCACCGAGGAGGCGCTCGGCGCCCAGGCCTTGACTCTGCGTACTGCTCTGGATCGGGACCAAGACGCTGAAATGGCCAATGTGGCAAGGGCATTGGCCACCACGCGGACCGCATTCGAGCATCGCGCGGTCGTGCTCGCCGAGGGCCGAGATGAGCTGCTCGCGGGACTGCGTGCGCTAGAGAACGGTGCCGAAGCCCCCTGTCTGGTTCGCGGCAGCGCGATCCATTCCGGTCGGACAGTTTTCGTTTTTCCTGGTCAGGGTTCGCAGTGGGTGGGGATGGCTCGGGAGTTGTTGGACGAGTCGGCGGTGTTCGCGGCGCGGATGGCGGAGTGTGAGGCGGCGTTGGGGCCGTTTGTGGAGTGGTCGTTGGTGGATGTGTTGTGTTCGGCGGATTCGTTGGATCGGGTGGATGTTGTTCAGCCGGTGTTGTTCGCGGTGATGGTGTCGTTGGCGGCGGTGTGGCGTTCGTTCGGGGTGGAGCCTGCTGCGGTGGTGGGGCATTCGCAGGGTGAGATCGCTGCGGCGGTGGTGGCGGGTGGGCTTTCGTTGGCCGATGGGGCGAAGGTTGTCGCGTTGCGTAGCCAGGCGATCGCGGTGCTGGCAGGCCGCGGCGGTATGGCCTCGGTGCCATTGGCAGCCGAGGAGCTGAACGATCGTTTGCATGCGTGGGCGGAGCGGATCTGCGTCGCCGCCGTCAACGGGCCGTCGTCGACTGTGGTGACCGGTGACGCCGCTGCCGTCGGGCAATTGGTCGCGAGCTTGGTCGCGGACGGCATCGGAGCCAGGGTCATCCCAGTCGATTACGCCTCGCATTCACCGCAGGTCGAGCAGATCCGCGACCGGCTGCTGGCAGACCTCGCCGATATCGAGCCGACCGCCGCCGACGTGCCGTTCTTCTCCACGGTGGATGCCGCCTGGCGCGATACCCGCACCCTGGACGCCGACTACTGGTATCGCAACCTGCGTCAGCCGGTGCGCTTCGCAGGCGCTACCCTGGCTCTGCTCCAGGACGGCTACACCTTCTTCGTCGAGCCGAGCGCCCATCCCGTGCTCACCGTCGGCGTGACACAGACGGCAGATGCGGCCGGCGTGGACGCCACATCCGTCGGCACGTTGCGCCGAGATCAGGGCGGCTTGGATACCGCGCTGCGGTCGTTTGCCGAGGCGCAGGTCCACGGCTTGTCCCCGGATTGGACCGAATTCTTCGGTGGTATCCCCGCCGGCCAGGTGACACTGCCCACCTATGCGTTCCAGCATCGTTGGTTCTGGTTGCAGCGTCAGGAGGATGCCGTCGCGGCACCGGCCGCCGACCCCGCGCAGACCGCTTTCTGGGAGACGGTCGACGACGAGAACCTTCCGGCGTTCACCGCCACCCTCGGTCTGGCGCCCGCCGACACGGTCAGCGCCGTATTGCCTGCCCTCGCCGCGTGGCGCCGCGGGGTCGCCGACCGGGCCACCGCCGACTCCTGGCGTTACCGCATCGAATGGGAACCACTCGCCGCCCGTCCGGACGCAGCGCTCGCAGGCATATGGCTGTTCGTCTCCTCCGCGGTTACCGCAGGCGACATATTGCCCGAAGCCTGTGCACGGGTGCTGACCGAAGGCGGCGCCACTGTCGTACCGATTGTGCTCGACTCATCTGCCGACGACCGGGACGCGCTCGCCGCACGGCTCGGCACGATTCTCGCCGAACTTCCCGGCCCGGTGTCCGGCGTCTTCACACTGCTCGGGCTCGACGAGTCACCGCACCAGCGCAATCCGCACATGACCGACGGCACCGCACTGAGCTTGGTGTTGCTGCAGGCTCTCGGGGACAGTGGGTGCGCGGCGCCCATGTGGTGGGCTACTCGGGGCGCCGTGGCCACCGGCACCGCTGATGCGCTTTCCAGTCCTGCCCAGAGTGTGCTCTGGGGCCTGGGCCGGGTCGCCGCCCTGGAACACTCGCCGCGCTGGGGCGGCCTCGTGGACCTGCCAGTCGTCTTGGATCAGCGGGCCGCCGACCGGCTGCGCGGGGTGCTCGCAGGCCGAGACGACGAGGACCAAGTCGCGATCCGGGCCACCGGGATCTACGGCAGGAGGTTGGTCCGTGCCGCGCTCGGCGATACTGCCGCGCCGCCGTCCTGGAAGCCGCGTGGCACGATTCTGATCGTCGGCGGCACCGGTGGCATCGGCGCGCAGCTGTCCCGTTGGTTCGCCGACCGAGGCGCGGAGCACTTAGTGCTGGTCAGCCGCAGCGGCCGGGCCGCAGCAGGCGCGGATGATCTGACCGGACAACTTGCCGCGCTTGGCGCCAGGGTGACCATCGCAGCCTGCGATGTCACCGACCGGACGGCACTGGCCGAGCTCGTCGCCGAATTGCGTGCGGATGGGGCCGACATCCGCACGGTGATCCACGCCGCGGGCGGGGGTGCGCTGGTTCCGCTCGCAGACACCGATCCCGACGACTTCGCGCAGACACTGCATGCCAAGGTCGGCGGTGCCGACAGCCTCGACGCTGTCTTCGGCACCGACCCGCTGGATGCCTTCGTCCTGTTCTCCTCCATTTCCGCGATCTGGGGCAGCGATGAGCATGGCGCGTACGCCGCCGCCAATGCCTACCTCGACGGTTTGGCCGAGAATCGCCGCTCTCGCGGCTTGACCGCCACCTCGATCGCCTGGGGCATCTGGGATCCGGCCGATGGCGGCGGCATGGCGGCAAACCTCGTCGAAGACCAGCTACGGGGACGTGGAGTCCCTTTCATGGCGCCCGCGGTGGCGCTCGGCGCGTTCGGCCGAGTGCTGGACAACGAAGACACCGCCGTTCTGGTGGTCGACGTCGACTGGGAACGTTTCGCACCGGTGTTCACCTCGGTGCGGCCCAGCCCGCTCATCGCGAGTTTGCCGGAGGTGCGGCGCGCCCTGACAGACGGGGATGCGCCTGCCGCCGACGAAGGTGCGGGCTCGGCGTTGCGTCGCAGATTATCCGAGGCCGACCTCGCTGACCGCGATCGCATCCTCATCGACCTGGTGCGAACCCACGCGGCACGTGTCCTCGGCCATGATTCCGGCGGTGCGATCGAGCCCGACCGAGCCTTCCGCGAACTGGGTTTGGACTCGCTGACCGCTGTCGAGATGCGCAATCGGCTCAACGCCGCCATTGGGCTACGACTGCCCGTGGCGGTGATCTTCGACTACCCGTCGGCGACTGCGCTCGCCCGGCATCTCGGTACGTTGCTGCTCGGCGCCGAAACCGACCAGCGGGAGCAGCTCCAGGTTACCGCTGCGGACAACGAGGACCCCATCGTCATCGTCGGCATGGCCTGCCGCTATCCGGGTGGGGTGCACAATCCGGACGAGCTATGGGATCTGCTGGTCGAGGGCCGTGACGCTGTCGCTGAACTTCCAACGGACCGCGGCTGGAATATGGCGGCGCTCTACGACTCCGATCCGGACCGGCCAGGAACGACCTATGCGTTCGAAGGCGGATTCCTCGACGAGGCAGCGGAATTCGACGCGGGGTTCTTCGGTATCTCACCGCGAGAGGCGCTGGCTATGGATCCACAGCAGCGGCTGCTGCTGGAGACCTCCTGGGAGGCGCTGGAGCGTGCCTGCATCGATCCGGCGACTCTGCGCGGCAGCCGGACCGGCATTTACGCAGGCGGTGCCTACCAAGGGTACGGCAGCCACGACGTGCCCGCGGAGGTAGAAGGCCATCTCATCGCGGGTGTGTCCACCAGCATCCTATCCGGGCGGGTCGCCTACAGCCTGGGGCTGGAGGGCCCCGCCGTCACCGTCGACACCGCCTGCTCTTCATCGCTGGTCGCGGTGCACCTGGCCGCACGGGCACTGCGCAGTGGCGAGTGCACACTCGCCCTGGCCTGCGGTGTCACTGTACTCGGCTCGCCGCTGTCGCTGACTGGTTTCAGCCGCCAGCGCGGCCTGGCAGCGGATGGGCGGTGCAAGTCCTACGCTGCCGCCGCCGACGGGTTCGGCATCGCCGAGGGCGTCGGTGTGCTGCTGCTGGAACGCCTTTCAGACGCTGAGCGCAACGGTCATCCGGTGCTCGCCATGCTCCGCGGCTCCGCGATCAACCAGGACGGCGCGAGCAACGGCCTCACCGCCCCGAATGGGCCTGCGCAGCAGCGGGTCATCCGCGCGGCACTCGCCGACGCCGGGCTCGCCCCTGCCGATGTGGACGTGGTCGAGGGGCACGGCACCGGAACGAGGCTGGGTGACCCGATCGAGGCCGACGCGCTGCTGGCCACCTACGGGCGCGACCGGCCTGCGGACCGGCCGCTGTACCTCGGCTCGGTGAAGTCGAATATCGGCCACACCCAGGCCGCCTCTGGCGTCGCGGGCATCATCAAGATGGTGCAGGCCATGCGGCACGACCTGCTGCCCCGGTCACTGTATGCCGCCGAGCCCACTGCCGAGGTCGACTGGTCCGCAGGCGCGGTGAAACTGCTGGCCGAGCCCGCGCCGTGGACGCCGGACGACCGGCCGCGCCGCGCAGGCATCTCGTCCTTCGGCCTCAGCGGCACCAATGCGCACATCATCCTCGAGCAGGCGCCCGAGCCGCAGGCGCAGCCGGCCGACGAGCCGCAGGCGCGGCGGGCGGTGCTCTGGCCGCTCTCAGGTCGCAGTGAACAGGCGCTGCGGTCGCAGGCAGCCCGGCTGGCCGAGCACCTCGCGGCTCGGCCCACCTCGTCTCCTTTCGACGTCGGCTATTCCCTGGTCCACGACCGGACGCAATTCGAATATCGGGCGGTCGTCGGCGGCCGCGACCGTGACCGTGACGCCATGGTGGAGAGCTTGACCGCACTAGCCGCAGGGCGCGCCGACGACCTCCTCGCGCAGGGCGTCGCAGGCGCCGTCGGCAGAACGGTTTTCGTTTTTCCTGGTCAGGGTTCGCAGTGGGTGGGGATGGCTCGGGAGTTGTTGGACGAGTCGGCGGTGTTCGCGGCGCGGATGGCGGAGTGTGAGGCGGCGTTGGGGCCGTTTGTGGAGTGGTCGTTGGTGGATGTGTTGTGTTCGGCGGATTCGTTGGATCGGGTGGATGTTGTTCAGCCGGTGTTGTTCGCGGTGATGGTGTCGTTGGCGGCGGTGTGGCGTTCGTTCGGGGTGGAGCCTGCTGCGGTGGTGGGGCATTCGCAGGGTGAGATCGCTGCGGCGGTGGTGGCGGGTGGGCTTTCACTGGCCGACGGCGCGCGCATGGTGGCCCTGCGCAGCAAGGCATTGCTGCCGCTGGTCGGTCAGGGCGGAATGTTGTTCGCGGCGACGCCGGTCGATGCGATCACCGAGTATCTGCGGCCGTGGGCGGATCGGATCTCGGTGGCGGCGATCAACGGTCCCGGCTCGGTGACGGTGTCCGGGGACACTGCCGCGCTGTCCGAGCTGAGCGCGCGGCTGGCCGACGCCGGAATCATGTCCTGGGAGCTTCCCGGTGTCGATTTCGCCGGGCACTCGCCGCAGGTGGACCGACTGCGCGCCGAACTGGATGCGGCCTTCACCGGAGTGACGCCACGGTCGTCGGGGATCGCGTTCTACTCCACTGTCACCGGCGCGCGGTACGACACCGTCGGATTGGATGCCGGGTACTGGCACCGCAACTTGCGGGAGCCGGTCGCTTTCTCGGCAGCCGTCGACGCGTTGCTGCGGGACGAACACACGATCTTTGTCGAGGTCAGCCCGAACCCGGTGCTGTCGGTATGGTTGCGACAGGCTGTGGAATCGGCCGAAGCACCAGGATGCGTTACCGGCACCCTCGCCGATTCCGACGGCGGCCTGCGGCGTTTCCTCCTTTCGCTCGGCGCACTGCACACCTACGGCGTGGAGATCGATTGGGACGCCGTACTGCCCGGAACCGGTGCGCGGCATATCGAATTGCCGACCTACGCCTTCCAGCGGGCACGCTATTGGCTGGAAGCGCCTGCCGCCGCCGCCGCGGGCGCAGTCGGCGCCGACTCGGTGGACGCCGGGTTCTGGACGGCCGTGGAACGCGGTGACCTCGCGACCCTGGCGAGCACGCTGCGGGTGGCGGATGAGGATGCGCGGGCTTCGCTGCGCGCGGTGCTGCCCGCCCTGTCGTCCTGGCACCGTGACAGCCGGGATCGTCGCGTGCTGGACACTTGGCGTTACCGCGTGATCTGGAAGCCCATCGCGATCGGCCAGGAAAAACCTGTTCTGCGAGGTCGATGGTGGTTGATCGTACCGGAGGCCATGGTGGACGATCCGGCCGTCGCCGCCTGCGCGAGCGCACTAGAGCGGCACGGCGCCACCGTCGCCATGGTGCCGATCGGCGACGACGAGCGGGCGCAGGTCGCGGACGGTTTGCGTGAGCGTCTCCGCGCGGACGCGCCTGCCGGTGTGCTGGCGCTGCTCGGCCTCGCCGCCGAGGAACACGGCTCGCCGGTGCTGCCTACGGGTCTGGCCATGACCATGACCCTGGTGCAGGCGTTAGGCGATGCCGATGTCGCCGCGCCGGTCTGGGCCGCGACCGTCGGTGCGGTCCGGGTCGGCCGCGCCGATACCGTGCCCAGTGCTGACCAGGCCATGATCTGGGGACTCGGCACGGTCGCGGGCATGGAGTACCCGCAGCGCTGGGCGGGTCTGATCGATCTGCCCGCACGGTGGAACGAGCGGGTCCTCGACCGGCTGGCGCACGTCCTGGCCGGTCTCGACGGTGAAGACCAACTCGCCGTGCGCTTCTCCGGCGTCTTCGCCCGTCGTTTGGTGCGGGCCGAGCCGACCGAGTCAGGATCTGTCTGGACGACCTCCGGCGCTGCGTTGATCACCGGTGGCACTGGCGCTCTTGGTGCGCATGTCGCGCGGTGGCTGGCACGCGCCGGAGCGCGACATATCGTGCTCGCAGGCCGTAGGGGGTCTGCCGCACCCGGCGTCGCACTACTAGTGGCCGAGCTGGCGGAGCTCGGTGCGGACGCGGTTGCGGTGGCCTGCGATGTCACCGACCGCGATGCCCTTGCGGGCCTGCTCGCCTCGATACCGGCTGATCGCCCGCTACGCACCGTGGTGCACGCCGCGGGCGTGCTGGACGACGGCGTTCTCGACGGTCTCACCCCGCAGCGCGCTGCCGCCGTGCTGCGCCCCAAAGCCGAGGCCGCCAGGCATCTCGACGAACTCACCCGCGACCTGGATCTGGACGGGTTCATCCTGTTCTCCTCCCTCGCGGCCACTCTGCCGGGAACCGGTCAGGGCAGCTATGCGGCCGCCAATGCCTACCTGGACGCTCTGGCGGAGCGGCGGCGGTCCCTCGGGTTGCCCGCTACCTCCCTGGCCTGGGGTTTGTGGGCGGGCGACAGTGCGGCCGCCGCGACGGGCGACCGGCTCGTGGGCGCGGGCTTGCGGCCGATGGAACCGGAAATGGCCCTTACAGCGCTCAGTGAGGCACTGGCACACGGTGAGACGCGGCTTATCGTCTCCGGCTTCGACTGGGAGCGATTCACCCGCACCTCGGTGACATTGCGTCCCAATACCGTACTGCGCGACCTGCCAGAGGCCATCCCGTTCCTCGACGCAGGCCGAGGCGCAGGCGGCGGCGACTCCCTCGCGGGACGGTTGGCCGGCCTGTCGGCGGTCGAGCGCGAGGAGGAATTGACAGCCTTGGTTCGTGCGGAAGTCGCCGAGACACTCGGCTATGCCGATGCGGCAGGCATCGAACCCGGTCGTGTCTTCCGTGACCTCGGATTCGATTCGCTGACCGCTGTCGACCTGCGCAGTCGACTGGCGGCCGTGACCGGGCTGCGGCTGTCGGTCACATTGGTCTTCGACCACCCCACGATCGCTGCGCTGGTTCGCCATATCGCAGGATTGCTCGGCGTCGCGGATGCTCCCGAGGCCGCTACCGCGATCGCGGCCGCGCCCGCGGCAGCACCGGTCGACGATCCGATCGCTATCGTGGCGATGAGCTGCCGTTTCCCCGGTGATGTCGAATCCCCTGATGACCTGTGGCGCCTGGTCTTCGACGGCGTCGACGCCATCTCGCCGTTCCCGGCGGGCCGTGGTTGGGACCTCGACGAGCTCTACTCCGGCGATCCGGACCAGCTGGGCACCTCCTACACCCGGTACGGCGGGTTTCTGCACCACGCGGCCGAATTCGACCCGGCCTTCTTCGGTATCTCGCCGCGTGAGGCGCTGGCCATCGATCCCCAGCAGCGATTGCTGCTCGAGATCGCCTGGGAAGCATTCGAACGCGCGGGCATCGATCCACGATCCCTGGCGGGTAGCAGGGCCGGAGTCTTCGTCGGCTCCAGCTATCACGACTACGGGAGCCGGGTGCGGCAACCCTCCGAGGAACTCGAGGGCTACCTGGGACTCGGCAGCGCGGGCAGCGTCGCCTCTGGTCGTATCGCCTATACCTTCGGGCTGGAAGGTCCTGCGGTGACCGTGGATACGGCTTGTTCCTCGTCGCTGGTGGCGATCCATCTCGCCGCGCAGGCACTGCGCGGGGGCGAGTGCACGCTCGCGCTGGCTGGTGGTGTCGCGGTGATGGCCACCCCCGGTTCGTTCGTCGAATTCAGCCGACAACGCGCGCTCGCCGAGGACGGCCGCTGTAAGCCGTTCGCTGCCGCCGCCGATGGCACTTCCTGGGCCGAAGGCGCGGGTGTCGTTGTGCTGGAACGTCTCTCCGACGCCCGGCGCAACGGCCATCCGGTGCTGGCGCTGGTCCGTGGCTCGGCAGTGAACCAGGACGGCGCCAGCAACGGCCTCACCGCGCCCAATGGGCCCGCCCAGCAGCGTGTCATCACCCAGGCGCTGGCCAACGCCGGGGTCGCCGCCGCCGATATCGACGCCGTCGAGGCGCACGGCACCGGCACGCGGCTCGGCGACCCCATCGAAGCCCAGGCGCTGCTGGCAACCTATGGGCAGGACCGGCCCGCGGACCGGCCGTTGCTGCTCGGTTCGATGAAGTCGAACATCGGGCACGCGCAGGCCGCCGCAGGCATCGCGGGAATCATCAAGATGGTGCAAGCCATGCGCCACGGCGTATTGCCGAGCACGCTGCATGTGGATCGGCCGACTCCGCTCGTCGATTGGTCGTCGGGAGCAGTGGCGCTGCTGACCGAGAACACTGCGTGGCCCGAGACTGACCATCCCCGCCGGGTCGCCGTTTCCTCGTTCGGCGTCAGCGGCACCAACGCACACACGATCCTGGAATACGTTCCCGAAGAGGGTGTTCCAGCCCCGCAGTCCGATGCGGACGGCGGCGGTCTCTGGCTCGTGTCCGCTCGCAGCGTGGCGGGGCTGCGAGCCCAGGCGGAGCGGCTGCTCAGCTATGTCGAGGACCGTCCAGCGCTCGATCCCGCCGCCATCGGCAGGGCCCTGGCGAACACGCGCAGTGCCTTCGAACACCGCGGCGCCGTCGTGGCGGATACCAGGGACATGCTGATGGCGGGTATGCGCGCGTTGGCGACCGACAGCACCGCGCCCGGCGTACTCCGCGGCAGGTCCGGCGAAGGCAAGACGGCCTTCCTGTGCGCGGGCCAGGGCAGTCAGCGTCCCGGCATGGGTGCCGAGCTCTACCGCGCACAGCCGGTCTTCGCCGCCGCTTTCGACGCGGTGTGCGCGGAATTCGACGTCC
Source organism: Nocardia sp. TBRC8007 (assembly GCF_056629435.1). NCBI lineage: Bacteria > Bacillati > Actinomycetota > Actinomycetes > Mycobacteriales > Nocardiaceae > Nocardia > Nocardia sp. TBRC8007. Next base: position 41,217 of record NZ_JBWSOR010000022.1, on the reverse strand, counting down.
TACTGGACAGGTCGCTGCACGAGGTGATGTTCGCCCCGGCCGATTCGCCCGAGGCCGCCCTGCTCGACACCACGGCCTTCACCCAGCCCGCATTGTTCGCGCTGGAGACCGCCCTGTTCCGGCTGCTGGAGCACTGGGGTACGGCACCAGCACTGCTGTTGGGGCATTCGGTGGGCGAACTCGTCGCGGCGCATGTCTCGGGCGTGCTGTCGCTGCCCGACGCCGCGCGGTTGGTCGCCGCGCGCGGCCTGCTCATGCAAGCCCTGCCCGAGGGCGGCGCGATGATCTCGTTGACCGCCTCGGAGGAGCAGGCCCGGTCGCTGCTCGCGGGGCAGGAGGACCGGGTGTCCATCGCCGCGGTGAACGGGCAGGCGGCCACCGTCATCTCGGGTGACGCGGATATCGCGCTCGATATCGCGGCCCGCTGGCAATCGACAGGCGGTAAGGCACGGCGGCTGAAGGTCAGCCATGCTTTCCATTCACCGCATATGGACGCGATGCTCGATGATTTCCGCAAGGTCGCCGAAACCATCGACTTCCGGCCGCCGCTGATTCCGATGGTGTCGAACCTGACCGGCCGAGTAGCGAGCGCCGAGGAGATCCGCACGGCCGATTACTGGGTCGCGCATGTGCGCCATGCGGTCCGCTTCCACGACGGTATGGCGTGCCTGGCCGCCGAGGGCGTCACCCGCTTCCTCGAACTGGGCCCCGACCAGTCCCTGACTGCCATGGGTCGCGACAGTCTGGCAGACAACGCGGTCGACCCGGATGCCCTGGTCTCGTCGCTGCGCCGTGACCGAGCCGAGATGGCTTCGGTGACCACGGCATTGGCTCAACTGCATACCCACGGCATGCCGATCGACTGGGAGCGGTTCTTCGACGGTCCGGTCGGCGGGTATGTGGATCTGCCGACATACGCCTTCCAGCGCGAGCGCTACTGGCTGGAGGCCGACGACGCCGCCGGTGATGTGGCGGCCGTTGGCCTGCGTCCCGCCGAACATCCGCTGCTCGGCGGGATGATCGAGCTTCCGGACTCCGGCGGGTTCCTGTGCACCACAAGGATATCTACTCGCAGCCATCCCTGGTTGGCCGATCACGGCATCCTGGGCTCGGCGCTGTTCCCGGCCACGGCCTTCCTCGAACTGGCCATCCGGGCCGGAGACGAAGTGGGTTGCCATGAGGTCGACGAGCTGCTGCTGGAAGCACCATTGGTGATCGAGCCGAACAGTGCTGTACTGCTGCAGGTTTCGGTCGGCGCGCCGGACGGTGACGGTAGCCGTACGATTGCTGTGCATTCCCGGCCCGATGCCGCGTCCCCCGGTCGGCCGTGGACCAGGCATGCCGCAGGCCTGCTCATCGTCACCACGTCGAGCGAGGCCGAGCCGAGCGAGCCTGCGGCAGTGGGCGAGTGGCCGCCGCAGGGAGCCGAGCCGATCGAGGTCGAGGGACTCTATGAGCAGTTCGCGCAGGGTGGTTTCGCGTATGGACCGGCTTTCCGGGGACTGCGGGAAGCATGGCGCCTCGGCGACGAGGTGTACGCCGAGGCGAGCCTGCCGCCAGGGCATCGTGGCGATGCGGCCGGGTTCGGGCTGCACCCAGCTCTGCTCGACAGCTCCCTGCACGCGCTGGCCTTCGGCATCCTGGCCGGTTCCGACCAGAGCTGGTTGCCATTCTCCTGGAATGGCGTTCGGTTGCATGCCTCGGGCGCGTCGTCGCTGCGCATCCGATTGCGTCCTGCGGGCCGGGACGCCGTGGAAGTGCTGGCTGTGGACGCGGCAGGCGATCCCGTCATTTCCATGCGCTCGCTGCTGTTGCGGCCGGTGTCTGCCGATCAGGTCGGCGCTGCTCGGCCTGCCGCCGGGCACGAGGAGCTGTTCCGGGTCGAGTGGCCCGCACTGCCGACGACAACGCCTGGCGCGGTGGGCGACTGGGTTGTTCTCGGTGGCGAGGTGTCGGAATGGGGTACGGCGGGTGTCATTCGCGCGGTAGCCGACCTTGCCGAGCTGATGCGTGGCGACCTGCCTGCGGTGGTGGTGGCCCCGATCCCGGTCTGTCCGGCGCCGCGGGATGAGGTAGCGGCGGTACGGTCTTCCACCGAGTACGCGCTCACGCTCGTCCAGAGCTGGCTCGCGCAGGAGCGGCTACAGGACGCCACTCTGTTGCTGGTGACGCGCGGCGGTGTGGCCATTCGGCCGGACGCCGATGTGCCGGACCTGGCCCATGCCGCGGTGTGGGGTCTGGTGCGCACCGCGCAAACCGAGCATCCCGGCCGATTCGTGATCGCGGATCTGGACGATGACGCAGCCTCGGTGGCGGCGCTGCCCGTCGCTCTCGGCTCCGGCGAACCGCAGGTCGCCATGCGCTCCGGGGTAGCGCATCAGGCCCGGCTGGCCCGTGTTCCGCGCACCGAAGCGCCTGCGTCGCCGGTGTGGGAGCGCGGGGGCACCGTCCTGATCACGGGTGGTACCGGCGCGATCGGCCGACACATCGCCCGCCACCTCGTATCCGGGCACGGCGTGCGCAGGCTGGTGCTGACCGGCAGGCGCGGTTCGGCCGCCGCGGGCGCGGCCGAACTGCGGGACGAGCTGACCGCGCTCGGCGCGGATGTCGAGATAGCCGCGTGCGATGTCGCTGACCGAGAACAACTCGTGTCGCTGCTCGCCGGGTTGCCCGCGAGCTATCCGCTCACCGCCGTGGTGCACGCCGCAGGCGTGCTCGCCGACGGCGTGATCGAAGCACTGACACCGCAGCGGTTGCGGGAAGTGATGCGCCCCAAGGTGGATGCCGCGCTGCACCTACACGAGCTCACCGCAGGGATGGAGCTGTCGGCGTTCGTGGTGTTCTCGTCCATCGCAGGCGTCTTCGGCGGTATGGGCCAGGCCAACTACGCCGCGGCCAACGCCTTCCTCGATGCGCTGGCACACCGCAGGCGGGCGAACGGCCTGCCCGCGGCATCCCTCGGTTGGGGGCTGTGGATCACCGAGGACGGCATGAGCGGTTCGCTCGACGAATCGGATCTGCGCCGCATCGCTCGCGGCGGCATCCTCGCTTTCACCCCCTCAGACGGTGTCGGCCTGTTCGACCTGGCAGTCGCTGCCGACGAGCCTGCCGCGCTGCCACTGCGTCTCGATCTAGCGGCGACGGCGGCCGCCGGATACCCGCCTATGCTGCGCGGTCTGGTACGTCCGCAGTCCCGGCGAGTCGCAGGCGCGGCCCCTGCCGAGTCCATTACTCAGCGGCTGCGCGGGCGGAACCCGGCTGAGCGCGAACGCATCATGCTGGAGCTGGTCCGGCTACAGGTGGCCACGGTCCTCGGCTTCGCCGATCCGGAGGCAGTGGATGCAGATCGCGGGCTGATGGAACTCGGTTTCGATTCGCTCACCGCGGTGGAACTGCGCAACCGGCTCAACGTCGCGACCAATCTGCGGCTGCCTGCCACGCTGCTGTTCGACTACCCCAGTTCGGTGGCGCTCGCCAAGTACCTCGCCGCCGAGTTGGCGCCGGACGACGCCGAACCAGCTGCAGGCGGCATGGCCGAACTCGAGCAATTGGAGAAGGTATTCGATGGTGGCACGGCCGATCCCCAGGTGTTGGACCGATTGGAGAGCCTGGTGAATACCTTGCGCGCCAAAGCCGATCCGGATGCCGCCCGACTGGCCGAACGCATGGGCCAGGCGAGCGACGACGACCTGTTCGACTTCATCGACAACGAGCTCGGGATGGGCGAGGACACGCCGCTGAACTCCGCGATCTACGAAGGGGATGAATTCCGTGACTGACGACAAGCTCCGGGACTATCTCAAGCGGGTGGCGGCAGATCTGCATCACACCCGCACCCGCCTCAACGAAGTCGAGACCAGGGGCCGCGAACCCATTGCCATCATCGGTATGGGCTGCCGTTACCCTGGCGGCGTCGACACACCCGAGAAGCTATGGCAGATGGTCGTTTCCGGCACGGACGCGATCACCGAGTTCCCGACGGACCGCGGGTGGGATCTGGCGTCCTTGTATGACCCGACCCGGCGTCGTCCGGGCAGCACCTATGCCGCAGAGGGCGGCTTCTTGGATGAGGTCGCCGACTTCGAGCCGGAGTTCTTCAACATCTCACCGCGTGAGGCGCTGGCCATGGATCCGCAGCAGCGGCTGCTGTTGGAGACGACGTGGGAGGCGTTCGAGCGGGCTGGTATCGACCCGCACTCCTTGCGCGGCAGCGACACCGGAGTCTTCGCAGGCGTGATGTACCAGGACTACGCGCTGCGCCTGGACAGGGTACCCGAGGAGGTGCAGGGCTACCTGGGCAACGGCCAATCCGACAGTGTGGCATCGGGCCGCATCTCCTATACCTTCGGCCTAGAGGGACCGGCGATCACGGTGGACACCGCCTGTTCTTCCTCGCTGATCGCTATTCATCTGGCAGCGCACGCGTTGCGCCGTCGTGAATGTTCGCTGGCACTGGCCGGTGGCGCCATGGTGATGTCGACGCCAGTGCCCTTCACCGAGATGAGTAGACAGGGCGGCTTGGCGGGCGACGGGCGGTGCAAATCCTTCGCCGACGAGGCCGACGGCACCGGCTGGGGCGAAGGCGTGGGAATGCTCCTGCTGGAACGACTATCGGATGCCCGTCGTAACGGTCATCCGGTACTCGCGGTGGTGCGCGGCAGCGCCGTCAACCAGGATGGCGCGAGCAGCAGGTTGACCGCTCCCAACGGGCCCGCTCAGCAACGCGTCATCCGCCGAGCGTTGGCCGAAGCGCGGCTGCGACCGGACACGGTCGATGTCGTCGAGGCGCACGGCACCGGCACCCCCCTCGGTGATCCGATCGAGGCGCAGGCGCTGCTGGCCACCTATGGGCGCGACCGGCCGGGCGACCGGCCCCTGCTGCTCGGCTCGCTGAAATCCAATATCGGTCACACCCAGGCGGCTGCCGGGGTCGGCGGCGTCATCAAGATGGTCATGGCCATGCGGCACGGTACCGTGCCGCCCACCCTGCATGCCGAGCATCCCACCACTCAGGTGGACTGGTCCGCAGGCGCTATCCAGCTGGCTACCGAGCCGATGCCGTGGCCGGAGACGGACCATCCGCGCCGGGCCGCGGTGTCCTCCTTCGGGATCAGCGGCACCAATGGTCATGTCATTTTGGAACAGCCCGAGCTCCTCGAACCGCCCGCGCCGGAGGAGGCTTCGCGGCCTACGGCCGATTCCACGGACGTGCCCTGGTTGCTCTCCGCCCGCGACCACGAGGGGCTGCGCGCCCAGGCGAGGCGGCTGCGCGCACACCTGGCTGAGCATCCAGATCTCGATCTCGATGCGATCGGCCTGGCCTTGGCAGGCCGGACCGTTTTCGATCACCGGGCCGTGCTACTTGCCTCGGACCAGCCGGGCTTGGTCGCCGACCTGACGGCGCTCGCCGACGGCATTCCGTCTCCTACAGTCGTCCGAGGCGGTGAAATCAACGCCAGTCGTGTGGTGTTCGTCTTTCCCGGTCAAGGTTCGCAGTGGGTGGGGATGGGCCGAGAATTGCTGGCGCAGTCGACGGTATTCGCCGAACGGATGGCCGAGTGCGCAGCGGCGCTGTCGCCGTTCGTGGACTGGTCGCTGCTCGAGCTGGTGGAATCGGGTACGACGTGGGACCAGGTGGACGTCGTTCAGCCGGTGTTGTTTTCGGTGATGGTGTCACTGGCGGCGGTGTGGCGTTCGTTCGGAGTGGAGCCTGCGGCGGTGGTGGGTCATTCGCAAGGCGAGATCGCCGCGGCGGTGGTCGCAGGCGGGATATCGCTCGCGGAAGGCGCGCAGGTTGTCGCATTGCGCAGTCGCGCCCTGCGCTCCCTCGCAGGCGCAGGCGCGATGGCCTCTGTGCAACTTCCGGCAGACCGGGTCCGAGCTGAACTCACCCCATGGGGTGCGCGGCTCTCGATAGCCGCGGTCAATGGCCCCGCTTCGGTGGTGATTTCCGGTGACCCAGCGGCCCTGGACGAATTCCTCGCCCACGCAGAGCAACAGCAGCTGCGCGTGCGGCGCATCGATGTCGACTATGCCTCGCACAGCAGCCATGTCGAGCAGATCCGTGACGAACTGCTGACCCGGCTGGCCGGGATCGCCCCGCGCCCTGCCGAGGTGCCTTTCTACTCCACAGTGACTGGGACGGCACTGGATACCACGACCCTCGACGCAGGCTACTGGTATCGCAACCTGCGGCAGACCGTCGAGCTCCAACAGGCCGTCACCGCCGCGCTCGACGCAGGATTGCGTGCCTTCGTCGAGGTCAGCCCGCACCCGGTGCTCAACGTCGCGGTGGAAGAGACCGCCGCGGCCGCCGAGACCGACGCCTTGGTGGCAGCAAGCATGCGTCGGGATGACGGCGGTCTCGCCCGATTCCACGTCGCGCTCGGTGAACTGTGGACCGCAGGTGTCACTGTGGACTGGCAGCCCGCCTACGCTCATCTACCCGTTCGTGCTGTCGAGCTACCCACCTACCCGTTCCAGCGGCAGCGGTACTGGCTGGAGAACTCCGGCCCCGCGACCGGTGACGTGACCGCCGCAGGCCTCACCGCTGCCGCGCATCCGCTGCTCGGTGCGGTCGTCACGCTGGCAGATGGCGACGAATTCGTGCTGACCGGGCGGCTGTCCACGCGAACTCACCCGTGGCTGGCAGAGCATTCGGTGCTCGGCACCGAGCTGGTGCCTGGCACCGCCCTCCTCGAGCTCGCGGCCTGCGCCGCCGACCAGGTGGGCTTGCGCCGGGTGGAGGAGCTCACGCTGGAGACGCCGTTGGTGGTGTCTACGGCCGCCGTCGACGTGCAGGTCACAGTCGGCGCGCCCGACAATAGCGGATCGCGGGCGATCGCCGTGTACGCCCGGACCGCCGACGCGGCACCACAGGACTCGTGGACCAGGCACGCTCGGGGCACGCTTTCCAGCGCCACGGCAATAGGGGCGGAGGCGGCCGCCGCGTGGCCGCCGCCTGGCGCGATACCGATCGACCTGACCGGACTGTACGAACGCTTCGCCTCGGGCGGGTTCGTCTACGGGCCCGCGTTCCAGGGATTGCGTGGCGCCTGGCAGGTGGGTGCGGATATCTACGCCGAGGCCGTGTTGCCGCCGCAACAGCACACTGATGCCGCGCTGTTCGGCCTGCACCCGGCACTGCTCGACGCCGCACTGCACGTCACCGGACTGTCGGGCGAGGAAACGGGCCGGATGCCGTTCGCCTGGACCGGTGCTGTCGTCCATGCGCACGGTGCTACCGCACTCCGAGCCAAAGTGAGTCCCGCTGGGGACAACGCCGTCGCAATACAGGCGTGGGACACCTCGGGACAGGCGGTCGTCTCGGTCGACGCTCTGCTGCTGCGACCAGTGGTCGATGCCCCGCGACGTGCGGACCGGCACGATTCGCTGTTCTTCCTGGACTGGCAACCGCTACAACTCACCGGCCGTTCCGGTGACACCGCGGAGCCGATTGTGCTCGGCGGCGGAACCTACCCGGACCTGGCCGCACTGCGCGCCGCTCTCGCGGCTGGTGCTGTCACACCAGGCCTGGTCGTCGCGCCGGTGGCAGGAAATGACCTAGCGGCAGGCAACGACTCGGCCGAGCCGGCCGCCACCCACCGGGTCGTGCACGATGCCGTCGCTCTCGTGCAGGACTGGCTCGCCGAGGAACGCCTCGCCGAGGCGCGCCTGATCGTACTCACTCGCGGGGCGGTCGCGGTGACATCCACCGAGGACATCACTGATCTGTCGCAGGCCGCGGTCTGGGGGCTGGTGCGCACGGCGCAGACCGAGCATCCGGGACGCTTTGTCCTGGCCGATGTAGACAACCCGAGTGAAATCTCTACTCTCGCAGAAGTTCTCACCGCCACCGAGGAAGAACAAGTAGCGGTGCGCCGCGGTGAGTTCCGCGTCCCCCGGCTGGCCAGGGCCACGGTCGCGCAGCATCGCGAACCCTTCGCCGATCCGGACAGCACCATCCTGATCACCGGCGGCACCGGTCTGATCGGTTCCCGGATCGCGCGCCACCTGGCCGCATCCGGAGCGCGTCGGCTGGTACTCGCAGGCCGTAGCGGTCCCGCCGCGGCAGGCGTGGGCGAACTGGTCGATGAACTCGCCGCCCTCGGCGCCCGATGCATCGTCGTCGCCTGTGACGTCGCCGATCGCGAGGCGCTGCGGCGGTTACTCGACGACATTCCCGCTGAACACCCGCTGACCGCGGTGGTGCACGCCGCGGGCGCCCTCGATGACGGTGTCGTCACCGCGCTCACTCCGGAGCGCATCGATGCGGTACTGCGCCCCAAGGTGGACGCCGCCATCCACCTGCATGAGCTGACGGCAGGCTACGGCCTGCGCGCATTCGTGCTCTTCTCTTCTGCCGCAGGAATTTTCGGCGGTCCTGGTCAGGGCAACTACGCCGCGGCCAACGCTTTCCTCGACGCGCTCGCCCAGCATCGCAGGGCAAACGGCTTGGCCGGACAGTCGATCGCCTGGACGCTGTGGGAACAGCGCAGCGCGATGACCGAGCACCTCGCTGCCGATGACGCCCGCCGTATCGCGCGCTCCGGCATGCCCGCGCTGACCGATCGACAGGGAGTCGAACTCTTCGACTCGGCCACTGCCGCGGGAGACCCGCTCCTGGTCGCCATGCCGCTCGATCTCGCGGCCCTACGAGCCCGCGCCGACACCGACCCGATCCAGAGGTTGTTGCACGGCATCGTTCGCCCGGCCGCTCGCCGGGCCGCAGCGGCCGCGCCCGGCGGCGACAGTGTCTCCGCACCATCCGTCCGGCTGGCCGCACTGCCCGCCGCCGAGCGCCGCCGGGAACTGCGCGAGCTGGTCCGTACCCAGGTCGCCGCGGTATTAGGACACGCAGCCGCGGAGGCGGTGCAGCCCGACCGAGCGTTCCGGGACCTCGGATTCGACTCCCTCGCGGCGGTAGACCTGCGTAATCGCCTCAATCTCGTCACCGGGTTGCGACTGCAGGCCACCCTGGTCTTCGACCACCCCACCCCGGACGCGCTCGCAGACTTCCTCGATACTCGGCTGGCAGGCGATACCGAAAGCACGCCGATCATACCGGCGGCGCGGACCGGCCCGGTCGACGACCCGATCGCGATCGTCGCGATGGCCTGCCGGTTCCCGGGTGGTGCGAACTCGCCGGAGGAGCTGTGGGACCTGGTGGCCGCAGGCGTCGACGCCATCTCTGCCTTTCCTGCCGACCGCGGCTGGGATGTCGACACCATCTACGACCCGGACATCGAGACCGATCGGCACGGCACGTCGTACGTCGACGAAGGCGGATTCCTGTACGACGCGGCAGAATTCGATGCCGGATTCTTCGGGATCTCGCCGCGCGAGGCGCTGGCCATGGATCCTCAGCAGCGTCTGCTGCTGGAGACATCGTGGGAAGCGTTGGAACGGGCAGGCATCGACCCGACCACCTTGCAGGGCAGCCGCACCGGCGTGTTCACCGGCGTCATGCACCACGACTATTCCGTTCGCTTGATCGGGAACGTGCCGGAGGAGGTGGAGGGTTTCCTCGGCTCCGGCAACTCAGCCAGTGTCGCCTCCGGTCGCGTCTCCTATGTTCTCGGGCTAGAGGGCCCGGCGGTGACTGTGGACACCGCGTGCTCGTCATCGTTGGTATCGCTACACCTCGCGGTGCGGTCACTGCGCTCCGGCGAGTGCGATATGGCGCTCGCGGGTGGCGTGACGGTGATGAACAGCCCCGAACTGTTCGTCGTGTTCAGCCGCCAGCGCGGCCTGGCCCCAGACGGCCGATGCAAGGCGTTCGCCGAAGCGGCGGACGGCACCGGCTTCGGTGAGGGCGTCGGTGTGCTGCTGCTGGAACGGCTGTCGGACGCGGTCGCCGCAGGCCGAAAAGTGTTGGCGGTGGTTCGCGGCTCGGCGGTCAACCAGGATGGCGCGAGCAATGGGCTCACCGCCCCGAACGGCCCCGCGCAACAGCGGGTGATCCGGGCGGCGTTGGCCGACGCCCAGTTGGCCACGACGGATGTGGATGTGGTCGAAGGCCACGGCACCGGCACCAGGCTCGGCGATCCGATCGAGGCGCAAGCCTTGCTCGCGACCTATGGTCAAGACCGCCCCGGCGGGGCTCCGTTGTGGCTGGGGTCGTTGAAGTCCAACATCGGACACACGTCCGCGGCTGCCGGTGTAGGTGGCGTCATCAAAATGGTGCAGGCGCTGCAGCACGGCGTGATGCCTGCGACCCTGCACGTGGATCGACCTTCCTCGCAAGTGGATTGGTCCGTCGGCGAGGTGCGGTTGCTGGCGCAGTCGCAGCAGTGGCCGGAAGTGAGCAGGCCGCGGCGCGGCGCCGTGTCGGCTTTCGGCGTGAGCGGAACGAATGCGCACGTCGTACTCGAGCAGGCTCCCGCACCCACGGACCTGGCGAGGAGTACGGACGAGCGTCCCGTCGCGTGGGTGCTCTCCGCTCGATCCGCCGCGGCGCTACGAGCCCAGGCCGAGCGGCTCGCGCGGCACGTCGACGCATGGCCGGAACTCGATTGCACCGATATCGGCTTTTCCCTCGCAGTCACCCGGACCCGGCACCCCCACCGTGCGGTCCTGGTCGGTGACCGCGAGCACCTGCTGGCGGGTTTGCGGGCCCTCGCCGAAGACGCACCTGCCGCTACCGTGGCACAGGGCGTCGCAGGGACCGTGGGCGGCACGGTATTCGTCTTCCCAGGTCAAGGCGCGCAATGGGTGGGCATGGCACTGGAATTGCTCGACACCAGCCCTGTCTTCGCGGAGTCGATGACGGCCTGCGAACTCGCCCTCGGACAGTACCTCGACCGGTCGCTCGCGGAGATCCTGCGAGATCCGGCCGCCCTGGATTCGGTGGACCACCTACAGCCTGCCCTGTTCGCCGTCATGGTCTCGCTGGCCGCGACATGGCGCGATTTCGGCGTCGAACCGGACGCCGTCCTCGGCCATTCCCAGGGAGAGATCGCCGCGGCCGTAGTGGCCGGAGCGCTGTCGCTCGCGGACGGCGCTGCGATCGTGGCATTGCGCAGCAGGCTGCTGCGCGCGATCGCGGGCAAGGGCGCGATGGCCTCGCTGGCGCTGCCCGCGGACGACGTCCGAATACTGTTGGAGCGTATCGGCTCAGCGCATGCCGACCGAGATATCGCCATCGCCGCGATCAACGGCCCCGCCGCCACCGTAGTGGCCGGTGACCCGAGCGCCGTGGCCGAGCTGCTGGCTGTTTGCGCGCGCGAGGAGATCCACGCCCGCCGCATCGAGGTCGATTACGCCTCACACTCCGCGCACGTGGACGCTCTCCGCGCCGAGCTGATCGCGGCGCTCGACGGCATCCAGCCCGGAGTCTGCCGAGTCCCCATGTACTCCACTCTCGATGTGGCCTGGCTGGCAGGTCCCGAACTCACGGCCGAGTACTGGTTTCGCAATCTGCGCGGAACCGTCTGCTTCGAACCGGCCGTGCGGGCACTCGCGCAGGCGGGCCACACCACTTTCATCGAGGTCAGCCCGCATCCGGTGCTCACGCTCGGCATCGGCGAGACACTGGCGGATTCCGCGCAGTCCGTCGTCGTCACCGGGTCGTTGCGCCGTGGCGAGGGCGGACTCCAGCGGATGCTGCTGTCGGTGGGCGAGGCCCACGCCCGCGGCGTCGACCTCGACTGGAACGCGGTATATCCCGGCGCCGAGCGGGTGGATCTGCCCACCTATCCATTCGAGCACACCCGTTACTGGCTCGACGCCGCCCCCGGCCCGGCGGATGTCGCCGCAGTGGGCCTCGGGGCCACCGGTCATCCCCTCCTCGGCGCCGCTGTCGACCTCGCCGACTCCGGTGAGCAACTGTTCACCGGTCGGCTGTCCCGGACGGCAATCCCATGGCTGGCCGAACACGATGTCTCGGGCATCACCGTGTTGCCAGGTACGGCCTTTCTCGAGCTCGCGCTGTACGCGGCCGACGTGGTGGGCTGTGGACTGGTCGATGAACTCACCCTGCATGCCCCGCTCACGCTGCCCGAGCGCGACTCGCTGCGGCTGCAGGTGCGAGTCGGCGCAGTGGAGTCCGACGGGCGTCGCAGCCTGGGCGTGTACAGCCGCGGCGATCAGGACGACACCGAATGGACCGCCTGTGCGACCGGCAGGCTCGCTCCGCTCGCCGGTGGCGCCGATGTGTCCTCGGAGAGTGTCGTGGCCTGGCCACCGGCCGATGCGCAACCACTCGACGTATCCGAGCTCTACGACCAGTTCGTGGCCGCCGGATACCGGTACGGGCCCACCTTCCGTGGTGTGCGGGCGGCTTGGGGGCATGGCGGCGAGGTCTTCGCCGAGATCGCCTTGCCACAGCAGCGTGACGGCGACGACTATGTGCTGCACCCAGCCTTGCTGGACGCGGCGCTGCAGGCATCCGCTCTGCTGCCCGACCGTGATGGCGTCGCACGACTGCCGTTCTCGTGGACCGGTGTGACCGCTCGTGCCGCAGGTACGGCCGCCCTCCGCGTCCGTATCACCGCCCGAGGCAAGGAGGACGTGTCACTGGAGGTCCGCGACCTCACCGGTCGGTTGGTGTTGACCGTCGACTCGCTGGCGCTACGCCCGCTGCCTCCGGGCGGACTGCGAGCGGGCACCTCTGCCGCGGAGCGGATGCCGCACGTGGCATGGGTAGCCGCACGCGGGTCCGGCGATCCGTCCGAGGTCGGCTCATGCGCGGTGCTCGGCGATGGTTTGTCCGCTGCCCTGCCTGCGGCGTCGGCTTGGCCGAATCTCGACGCGCTACGCGCGGCTGCGGCGACGATCCCCGCCTACGTATTCGCCGACCTCCCTGCGGACATTGATGGCGCCCCACCGAATATTTTGCGTGACAAGACTGTTCGTGCCCTCGCTCTGATCGGGGACTGGCTGGCCGACGAGCGTTGCGCGGAGTCGGTTCTCGTGGTGGCTACTCGCGGCGCAGTCCGGACCGGACCGGGGGACCGGGGTGGGAACTGGGCCGAATCCGGCGTGTGGGGGTTGGTCCGTACCGCCCAGAGCGAACATCCCGGCAGATTCGTGCTTGCGGACATCGACGATCATCCGGCGTCGCTGAGCGCGCTGGCCGCCGCATTGTCCGCTGGGGTAGCCGCGGAGAGTCAATACGCGGTCCGCGCCGGGGAACTTTTCGTCCCCCGCCTGACCCCAGACGGCCGCGACGCGCTCATCCCGCCGCCGGACCAACCGGCCTGGCGGTTGGGGCTCGCGGACGACACCGCAGTCGGGGGGTTGGCGCTGCTGCCCGCGCCCGACGCGCTCGCACCGCTCGGGCCGGGCGAGGTCCGCATCGCTGTCCGCGCCGCCGGTCTCAACTTCCACGACGTCGTGGTCTCCCTCGGCCTCGATCCCGACCAGCCCACCCTCGGCAGCGAGGGCGCGGGCACGGTCCTGGAGACCGGGCCAGGAGTGACCGATCTGGCGCCCGGCGACCGGGTGCTCGGTGTCTTCGGCGGGGCATTCGGCCCGGTCGTCGTTGCCGACCGCGCCACCATCGCCCGGATTCCCTCGGGCTGGTCGTTCGCGCAGGCCGCGTCGGCGCCGATTGCCTTCCTCACCGCGTATTACGGACTTTTCGATCTGGGTGGCTTGCGTCGCGGCCAGTCGGTGTTGGTGCACGCCGCCACCGGCGGCGTCGGCATGGCCGCGGTGCAACTTGCCAAGCACGCCGGAGCGGAAGTCTTCGGCACAGCTAGCCCTGCGAAATGGGATGTATTGCGCGACATGGGTTTCGACGATAGCCACCGCGCATCTACGCGGACGACGGAATTCGCCGAAAAGTTCGGCGACACCACCGAAGGCCGCGGCATGGATGTCGTACTCGATTGCTTGGCAAGGGAATTCGTCGACGCATCGTTGAACTTGCTTCCTCGGGGCGGTGCTTTCGTAGAGATGGGCAAGACCGATATCCGCGACGCCGAGGACATCGCACGGCGCTACCCCGGTGTGCGATATCAGGCATTCGATCTGGTGCAGGCGGGGCCGCAACGCATAGGCGAGCTGCTCGCCGAGGTGTTGTCGCTGTTCGAGCAGGGCGTGCTCACCCCGTTGCCGATCACCTGCTGGGATCTCCGTCACGCTCCTCGGGCGTTCGGCCACCTGCGCAATGCCCGGCACATCGGCAAGAATGTACTGTTGGTGCCCGCACCGGTCGATCCAGCGGGCACCGCGCTCATCACAGGTGGGACCGGCACCCTGGGCAGGCTTGTGGCCCGGCACCTGGCGACCGACTACGGTGTGCGGCATCAGATCTTGATCAGCCGCCGTGGTGCGGACGCGCCGGGCGCCGCCGAGCTCGTCGCCGAACTCGCCGAGCTCGGCACGCAAGCCATCGTCGTCGCCTGCGATGTCGCCGATCGGCCCGCGTTGGCGGCCGTGCTCGCGGCGATTCCACCGGACCGTCCGCTCAACGCGGTCGTCCATGCCGCGGGCGCGCTCGATGACGGCGTTATCGGCTCGCTCACGCCCGCGCAGGTCGAGCGGGTGCTGCGCCCCAAGGCCGATGCCGCGTTCGCCTTGCACGAACTGACCCGCGACAGCGACCTGGCGGCCTTTGTCCTGTTCTCCTCCGGGGCTGCCCTGCTCGGCGGAGCAGGCCAGGCGAACTATGCTGCCGCCAACGCCGCCCTCGACGCCCTCGCAGTCGAGCGACGCGCTCTCGGCCTGCCCGGTGTCGCCATCGGCTGGGGACTGTGGCAGGAGCGTAGCGAACTGACGGCGGGGGTGGCCGGGGCCGCGGAGGGCCGGATGACCCGCACCGGCATCGGCGCGTTGACCTCAGCAGAGGGGCTGGCGATGTTCGATGCGGCCTCGAGGTCGGCCCACCCGTACGTCTTCGCCGCACGGATCGACCGATCCCGGCTCGCCGAAGGAACCAGCGTTCCGCCACTGCTCACCGACTTGGTCCGCATGCCACGGCAGACATTGCGGCGGGCAGGTGACGTCGCCGGAGCAGGGGAGCAGGTGCTGGCCGAGCGGCTGGCCGGGTTGGCCCCGGCCGAAGCGCATCGGATTCTGCTCGACATCGTGCGCAGCAATGCCGCGATCGTGCTGGCGCACGCGTCGGCCGACGAGATCCACCCCGCACGCCCATTCAAAGACCTCGGATTCGACTCGCTGACCGGCGTGGAACTGCGCAATCGACTGGCGAACACAATCGGGGTGCGGCTTCCGGCCGCCCTCGTCTTCGACCATCCCACCCCGGAGGCGCTGACCCGATACCTCCTCGACCAGGTCGGCACACCAACTCCGGCCACGCCGCCGCTGCTCACCGAGCTGAGCCGCCTCGAGGCGCAACTGGACGCCCTGCTTCCGAAAGACGCAGGCGCGGCGGTGCCCGACGAACTGGCCGCGTGGTTGCGGCGTGCTTTGGCCAAGGTTGAGGCCTTCGGCACGACATCCGCGGGAACGCACCAGCAACAGGTCCGACAGCAACAGGTCATCGAGTCCGCCAGCGACGACGAGCTCTTCGACCTCATCGACAAGGAACTGGGCATCTCGTGAAACCCGCGCAACCGAAGCGGACCAACGCGGTCCCGGATCGAACGTAGGAGCACTGTGACCGAGCAGAAACTGCGCGAGTACCTCAACCGCGTCACGATCGACTTGCAGCGCACCCGCCGCCGACTCGCCGACGCTGAGGCCGCCGGACACGAGCCGATCGCGATCGTGTCCATGAGCTGCCGCTTTCCCGGCGGCGTGCGCACCCCAGAGCAGTTGTGGGAGCTGCTGGCCGAAGGCCGCGACGCCACGACGGAGATCCCGCAGGACCGCGACTGGGATCTCGCGCAGCCCAGCGCGGGCAAGGTGTCCGGTCGAGGAGCCTTCATCGAAGGCATCGCCGACTTCGACGCCGCATTCTTCGCGGTCTCCCCGCATGAGGCAACCGCCATGGATCCGCAGCAACGACTGCTGCTGACCACTGCTTGGGAGGCCATCGAGCGGGCAGGCATCGACCCGGCAACGTTGCGCGGAACCGCCACCGGTGTGTTCGCCGCGGCGGTGGATCAGGGGTATGCCCAGGTGGGCTTGCACGCCGCCGAGGCGGTGCGGAACTTCCTCGTCACCGGCAACTCGATGAGTGTGCTGGCGGGCCGGGTGTGCTACGCGCTAGGGCTGGAGGGACCGGCACTCACCGTGGACACCGCGTGCTCCTCCTCGCTTGTCGGATTACATCTGGCCACGCAGGCGCTGCGCCGCAAGGAGTGCGCGCTGGCGCTGGCCGCGGGCGCAACCGTGATGTCGCTGCCGCTGGTCTACGACGAATTCGGTAGGCAGGGTGCGATGTCGGCCGACGGACGTTGCAAGGCGTTCTCGGCCACCGCCGACGGTACCGGCTGGGGCGAGGGCGTCGGAGTGCTGCTGCTGGAGCGGCTGTGCGACGCGCGCCGCAACGGGCATCCGGTGCTGGCCGTGATCCGCGGCTCCGCGCTGAACTCCGACGGCGCCAGCAATGGCCTGACCGCTCCCAACGGCCCCTCCCAGCAGCGGCTGCTGTTGGCTGCGCTCGCCGATGCCGGGCTCACCGCCGCGGACGTGGACGCCGTCGAGGCGCACGGCACCGGCACCACACTCGGCGACCCCATCGAGGCAGACGCCCTGCTGGCTACCTACGGCCGCAATCGTCCCGCAGACCGGCCACTGTGGCTCGGCTCCCTGAAATCGAATATCGGGCACACCCAGGCGGCGGCCGGGATCGCGGGCGTCATCAAGACCGTATTGGCGCTGCGGCACGGCATCCTGCCCCGCTCACTGCATATCACTGAGCCCACCCCGCACGTCGACTGGTCGAGCGGCGATATCCGGCTGCTCACCGAGAGCCGACCCTGGCCACTGACCGAAAGACCAAGGCGGGCAGGCGTTTCGGCATTCGGCATGAGCGGCACCAATGCGCATGTCATCCTCGAGCAAGCGCCCGCGCCCGAACCGGAGAGCGCCGAACCGCGCCCGCCCCGCCTGGCGGTCGCGCCCTATGTGCTGGCGGGACGCACACCGGCCGCGCTGCGCGATCAGGCGATGCGGTTGGTCGGTGTGCTGACCGCCGATCCCGCCCTCGACTCAGCCGATGTCGGGTTCTCGCTGGCGACGACCCGGACAGCATTCGAGCAGCGCGCCGTTGTGATCGCCTGCGACCGCGCCGATCTACTCGATGGACTCGGCGCGCTGGCCCGCGACCACACAGCAACACCGAACATCGTTGTCGGCAACAGTGATTCGAGCGTCGGCCGGACCGTGTTCATGTTCCCCGGCCAAGGCGCGCAGTGGGACCGCATGGCCCGCGACCTGCTCGCCGAGGCGCCGGTCTTCGCCGCCTCGATCGCCGAATGTGAGCAGGCACTGTCCGGGCTCGTCGACTGGTCCTTGACCGAGGTCCTGTGCGGTGCCCCCGGCGCGCCGTCGCTCGAGCGCGTCGACGTCGTCCAACCGGCGCTGTTCGCGATGATGGTCTCACTCGCCGCGCTCTGGCGCTCTTGGGGAGTCGAACCAGACGCGGTCGTCGGTCACAGCCAAGGAGAGATCGCCGCCGCTGTCGTCGCGGGCGGGTTGTCGCAGGCAGACGGCGCGAAAGTGGTGGCATTGCGCAGTCGCGCCATCGGCGCGCTGGCCGGGCGCGGCGGTATGGTAGCCCTCGCGCTCGGCCATGACGACGTGCGGGCACAGCTCGCGCCGTGGGCCGGGCGCATCTCGGTGGCAGCCGTCAATGGCCCCGCTGCCACCGTCGTGTCCGGTGATCCGGACGCCCTCGCCGAGTTGGTCGCCCGCTGCGAAGACCGCGGCGTGCGCGCCACGAGAGTGCCCGTCGACTACGCTTCGCACTCGGGACAGGTCGAACAGATCGCCGACGAGCTGCTGTCGATGCTCGCCGATATCTCCCCGCGTACCGGCCGCATCCCGCTGTTCTCCACGCTCACCGGCGACTGGCTCGACACCGCCGAGATGAACGCCGACTACTGGTATCGCAACCTGCGTGGCACTGTCCGGTTCGAGACCGCGATCCGCGACTTGGCGCGGCGAGGACACGATGTGTTCGTCGAGGTATCGCCACACCCTGTGCTCACCGTCCCGGTACAGGACACTGTCGAGGCCGAGGGACTGACCGCCGCAGCGGTAGCAGGCACTTTGCGGCGAGACGACGGTGGCCTGCGGCGAGTCCTGGCCTCAGCCGCCGAACTCTGGGTGCGCGGCGTAAAAATCGACTGGACAACAGCTTTCGCGGGTGCTCGACAGGTCGCCTTGCCCACCTACCCGTTCCAGGAGCGGCGGTTCTGGCCGGAACCCGTCACGCAGCCCAGTCTTGGCGCCCTTGGCCGACCCGCCGACCCACTCCGCTACCGCATCGCTTGGCAGCGGCTCGCCGACCCGTCGGCCGCGCTGCTCACCGGGCGGTGGCTACTCGTCATGCCCGCCGCGGCGAGCCATTCGCGGCACGCCCAATGGATCGAGCGCACACTGACCGACCTCGGCGCGGAAGTCGATCGCGTCGAACTCGTCGACGAGGACGTCGACCGTGAGCGGCTCGCCGCCCGGCTGAATGCTCTCGGCGGCGCCGCGCCGAACGGCATCGTCTCTCTGTCGGCCATCGCGGAGCGGCCACATCCGCAGCATCCGGCTCTGCCGGTGGGCGTCGCGCTCACAGTCGCCTTGATCCAGGCACTGGCCGACACCGCGAGCACGGCCCGGCTGTGGTGTGTGACCAATGGTGCGGTCACCACCGGCTCCACCGATCCGCTCACCGCTCCCAAACAGGCGATGGTGTGGGGCGTGGGCATGGTGGCGGCTCTCGAACAGCCCCAACGGTGGGGTGGACTGCTGGACCTGCCGCCGGAACCGGACGATGCCGCCCGGCTACGATTCGGCGCCGCCCTCAGCGGGGCGGGTGACATCGCGGGTGAAGACCAGCTTGCGCTCCGACCGAGCGGGTTGTTCGCCCGAAGGCTGGTGCATGCCGCACGTCCGTCGAACCCGGACAGCCGTCCCTGGCGTCCCCGTGGGACGGTCCTGCTGACCGGTGGGACCGGCGCAGTGGGCGGACATCTTGCCCGGTGGTTGGCCCGCAGTGGATCCGAGCATGTGGTGCTGCCGGGTCGCCATGGCGCGCAGGCGCCCGCCGCCGCGCAGTTGCGCGCCGACTTGGCCGCGTACGGCGCCAGGCTGAGCATGCCCGTCTGCGACCTCGCCGACCGCGACCAGGTCGAGCGGTTGCTCGCCGACCTCGATGCGCAAGGCACTCCGGTCACCGCGGTGGTGCACGCGGCAGCGTTCATCGCACTCGCCCCGCTCGTGGCCGCTCCGATCGGTGCGTTCGCCGATGTGGTCGCGGCCAAAGCCGCCGGGGCCGCGCACCTCGACGCCCTGCTGGACCGGGACCTCGACGCGTTCGTCCTGGTCTCCTCGATCGCAGGCCTCTGGGGCAGCGGCGATCACGGCGCTTATGCCGCGGGCAACGCCTATCTGCACGCATTGGCCCAGCACCGGCGCGCTCGTGGACTGACCGCGACTACCGTGGACTGGGGCGTCTGGCGCACAGGTGACCCCGGCGCGGCACCGGTCGGCGAGTTGTTCAAGCTCGACGAGCACGGTCTGCGCCGAATGGATCCGGATACGGCCATCACCGCTCTCCAGCAAACCCTCGACGACGACGAAACGGTTATCGCGGTCGCCGACGTCGACTGGGAAAGGTTCGCTCCCGTCTTCGCGTCGAGTCGTCCGAGCCCGCTGCTGCGCACCATTCCAGAGGCGCGCAGCGCGTTGCAGAGCAGTGCCGCCGACCCATCGGACGTGGTCGGGGCACAGCTGCGGCAACGGCTGGACCGACTGCAGGCCGCGCAGCGGCGCCGTGCCCTGCTCGAACTCGTCCGGACCCATGCCGCGGCGGTTCTGGGGCACGACTCACCGCGACAAGTGCCGCCGGGCAAGGCGTTCCAGGAACTTGGCTTCGCATCGCTGACCGCCGTCGAGCTGCGCAACCGGCTCAACGCCGCCACCGGGCTGCGGTTGCCTTCTTCGCTCGTTTTCGATCACCCCTGCGCGGACGCGCTCGCCGCACACCTAGAGGCCGAACTGTTCGCGGTGGTGGCATCCACCGACGCCGCACCGGCGCCGACCACCGCCGAGGACGACGACCCGATCGCGATCGTCGCGATGAGCTGCCGGCTGCCCGGCGGCATCGACACCCCGGAGAAGCTATGGCAGCTGCTACAGGAGGGCGGCGATACGGTCAGCGGCTTCCCTGGCGACCGTGGCTGGCCGAGTGCGGAGGAACTCTTCGACCCGGACCCGGACCACCCGGGCACCGCGACCACGCGACACGGCGGATTCCTGCACGACGCCGCCGAATTCGACGCGGGCTTCTTCGGCATCTCCCCGCGTGAGGCCGTGGCCATGGATCCGCAGCAGCGGCTGCTGCTGGAGACCTCTTGGGAGGCCATGGAGCGCGCGGGCCTCGATCCTGAGGCGTTGCGCGGATCTCGGACTGGGGTCTACATCGGCGTCAACTACAGCGATTACGGAGCCGCCGTGGCCCGCTCCGGGCACGGCGAGGGGCATCTGCTTACCGGCAGTGCCCCGAGTATCGTCTCCGGCCGCCTCGCATACACCTTCGGCCTGGAGGGTCCCGCACTGACCGTCGACACCGCCTGCTCGTCATCGTTGGTGGCGCTGCACACCGCGGTCCGCGCGCTGCGCGGCGGCGACTGTGCACTCGCGCTGGTCGGTGGTGTCGCGGTGATGTCGACGCCCGGTGCGATCCTGACCTTCTCCCGGCAGCGCGGTCTCGCGGCCGACGGCCGCTGTAAGGCCTTCGCCGCGGCCGCCGACGGCATGGGCATGGGCGAGGGCGTCGGCGTCCTGATCGTCGAGCGGCTCAGCGACGCTCGCTGCAACGGGCACCCGGTGCTGGCCGTGCTGCGTGGTAGCGCGGTGAACTCCGACGGCGCCAGCAACGGCTTATCGGCGCCGAACGGTCCATCTCAGCAGCGAGTCATTCGCGCGGCGTTGGCCGATGCCGGGCTGTCGGCCGCGGATGTCGATGTGGTGGAGACGCATGGCACCGGGACCACCCTCGGTGATCCGATCGAGGCGCAGGCGCTGCTGGCCACCTACGGTCGGGACCGCCCCGACGATCGGCCGCTGCTGATCGGCTCGCTCAAATCGAACATCGGCCATACCCAGGCCGCCTCGGGCGTCGCCGGGATAATGAAAACGGTTCTGGCGCTGCGCCACGCGCAGGTTCCCTCGACCCTGCACATCGACAAACCGACCAGCCACGTCGACTGGGCCGCAGGTGCGGTGGCACTCGTGACCGAGCTTTCGCCCTGGCCGGAGACCGGCCGGGCGCGCCGGGCCGGTGTTTCTTCCTTCGGCCTCAGCGGAACCAATGCGCACGTTATCCTGGAACAGGCGCCCGAACCGGATACGGCAGCAAACCAGCGGAATTCGACGCCAGGACCGTTGCCATGGGTACTGTCGGCGCGTACTTCGGCGGCGCTGGCAGAGCAGTCGGCACGTCTGAGTGAGCACCTGGACCGGGCCTGCGAGGCGGACCTCGCCGACATCGGACGCACTCTCGCAGGTCGTACCGCGTTCGCGCATCGTCGAGTGCTGGTCGGTGACGGTGACGAACTCACCGCCGCACTGCACGCCTTGGCCTGCGGAATCGATACCCCCGCGGCGGTGTCCGGTGTACAGGACACCGAGGGCAAGACGGTCTTCGTCTTTCCTGGCCAGGGTTCCCAGTGGGCAGGCATGGCCAGTGAGCTGCTGGTCGAATCGCCGGTGTTCGCCGATCGGATGGTCGAGTGCGCTGCCGCGTTGTCTGCCCACGTCGACTGGTCGTTGCTGGAAGTGGTGCGCTCGGGCCTCCCGCTGGACCGGGTCGACGTGGTGCAGCCTGTGCTGTTCGCGGTGATGGTGTCACTGGCCGCGGTCTGGCGGTCGCACGGCGTCGAGCCAGACGCGGTGGTCGGCCACTCCCAGGGGGAGATCGCCGCCGCCGTTGTCGCGGGCGGTCTGTCGCTCGCCGATGGCGTTCGGGTGGTCGCGCTGCGCTCGCGCGCGCTCGGAGAACTCGCCGGGACGGGCGCGATGGTGTCGATCGCACTACCGCCGCCTCAGGTGGAGCAGCTGCTCGCACCGTGGGGTGCGCGGCTGTCGGTGGCCGCGGTGAACGGCCCGTCGGCAGTGGTCGTCTCGGGCGAGACCGAAGCGATCACAGAGCTGCTGTCCGCATGTGATGCCGAGGCCGTCCGGACTCGGCGTATCGATGTCGACTACGCATCGCACTCGGCTCAAGTGCAACGAATCGAGTCTGAGCTGTTGCGCACACTGGACCCCATCACGCCTGCTGTCGCCGAGGTGCCGCTGTTATCCACGGTGACGGGGGAGTGGCTCGACACCAGCGTCATGGATGCCGCCTACTGGTATGAAAATCTTCGTCGGACAGTTGTATTCGAGCCGGCTGTCCGCTCCTTGTCGGAGCAGGGGTTTACTACCTTCATCGAGGTCAGTCCTCATCCCTTGCTCATGGTGCCGATCGAGCAGACACTGGAGTCGGCGGGGCAGGACGGTGCCGTGCTCTCCACCCTGCGCCGGGACGAAGGGGGTATCCGTCGGCTGCTGCTCTCACTGGGCGAGGCGTGGTCGTGCGGGCGGCCGGTGGACTGGTCGGCGTTCTTCCCGGACGCCCGTCGCACCGACCTGCCGACTTACCCCTTCGAGCACCAGCATTACTGGGCGCTACCCGCAGCAGGAACCGGTGCTCCGGATCTCGCCGCCTCCGGCCTCGACGCCACCCGGCATCCACTGCTGAGCGCGGCCACGGAGATCGCCGGTACCGGTGAGATCCTGCTCGGCGGCCGATTGTCGCTGGTCAGCCACCCCTGGCTGGCCGATCACGCGGTAGCGGATGTGGTGTTGCTGCCAGGGACGGCGTTCGTCGAGCTGGCATTGCGGGCCGCCACCGAAGCGGGCTGCGAGGTCCTTGACGAACTCACATTGGAGACGCCGCTGGTGCTGCCCGCCGCCGGGGCCGTGCGTATCCAAGTACGCGTGGACCCGCCCGCCGAGGACGGCAGTCGTGCGCTGGCCGTCTACTCGCGGCCGGAAAACGGACTGGCCACGCAGTGGATCAGGCACGCGACCGGGAATATGGCCGAGCTCGCGGTCGACTCCATAGCCGAGCCGCAGCACTGGCCGCCGCCGGGCGCCACACCGGTGGCAGTCGACGACCTGTACGACAGATTCGGCGAGTCCGGGTACCGGTATGGTCCCGCCTTCCGCGCCGTCCGGGCCGCCTGGCGGCGTGGCGACGAGGTCTTCACCGAGGTCCGATTGCCCGACAACGACGATCTCGCCGCCACGGCATACGGCGTGCACCCCGCCCTGCTGGATGCCGCCTTGCACGGAATCCGGCTCGGCCCAGCGGGTGACGTCGAGCTTGAGCCGGGCACCGCTCGGGTCCCGTTCTCCTGGAACCACGTGCGCTTGCACGCGGTCGGGGCGACCCACTTGCGGATTCGGCTGACGTTCGCCACAACCGGGGATGTGGCCATCGAGGCCACCGACCCACAGGGCAGGCCGGTGGTCTCGGTCGCGGCCTTGGCGATCCGCCCGATCCCGACGGACTCGCTGAGCACCATCGCCGCGCCAGACGCACTGTTCCGTGTGGAGTGGACGCCGCTGCCCGGTCTCGGCGCGCAGCTGCCCGCCACCGGGCAGTGGGCAGTGCTCGGGCCGGTGATCGCACAGGCCGAGCCTGCGGCCCTACTCGATTGTTGTGCCACAGAATTCGGGGCGCTCGCTGTGCCTCCGGATGCGTATGCCGATCTCGCCGCGCTCGGCGCGGCGATCGACAAGGGCGTGCCGGTGCCGGATGTGGTTGTTGTGGAGTGCCGGTCCGTCGCCGCGGACGCCGAGACTGTCCGGACAGTGACGGCTACTGCGCTGGCGCTGATCCAGCAGTGGTTGGCCGATGACCGATACGCAGACAGCCGCCTGGTCATCGTGACCAGCGGTGCCGTCGAGGTATTCCCCGGTACGGGTGTGCCCGATCTGGCGGGCTCGGCAGTATGCGGTCTCGTCCGCTCGGCGCAATCCGAGTACCCCGACCGCTTCGTGCTGGTCGATGCCACCGATCCGGATGAACTGTTCGCGCTGCTACCCGAGGGGTTGGCGACCGGTGAGCCGCACCTGGTCATCAGAGCGGGCGGTCTGCTCGGCGCCAGGCTGGCGCGGGTCCCTGCGCCCAGCGCGGACGCGAGTGTCTTCGATCCCTCGGGCACCGTCCTGATCACCGGTGCGAGTGGCGTGCTCGCCGGGCTTGTGGCCCGGCATCTGGTGCGCGACTACAAGATACGTCGACTGCTGCTGATCAGTCGTCGAGGACCGGACACACCGGAGGCCGCCGGGTTGGCCGCCGATCTGGGCGAACTGGGCGCCGAAGCGCAGTTCGTCGCGTGCGACGTCAGCGACCGGGACCAGCTCGCCGCGGCTCTGGCGCGGATCCCCGCACAGCACCCGCTGACCGCCGTCGTGCACACGGCGGGCGTCCTGGACGACGGCGTCGTGTCGTCGCTGACCACCGAACGGCTGAACGCGGTGCTCAGACCCAAGGTCGACGGCGCATTGCATCTACACGAGCTGACCCGAGAACTTCCGCTGTCGGCATTTCTGCTGTTCTCCTCCGCTGCCGGCATCATCGGCAATGCGGGCCAGGCCAACTACGCCGCCGCCAACGCATTTCTCGATGCGCTGGCCGCCGACCGCCGCGCGCAGGGCTGCGCCGCCCAATCCATCGCCTGGGGACTGTGGGCGCAGCGCAGTGCGATGACCGGTAGTCTCGACGAGACCAGCAGACAGCGGATGGCGCGTGGCGGCGTCGCGGCGTTCTCCGACGCTGAGGGTCTGGCGCTGTTCGACGCCGTGCTGCGGCAGGATGCGGCGGTATTGGTGCCGGTACGCTTAGAACTGGACCGACAGCGCCTGGCAACTGCGGCCGAGGTGCCCCCGCTGCTGCGGGGCCTGGTGCGCGAAGTGGTTCGCCCGGTAGCCGCCACCGCCGTTGCCGCCGAGGCGAACACCCTGCGCCTGCGCCTGGCAGAGGTCGATGCGCAGGAGCGAAAGTCAGTGCTGGCGGACCTCGTTCGCGAGAAGGTCGCGCGGGTGCTGCGGTATCCGGACGCGGCCGCTGTCGATTCGGAACTCGCCTTCCAGGACCTGGGGTTCGACTCACTGACCTCGGTAGAGCTGCGTAACCAGCTCAACGCGGTGACCGGCTTGCGGCTGCCCGCGACCCTCGTCTTCGATCATCCGACGCCGGAGGCCGTGGCAGCCTACATCGCTGAGCGTCTGGCGCCTACGGCGCCATCGGCGCAGCCGAGTGCAGGCATCGACGACGAATCAGTGCGCCGCCTGCTGGCGACCATCTCGCCGCAGCAGTTGCGGTCGGCCGGTCTGCTGGATGCGCTACTGCGCCTACAGAAACCAGGACCGGAGACGGAGGCGCCCTTGCCGACCGAGCTGGAATCGACCGAGCCGGAATCGATCAAGGCCATGGATGTCGACGGTCTGGTGCGCATGGCCCTCGGGGACGGTCATGCCTGAACGGACCGACACGGAAGGACTGCTATGACAACAGACCAGGTGGTCGAGGCTCTGCGCGCTTCGCTGCTGGACAACCAGCAGTTGCGACAACAGAACCGTAGTTTGGCCGAGCAGCTGCGGGAGCCGGTGGCGATCGTCGCGATGAGTTGCCGATTCCCCGGCGGCGTGCGGACACCAGAACAGCTGTGGGATCTGCTGGTCGCCGAGCGCGACGGTGTCACGGCCGTCCCAGCTGACCGCGGCTGGGATCTGCCGCAGGATTCCGGCGATCCTCCGCTGCGGGGCGGCTTCCTGCTCGACGCGATGGAATTCGATGCCGGGTTCTTCGGCATTTCCCCGCGCGAGGCGCTGGCCATGGACCCGCAGCAGCGTCTGCTGCTCGAGGTCTGCTGGGAAAGCATCGAGCGCGCAGGCATCGATCCGCAGACTTTGCGCGGAACCGACACCGCCGTATTCGCAGGAGTCATCAACAGCGAGTACGGCAGCCGCCTCGACCACACCCCCGAGGACCTGGCCGGATTCCTCGGCACCGGAACCATCCCGAGCGTCGTCTCCGGCCGGGTCAGCTATCTGCTCGGGCTGGAGGGTCCTGCGGTCAGTCTGGACACTGCCTGCTCCTCCTCTTTGGTCGCTGTGCACTTGGCCTGCCAGGCCCTGCGGGCGGGTGATACCGCGCTGGCCCTCGCAGGCGGGGTCACCGTCATGTCCGGGCCCGGAGTGCTCAGCGGCGCGGCGCGTCAGGGCGGGCTCGCCAAAGACGGCCGCTGTAAATCGTTCGCCGCCGCCGCCGATGGCGCCGCCTTCGGCGAAGGCGTTGGCATGGTTGTGTTGGAGCGGCTCGCCGATGCGCGGCGCAATGGTCACCCGGTGCTGGCGATCATTCGCGGATCGGCGATCAACCAGGATGGTGCGAGCAATGGTCTGACCGCGCCCAATGGCCCGGCACAGGTTCGAGTCATCCGAAAGGCCCTGCAGAACGCGGGTTTGTCGCCGGCGCACATCGACGCTCTAGAGGCGCACGGCACCGGTACGGTGCTCGGCGATCCTATCGAGGCGCAGGCTGTGCTCGAAGTCTATGGTCGGGATCGTCCGGCCGGGCGTCCGCTGCTGATGGGTTCGTTGAAGTCCAATCTGACCCACACCCAGGCGGCAGCCGGTGTGGGCGGCATCATCAAAATGGTGTTGGCAATGCGGCACGGCCTGCTGCCTCGCTCGCTGCACATCGATGAACCGAGCACCCAGATCGACTGGAGTCAAGGCGATGTCGAGCTGCTGCGTTCTGCTGCACCGTGGCCGGTCACCGGGCAGCCGCGCCGAGCCGCAGTGTCCTCCTTCGGCGCCAGCGGCACCAACGCACATCTCTTGCTCGAGTCCGACCCCGGCGACCAGGACGCCGCGGCGCCGGTACGTGTGGACGGTCCGACCGTCTGGCTGCTGTCCGCTCGGACGCCCGCCGCCCTGCGCGCACAGGCGCAACGGCTGCACGCACACGTCGCCGCCGATCCTGATCTGCACCCGGCGGATGTAGGAATGACGCTCGCGCTCAACAGGCCTCGATTCGATAAGCGGGCGGTGTCGGTCGGCGCAGATCGGGGCGAGTTGCTCGAGGCACTGGACGTGCTGTCGCGTGAGCGCGGCGACGGCGACACCGCGCGCAAGCACGGCAAGGTGGTGTTCGTCTTCCCTGGCCTCGGCGGGGAGTGGCCGGGTATGGCTTGTGGGTTGCTCGACAGTGAACCGGTTTTCGCCGCCCGCATGGCCGACTGTGCGCGTGTGCTCGCCAACCATATCGACTGGTCACCTATCGCGGTGCTGCGGCAGGAGCCCGCAGCACCCTCGATCGACCGGGTGGACGTGCTGCAACCGGTGTTGTTCTCGGTGTTGGTATCGCTGGCGGCGGTGTGGCAGGCGCACGGGATCGAACCTGCCGCGGTCGTCGGGCACAGCCAGGGCGAGGTGGCCGCGGCGTACGTCGCTGGAATGCTGTCCCTCGAGGACGCCGCCACGATCGTGGTCGGCCGCAGCCGCGCCTTGGCGGCGGTGACCGGCGGCGGTGCGATGGCCACTGTGCTGCTCACCGCCGACGAAGCGGAGAAACTGATCGACGGATACGGTGGCAGGCTGTCGATTGCCGCGGTCAACGGCCCGCGCGTGGTGGTGCTCGCTGGTGAGGCGGCCGCACTCGACGAATTCCTGGCCGATTCCGACGATGTGATGGCCTTCCGGACCCCGATCGACTATTCCCCGCACTCCGCTGTCATCGATTCGGTGCGCACGCCGCTACTCGCCGCGCTCGCCGGTCTGACGCCAGGCGCGGGCACCGTTCCGATGCTGTCCACCACCGACGTGGAATGGGTTCGGCCCGGTCGGCTCGGGCCGGAGTATTGGTTCCGCAACCTCCGGCAGGCGGTGCGTTTTCACGATGCGCTCCGGACCCTGTTCGACGCCGGGTACCGGACCTTCGTCGAGGTCGGTCCGCATCCCACGCTGACCTTCAATATCCAGGACGCGGCTGCTGACGCCGGGCTCGACGGCCTTACCGTCCTCGACACACTGCGGCGTGGCGAGGAGGACACGCGTCGGTTGCTCATCGCACTCGGTCAGGCGCACGTGTCCGGTTTGCCGGTCGACTGGCATCCGGTGTTCGCGCGGGTAGGCGCACGGCGGGTGGACCTGCCGACCTATGCCTTCCAGCGCAAGCGCTACTGGCTCGACCCGCCCCCGGCAGGTGGCGACCCCGCCGCTATCGGACAGGACGACCCGCGGCATCCGCTGCTGCGTGCAGCGGTCGAGTTACCCGGCACGGGCGATACCGTGTTCACCGGAAGGCTGTCGGCGTCGACCCAACCATGGCTGGCCGATCATGCGGTGCGCGGCACGGTCCTGCTGCCAGGGGCCGCCTACCTCGAGATGGCCGCCCACGCGGGCCGCCACCTCGGCTGCGCTCTGATCGAGGAACTCACCCTCGCCGCTCCCTTGGTACTGCCTGGTGCGGTCGATGGCGGTGCCGCTGATGGCGTCTGGCTACGACTTACGGTCGGTGTCGCGGACCAGACGGGCCGGCGGACTCTGGAAATCCACTCGCGGCCAGAGGATGCCGACCCCGGTGCGGAATGGACCGGACACGGCAGCGGCGTGCTGGCCCCAGCGCTTGTACGGTCTTCGCCTGTATCGCAGCCGGTGCCTTGGCCGCCCGCGGGCGCGCGGCAGATGAAAGTCGCACGTCTCTACAGCATCTTGGACGCGCGCGGCGTGGAATACGGTCCCGCGTTTCGCGGCCTGCGTGCTGCCTGGACCGCAGGCGAGGAGATCTTCGCCGAGGTCGCACTGCCGGAAACCGTGGCAGACGAGTTCTGTGTGCATCCCGCGCTGTTGGATGCGTTCCTGCACACGATCACACTGCGCAACGTGGATGCCGACACGGATCCGGACTCGCAACCCGCCGCCGTAGGCGTGCCTCTGCCCTATGTGTGGCAGAATGTGCGCATCTGGGCCGATGCCCCGGCGGGGCAGTCGCTGCGCGTCGTGCTCCGGCCGGCCGGCTCGGACGCGGTATCGCTCGAGGTCGCCGACGAGCGCAGGCGGCCGGTCGTGACCGTCGGCGCGCTGACCATGCGCACCGCGACCTTCGACTCGCTGCAGGCCCCGACCGACTCGCTGTTCCGTGTCGAATGGCCGCTGATCGACGATTCCACCGCAATCGGCGTCCCACCCATGGCGGGCCGTTGGGCCGTACTCGGCGATGGTGACGAGCGGCTACTGCCTGGCCCGCTGCCCGGCGTCGGTGCGGACTCGACCGGCCTGGACGCAGTGTTGCTGCCTTGCCCCCCTACCGGTCGCGGCACTCCAGAGGCGGTGTGTGCTGCCACCGCACAGGTGCTGGCCCGCATCCAGGCTTGGCTCACCCGGCCCGCCGAGGGCTGCCCTCCGCTGGTTGTGCTGACCCGAGGCGCCGTTGATCTCGGTGAGCAGCCGCTCGATATCGTCGGTGCTGCCATCTGGGGCCTGGTCCGCTCCGCCCAACAGGAGTATCCGGACCGGTTCGTGCTGCTCGACACCGATGACCCGCGAGCGACAACGGAACTGCTCGGAGCGGTTCTGGCCGGCGATGAATCACAGGTCGCGCTGCGGGCAGGCAAGATTCACGTTCCCCGCCTGGCTCGCGTCCGTGCCGTCGGAGGGCAGGCCGACCTGTTCGACGGCGAGGGCACTGTCCTGCTCACCGGTGGTGCGGGCACGCTCGCGGGCATTCTCGCCCGGCATCTGGTGATGTGTCACGGAGTGCGCCGCCTTCTGTTGGTCGGGCGGCGCGACCCGGCGGCGTCGACGCCACTGGTCGCCGAGCTGACAGCGCTCGGCGCACAGGTAATGGTCGAATCCTGCGATGTCACCGATCGTGCCGCTGTCGACAGGGTGCTCGCACGCATCCCACCACAACATCCACTGACCGCGGTCGTGCACACGGCAGGCGTCATCGACGACGCCATGCTGAGCGATATCACCCCACAGCAGCTGAGCCAGGTACTGCGACCCAAGTTCGCCGGGGCGTGGAATCTGCACGAGGCCACGTCCGGTATGCCGTTGCGCGCATTCATGGTGTATTCATCGATCGCAGGCGTCTTCGGCGGACCAGGCCAGTCGGCGTACACCGCCGCCAATGTCGCTATGGACGCATTGATGGTCACCCGGCATCGGTCCGGTCTGCCGGCCAAATCGCTTGCCTGGGGACTATGGGAGCAGCGCAGCGAACTGACCGCCGCACTTTCTGAAGCAGATCTGAATCGCATGTCCCGCAGCGGTATCAGGGCGCTTTCCGCCGAAGCGGGCACCGCGCTGTTCGACACGGCGTCGACCGTGCCCGACCCGGTCCTTGTCCTCGCAGACCTCGACCTCGCCGCACTACGCGGCGGCTCGGTGCCGCCGCTGCTGCGACCGCTGTCGCGGTCCGCGAGTCGGGTTCGGTCCGCCACCGATGACCGGTTGCGTGAGCGCCTCGCCGCAGCGAGCGCCGACGAACAACCGGGCATCCTGCTGGAGACGATCCTGCTGTATTCCGCTCAGGTGCTTGGGCACGCCGATGCCGCCGCGATCGGCGCGGACGAGCAGTTCTTGTCGATCGGATTCGATTCGCTGACCGCGCTCGAATTGCGCAACCGCCTCGCCCAGGCACTCGGAGTCAGCTTGCTCCCCACCGTAGTTTTCAGTAGCGGCACACCGGCTGAGCTGGCTGAACTTGTTGTCGTTGAATGGAAGTCGGCAGCAGCCGCTCCGATCGCGCAGCAGCGTCCTGCGGCCGAACCGCAGGCCGACCGCGTCGTCGACCCGGTCAGTGTCTTGTTCCGGCAGCTGTGCCGTCGCGGCAAAGCCGACGAGGCCATCGATCTGCTGAAGAACGCCTCCGCGCTGCGGCCCGAATTCCACACGGCGACCGAGCTGCGCGACACTGACGATCCTCCGAAATTGGTACGGATCACGGTCGATGACGACGCACCCGAGCTGGTGTGTTTGGGTTCGCTGGTCGCACTCGGTGGTGGCCACCAGTACGCGCGGTTCGTCGCGCATTTCCGCGGTGCCTACGGCGCGAGTGCGATCTCGGCGCCGGGTTTCCTGCCCGGACAGCGTCTTCCGTCGACGATGTCCGCGCTGTTCGACTACCAGGCCGAGGAGATTCTCGAACGAGTCGGCGGCGATCGCCCGCTGATCCTGCTCGGTTCTTCCTCGGGAGGCATCGTCGCGCATGGCGTGGCCGCCCAGCTCGAGCAGCGGGGAATCCGCCCGGCCGCCGTTGTCCTACTGGACACCTATCTCGCGACCGATAAGGCGATGACCCAGTTCAACAACGTGCTACTGCAAGGCATGTTCGATCGCGAAGATCAGGCGGTCCCGATGGACAGCGCCCGACTCACCGCCATGGGCAAGTATTTCCGAATCCTCGACGATTACCGTCGGCCTGTGGTCGAGGCGCCGACTCTGCTGGTGCGGGCCTCGGCCCCGTTGGGCGAGGCCGCGCCCGCCGTCGGTGACTGGCGCTCGAGTTGGCCGTCGGCGCACACCGTCATCGATGTTCCCGGCGACCACTTCTCGATGTTGGAGCAGCACTCGGCGACGACAGCAGGCGCCGTTTCCGACTGGCTCGAATCGATCCTGCCTTGACCGAATTGCACTGAAAGGAGCGTTTATTGATGAAAACCGAATCCGAGGGTCAAGCATCGGACGAACATCTGATCGCTGTCGTGGGCGCAGGTGTCATGGGCGTCGGCATCGCTACTCTCGCGCTGGTTCGCGGGCTGCCGGTTGTGCTGGTCGATATCGACAACACTCGGCTCGACAACGCCCGTGCCAGGATCGCCGAGGAGCTGCGGATGGCGCAGTTGATGGGCAAGCTCGCCGACGACACGGCAGTCGGTTCGCTGACAACCACCACCGCGATCACAGACCTCGTGGCCGCTACCGTTGTCATCGAGGCGACGACCGAGGACCTTGCGATCAAGGCGAAGATCTTCGGTGAGCTTTCGACGGTGGTACGACCGGGCACCCCGCTGGTCTCGAATACGTCGTCGATCCCGATCGACGAACTCGCCGATTACGCGCAGCGACCCGAGGACGTCGTCGGCACGCACTTCATGAACCCCCCCTACCTCATCAGGACCGTCGAGGTGATCCGTGGGACGCGTACCGGCGAGCGCACCATGACGGCGCTCGAGCGTGCGCTGGGCGCGCTCGAGCAGCAACCGGTCGTCGTCGGCGACACCCCGGGCTTCGTCACCAGCCGCATCCTGCACCCGATGATCAACAGCGCGGCGCGGATCGTGCAACAGGGCACCGCAAGTGCCGGGGACGTCGATACGTTGATGGAGAACTGTCTCGGACATCGAACTGGGCCCCTGCGCACCGCCGATCTGATCGGCATCGACAATCTGGTCGATTCACTGCGAGTGCTCTACGACCGCACCGGCGACGAGAGTTGCCGCCCCTGTGAACTGCTGCTGGAGAAAGTCCGGCTAGGCCACCACGGACGCAAGGCAGGCCGTGGTTTCTACGAATACACGAATTGAGGAGACGAAATTGGACGCGATGAACACCCAAGTCGATCAGACACGCGATGCGGGTATCCAGGAGGATGTGCTGCGATTCCTCGAAACCCAGACCAAACGGTCCTGGGATCCGCGAGCGGATCTTTTCGCCGCGGGCGGGCTCTCCTCACTTTTCGCCATGCAGCTCGTGGTGTTTCTGGAGCAGACCTACGGGATCGCTATTCGAGGAAAGGATCTGCGCTTGGACAACTTCCGGACCGTCGTGAACATGGTCGCACTGGTGGAGCGTCTTCGGGGTGACCAGTGAGCGACGGGCGACCAGTGAGCGGTGGGGGGCCAGTGAGCGGTGGGGGGCCAGTGAGCGGCGGGCTCACCGCGGCTTATGCGACGATCACGGGCTTCGTCGGTGACCAGGCGGAGCACTGGGACCGCACCGGGACGCTGCCGTCGGACCTGCTGACGAAACTCGGCGCTGCTGGATATTTGTGCCCGCAGGTTCCGGCCGGTTACGGGGGCCTCGGCTGGAACAGCGCCCGCGACGGTGAGTTCACCGCGCACGTGGGCAGCCTTTGTTCGTCCCTGCGCAGCGTCATGACCTCGCAAGGGATGGCGGCGTGGACTATCGCGCGCTTGGGCAACGAGCAACAGCAGGCCGACTTGTTGCCTCTGCTCACCGGAGGAAAACTGGCTGCGGTCGCCTTCAGTGAACCCGATGCCGGGAGCGATCTTTCGGCCATCAAGACCCGAATAGTCCGCGATGGGGACATGCTCGTAGTCGACGGTCACAAGACCTGGTCGACCGCGGCGATGTATGCCGATTTCGTCGTTGTCGTCGGCGTCATGGACGATGGGGGCGCCGGCGCCGTCGTGGTGCCGACAGCTGCCCCCGGTGTGTGCATCGACCGCATCGCGGATCCGCTCGGTTGTCGTGCCGCCGGTCACGCCGATGTGCGATTGACACAGGTACGGTTGCCTGCGGCGCAGCTACTCGGCGGCGGGGGCCAATTCCTGCCGCTGGTGGTGACCACCGCGCTCGCCTACGGCCGGATGTCGGTCGCCTGGGGGTGCGTCGGCATCCTGCGCGGGTGCCTGGCCGCCGCAGGGGCGCACGCCAAGTCCCGCAGGCAATTCGGTCGGACATTAGGTGACCATCAGCTCGTTGCCCGGCATCTCGCCGACCTGGTGATTGCCGAACAGACCGCCCTTCGCGTCTGCGAGCATGCCAGCCGCTGTTGGGACGAGGGACTGCCGGATCAGGTGTTGGCCACCGTGCTGGCCAAGCATGTCAGTGCTACCGCGGCGGCCAGCGGCGCCGCGGTAGCCGTGCAAGTGTTGGCTTCCGCCGGAACCAGGGACGGGCACATGGTGGCTCGCGCCTATCGCGATGCCAAGTGTATGGAAATCATCGAGGGCAGCAACGAGATGTGCCAGTTGCTGCTGGCCGATCATGTGCTGGCCAATGGGTAACCGAGAGGTGGACATGACCGACAGATCCGTATCCGAGCAGCCCATTACGGTGAAGTGCCTGGTCTGGGACCTCGACAACACGCTGTGGCAAGGTACGCTGCTCGAGGATGGTGAGGTGGTGCTCGACCAGGCCATCCGAGACGTCATCATCGAACTGGACTCCCGCGGCGTCTTGCAGTCCATCTCCAGCCGTAACGACCACGACATGGCCTGGAACCGGTTGGTGGCCTTCGGGCTCGCGGAATATTTCGTCCTGCCGGAGATCGGCTGGGGACGCAAGTCCGATGCGGTGCGCCGCATCGCGGAGAAGCTGAACTTTGCGCCTGCCACAATCGCGTTCATCGACGACCAGCCTGCCGAGCGGGCTGAGGTGTCCTATCACCTGCCCGAGGTGCGTTGCTACCCTGCCGAGACGGCTACGACGCTTACCGGCCTGTCCGAGTTCACCCCGGCGACGAGCACGGTGGACTCACGTCGTCGAAGGCAGATGTACCAGGCCGGGTTTCGGCGCGACACGGAACGCGCCGAGTTCGAGGGCGCGGACGAAGATTTCCTGCGCTCGCTGGAACTTGTACTGCGGATCGGGCGTGCGACGGAGGAGGAGTTGTCCAGGGTCGAGGAGCTGACGCTGCGTACCAGCCAGATGAACGCGACCGGTGTGCATTACTCGGACGCTACCCTGCGCGGCCTGCTGCGCGACCCGAACCACGAGGTTCTGGTGGCAGCTATGACCGACCGGTTCGGCCCACACGGCGCGGTGGGCGTCATCCTGATCGAGAAGCACCCTGCCGTATGGCATTTGCGATTGCTGGCCACTTCATGCCGGGTCGTCTCCTTCGGAGCCGGATCGACGCTGCTGGCCTGGCTGGCAGACCAGGCATACCGAGCGGGGGTGCATTTCGTGGCCGACTTCCGCCCCACCGAGCGTAACCGCATGATGGAAGTCGCCTACCGCTTCGCCGGTTTCGATGAGGAGCCGTGTGGCTGCCGCGCTGCCCTAGCTGCCCCCGAGGTTGTGGATATCCAGCGGCTGCATCTGCTTCCTGCCGCATGGCGTGGGTCGACCACCATGCGGATCGACGCCGCCGACCTAACCGCCGTGCCGCCGCTCAGAACAGGCGCCGGACCAGGGTGATGCCATCGGCCATGCCCAACATACTGATCTCCACCCGCTCATCCGAGTGTAGGCGCGCATTGAGCTTGCGGACCCCTTCGGTATCCGCGTCCTGGATATCCGGATCGGCCACCCGCCCGAAGAACAATGTGTTGTCCACCACAATCAGGCCACCGGGTCGGACGAGTGCAAGTGAAAGTTCCAAATAACGAGGGTAATTGGCCTTATCCGCGTCGATGAACGCCAGATCGAAGATCTCTGAACCCTCTGTGGCCAGCAGCTGCTCCAGTGTCGCGCGGGCATCGCCGACGCGCAGGTCGATGTGGTCGCTCACGCCGGCCCGCTTCCAGTAGGTAGCGCCGATCGCGGGCCACCGATCGGTGATGTCGCAGGTGACCACTCGCCCGTCGACGGGCAGCGCGCGGGCGAGGCACAGCGTGCTGTAGCCGGTGAATGTACCGATCTCCAGGATTGATCGAGCTCCGATGAGGCCGGCGAGTAACGCAAGTAGCTGCCCCTCCTCGGCGAGGACCTGCATGGCCGTTCCGCCGGGCAGATCCGCGGTCTCCTCTCGCAACTCACGCAAGATGTTGTCCTCCCGAAGAGAGACCTGCCGAATATAGTCGGTGAGCTGCGCGGTAACGGTGATCTGGTCAGCCATGATGATCCTTCGTAGAGATTTGATCAGAGGTGGGAATCGGTCGAAGCGGTGCGATCTCGAGCGGCCCCACGGCAGGGGTGAGCGCGGCGGACGAAGTCCGAGAATGGCAGCGACGGATATCGTCTCTATGACATGCCGGTGACTTGTGAACAGGCTTGACGATATCGGGGCGGAACCCATGAGCCGCGATTCTGCAATACCCTCCGAGTAATGCCTGCGCTATCGAATTCTGCCCGCCGTTGCGCTGACGTGAGGATATGTCCGTGACGGCAGACGGCAATCTGCTCGCCATCAGTGACCTGCATATCGGACATCAGGAGAATCGGGAGATCGTGGCACGGTTGCGTCCGGAGTCACCTCAGGATTGGCTTCTGGTCGCCGGGGATGTCGCCGAGCGGTTCTGCGACGTGGAATGGGCTTTGCGCGTGCTCGCCGAGCGATTCGCCACGGTAGTGTGGGTGCCGGGCAACCATGAGTTGTGGACCCTCCCCGATGATCCGGTGACCCTGCGGGGCGTCGCACGGTACGACCAGTTGGTCGAGCTCTGTCGCAGCCTCGGCGTGGTGACACCCGAGGACCCGTACCCGATCTGGCACGGCCCCGGCGGACCGATGCTGATCGTGCCGCTGTTCCTGCTCTACGACTATACGTTCTTGCCTGTCGGCGTCACGACCAAGCAGGAGGCGTTGACTCTCGCACACGAGACGGGCGTGGTGTGCACCGACGAATTCATGCTGCACGCCGATCCGTATCCGTGTCGGGAAATGTGGTGCGAGTCCAGAGTGTCCGCTGCCGAGCAGCGTCTGCAAACATGCGACCCGGCTCTGCCTAAGATACTGGTCAATCACTATCCGCTGGTGCGTACCCCGACCCGTATCCTGCGCTACCCGATTTTCGCGCAGTGGTGCGGCACCGAGCGCACGGCCGACTGGCACACCCGCTTCGGGGTCGCCGCCGTCGTGTACGGACACCTGCACATACCACGCACCACCTGGCACGACGGTGTTCGGTTCGAGGAAGTGTCGTTGGGTTATCCACGCGAACGGCGCTTATATGGCGCTGCGCTCAGCCGCCCTCGGAAGATCTTGCCGGATACCGGCCCCCGCATGGATACGTGGTTCGGGACGGGGCGATTGTGAGCGGACAACTAGAGAGGACAATCATGGACGACGAACAGATCTGGTTCAGGCGCTTGCAGCCCAAGGAGGGAGCTCAGCAGCGCCTCGTCTGCTTTCCGCACGCCGGCGGTTCGGCGAGTTACTTCCAGCCCGTCGCACGAGCACTCGCACCGGACATCGAAGTCATCGCAGTCCAGTACCCCGGTCGTCAGGATCGGCGAAACGAACCCGGTATCGACGATATCGGTGTGCTGGCCGACCACATCCACGCGATCATGCGGACGTGGACCTGCGGGCCACTCACATTCTTCGGGCACAGCATGGGCGCTATCATAGCTTTCGAGGTGGCTCGTCGCCTGCGGCGCGATGAGCCCGGCTTGGCGTTGCACTTGTTCGCCTCCGGGCGTCGGGCGCCCCATCTGTACCGTTCCGAGGCGGTGCACCTGCGCGACGACGCGGGCATCGTCGCCGAGGTTCGTTCCCTCGGCGGTACCGAGTCTCAGTTTCTCCAGGACCCGGAATTGCTGGAGATGATCCTTCCCGCATTGCGCAGCGACTACCGCGCGGTGGAGACTTACCGGTTCGTGCCGGACGGTCCGCCGCCCTGTTCGATCACGGTTCTCACCGGTGATCGAGATCCGCACACCACGATCGACGAAGCACGGGAGTGGATCCGACATTCACAAGACCCTTTTGATCTCAGGGTATTCCGTGGCGGTCACTTCTTTCTGAGCGACAACGACACCGCGGTGTTGGGCGTCCTGTCGGAACATTTCACTGCGACCGGTCCGAACTGCCGAGCAACTCCGCGCCGGATGGATCGGGTGCCCCCGGCACGTTGATCTGTGTGTCAGAGGATCGCTTCCCGCAAGACGCGAAGGGTAACTTGGTTGGGTAACCGTGTCGATTCAGGCGCTGCAGCGCTGCCACGTAGCGCCCCGACAGTTCCTCTTGATACAGGCGTTCGCAGGCGAAAGCCCAGCTCGAGTGGTCCATGACATAGTGGCCTCCGCCCTGCTCGCGCACCAGGTGCACGTCGGCCAGCTCTTCCAGCAGCTCCGTCGCCCGGCTCTCCGAGCACTCCAACAGCACGGCCACCGCTCGAGGCCGGATACCGTGGCTGGCGATGACACCGAGCCAACGGAAGGCTTTTCGAAGATCCTTCTCGCCCCGGGAACGCTGGCGCAGTGCGTCATATGCCCGGCTGAGAGCCGATCGCACCGCGACGTCTCCGATCTGTAATTCGTCCAGAAACCGGTCGGGATCTACGAGTTTGCGGGCGATCTCGCAGATACTGCGATCGGGGCGGTCGAGTAGGCGTAATCCGACGATGCGCAAGGCAAGAGGCAAGCCGGAACATACCGCTACGACCGCGCGGACGACAGCGATCTCCGCGTCGATTCGTTCCTTGCCGATTATTCCGGCCAACAGTTTCATCGAAGTCTGTTCATCCAACGGTTCCAGGACGATGGTGCTGGACGCTTCGAGATCGACGAGGCGTCTGCGACTACCGATCAGCATTCGGCTGGCGCCGCTACCCGGCATCAGCGGACGCACGTGAGATGCGTCGCAGACATCGTCGAGCACGATGAGAATCCGGCGTCGCGCGACAACCGAGCGGTAGAGATCCAGGCGATCGGTCTCTGCGTCCGGTACAGTGGCCGGGGATAATCCCAGCCCGATCAGAAATCGCATGGCCACGCTCGCAGGGTCCACGGGAGCCCCTCGCGAGCCCTCCAGGCTCGCATAAAGCTGTCCGTCGGGAAAGTCGTCGCTCACGGCGTGGGCGACCCGCAGCAGCAGACTGGTCTTGCCGACCCCGGAAGGCCCGGTGACGACGGCGGGCGCCCCCGGCTGTGTCTCGCCCTCGGCGGTGAGTAGTTCGCGCAGCTCGCGGGTTTCGACGCTTCTGCCGGCGAAGTCTCGCACTTGTGGCGGAAGTTGTGCGGGCATCGGTACCTCCGCCGGGTCCGCTGCCCACGAGGCGCCGATGGCCACCGGATTGTCCTCACCGCACAGGATGCGACGCTGGATTTCGCGCAGCTGCGCACCGGGCTCCATCGCGAACTGACCGATCAGGTCGGTGCGGATACGCTGGAAGAGCGCGAGCGCTTCCGGTTGCTGACCGGAGCGGAACAACGCAAGCATGAGCCGACCGACGAAGGCCTCGTTCAACGGCTGTTCGCGAACGATTCTCCATAGCTCGGGCAGAACCTCGGTATGCCGACGCAGCTCCAGTTGCATGTCCATCCGCCAACCCAAGGTCTGTAGCCTCAGTTCTCGTAGATGGCCGCCCTCGCACTCATGCAGCCGCGCACACGGCACATCCACGAACGGATCGCTGCGCCACAAACCTAGCCCCAGATCGAGCTCTTCCACCGCTGCGGCCAGATCACCCGACTCGGCGAGTCCCTTCGCTGCCCGCCGCCGCGCCAGGAACCGGCCTAAATCGGTGTCGTTCTCCTGGATCCGGACCAGATAGCCGGGGGCGCGCGTCTGGATGCACTCCTCTCCGAACGAACCCAGCGCCCGGCGTAAACGCATGACATAGGTGCGGACTGTTGCCGCCGCGCTCGGCGGCAACGGATCGTCCCAAACAAATTGTGCGATGCGGTCGACAGAAACGACCTGATTGGGATTGAGCAGCAGCGTTGTCAGAATGATGCGTTGTCGTGGTGCCGAGATGGCCACTTCATGTTCCCCCGAACGAACGACCAACGGGCCTAGGAACTGGAACTCCACTACCTCTCCTGACACGCAGACCTGCTCATGCATCGCAGCCGACAATCGCCCAGCACTGCGATACTGCCCGTTCACCCTGGGATTTCCCCGAAAAGTAGACAAGGTCAGCATGCTTCAGGGGCGTTTCGAAGGACTGCTCGTAGTCGATGTTAGCGTGCTTCTCGGGTGGTTTTGTGGGACTGCCCGTAGTCGATAGGTGAAAGCATCCTGATCGCCGAGTACAGGCGCTGGTGATTGTGAGAATCCATCCAATTGTCATCAGAGGTAACGAGTTCTGCATTCGTGGCATAGATGTGTCGGTAATAACATTCGTGTTCGAACGTCGACCACAGCGATTCGGCACCGGCGTTGCCCCAGCGTATTCCGGCAGCACCTGCCGATAGGTACAAGCCGTGCAGTGCGCATGCCTCGGCTGTAATGGCGGCTGAGCAGCACACGAGTGTATGATCCGGCAAGTCGCTGCTGGCTGGCCGGTACGGGTCCTTCGGTCGGGAACGTGATCGACGCCTACGATGATGCCTTGGTCAAGATAACGATTGGGCTCTGCGAGACCGAAGCGGTGCGAGCTGACTCGCCGTTCCGGCGCGGCTCGTCGGCCACCGTCGCCGATGTGGAGTTGCTGACTCTGGACTGGGGCGGCTGGTTCGACAACCATCCCCTCATGCACCGGCTCGGCCACACACCGCGGATCGAGTACGAGGTCGACTGCTATGTGCAATGTGCTGGTCAGCAGGCTGGAATCAAATAGATCGGTACGCATAGAATTCGTGGCGGTTCAAGCAGCACGGCATAGACATCCTTGTCGCGTCCGGCGGGACGGACCTCGCAACTGGCCAGCGCAAGCGACATCGGGAGTTCGGACCGGCGGTGGTCGGCAAGGCGAGCGCAGAGGTGGCGATCACCGCACCGAATCGTGGGCGCCGCGCACCAGACGGAGGCGACCTCGGCATTTGTGATCGGCGCCGGTGGTATCGGCAAGGCGAGGCTTCTGAAGGCAATCGCGGACGCCGCGCCTGTCGCTGCCCAGGTCCGGATCTTGTCGGGTGACACCCA
Organism: Nocardia sp. TBRC8007; assembly: GCF_056629435.1. Classification (NCBI taxonomy): domain Bacteria; kingdom Bacillati; phylum Actinomycetota; class Actinomycetes; order Mycobacteriales; family Nocardiaceae; genus Nocardia; species Nocardia sp. TBRC8007. The sequence continues at coordinate 423 of NZ_JBWSOR010000022.1, read as the reverse complement.
AGTGTCCGCAGCCGACTTCGAGCTACTTCCTCAGGAAGGTGACTGACCGTCGTCATCGATGTCGCTTACGAACTCACTGAGGTTACTGGGTTAGTTGCGGGCCTATGGAAACGAAGCGCGAGAGGCGATCGTATGGCAGCTTGCCACGCTGACTACCGCCCCCCTGTGGCCACCGTCGTCGGTGGCGTCTTGATCAAGGATGGCCAGGTGGAGCCTTCAGCGCTGCAGCACGATGACAACGTCCGCTTCCACATTGTGGGGATTCCGCGACGCTCTGGTGAACGACCCGCTCGCCTAAGTCCCGCCCGTACGTCGCGCAGTGCTTGATGCGCTTGCTGCTCTGCAGCCGTTGAGCAAGATCGTCGGGAAGCCTTACGACGAACTGCACAAGCACCTGCGCAGTCTGGAGAACGCCGAGATCCT
>NZ_JBWSOR010000021.1:0-63932 GCF_056629435.1 Nocardia sp. TBRC8007 | reverse complement strand
ACCCGTGACGGAGTGATCTGGTCGGCAACCGCGATTCCGGGCCGCGAACCAGGCCGGTCGAGGGCCACCGGCTCCGGTTTGTGGGACATCACTGCAGCGCACCACGCTGCGCCTGTGGCGCACCGTGGTGCGCGAAGATGTGCGTGCGTCGCGTTCCTGCTCTGGTCGTCGGGTGGTCGATCGGGGAGACTGGGGATGTTCGTCGCGGTCAACCCCGAATTTTCTGTAGTGCCTGTGCGCCTGTTAAGAGATAACCCGCGAGTTCCTTGAGGGTTATCTCTTAATCGAACGCCTCACCTGAACCAGATCATCCCCGCGTGCGCGAGGACCACCACCGGCTCGACAACGGGCGCGACTTCGACCGCACTCACGCCTCTATTTTCGCTGCGGCAGCAGACAGATGCCGGTAAATAGTGGGGCGGGTGACGCCGAACTCAGCGGCGATCTCGGCGACGGTATAGCGGCGTTTTCCACGCTCATCGAGTTCGTTGTACATCGATCGCGCCAGCTGCACTTGTCGTGGCCCGAGCTTCGGTTTCTGTCCGCCGGTGCGTCCACGCGCACGCGCGGCGGCCAGGCCGTCACGCGTGCGCTCGGACATCAAGGCGTGCTCGAACTCGGCAATGGCACCGAGGATCTGGAAGAACATGCGCCCGATCGCGGTGGAGGTGTCGATGCCCTGGTCCAGGACCACCAGGTCCACACCGCGCTCCTGGAGCGTCTTCGATAGCTCGATCAGGTGCTCGAGAGAGCGTCCGAGCCGGTCGAGTTTGGTGACCACCAGCTGATCGCCTTCCCGGTTGGCCACCAGTAGCGCCTTGTCGAGTTCGGGTCGGGAGGCCAGTTTGCCGGAAGCCTTGTCGAGGAAGATCTGCTCGCACCCGGCCGCGGTGAGCGCGTCGTGTTGGGCTTCGGGATGTTGATCGCGGGTGGAGACCCGTCCGTAACCGATTCTCATGTACGGAATGTATCGATAACCCCTGACAGGTTGACATTGCCGCGTACACGGCATGTGTTACACATCCGGCCTGCGGAAATATGCCGTCGCGCAGACTGTCTCGTAAACGAACGTTACCGATCCACAATGCCGCGCTCCTCATAGCGATAGCGAGGTTTGCGGGACTGTACGCCAAGGCCCCGAACTGATATCCGCTATATCGGAGCGACTACCCGACCGGCGCAACTAAACAGACACAGGGACACGACCTGCTGCTTGTTCAGAAGTCATGAGGTTGATGAAGGCCGAGCAGGTGATGAGCATGTACCTAGCGAAGGCTTGAGTGATGAACTCGGCAGGAACAGTCTCGCCACCGTGCCGGATTCCGTTCTTATCGCTCGTCCACCCGTAACTCACCGCCCCCGTTGTCTCCACCCGAAATGAGCCGCAGCTTCGGGCGGGGCGGTGTGACCTTGCGGCCTCCCTCCATCGGTTCCTGGCCGGGCCGCGCCCACCGGTAGATGGCATCCCAGTCGGCGCGGAAATACCGCCGCAGGACACCGCCGGTGTTGGCGGGAGGCAGCGGCTTCCCGTTCTCGACCCATTCCTGGGTGCGCTGATCGAAGGACGTCTTCAGCTTTCGGTGTCGCGTACACAGCCCTACGAAACGGCCAGCGCCCGTTGTCGGATCGTGGTCTATGAAGCTGACTGCCGTGCGTTTCTCGCATATCCCTTCACGACGAATCATCGGCGCCACGCAGAGCACCCGCCCCGCGTGCAGCCCCTCGGGCTCGTACCGCGGCATATCGTCGCCGATGACACGTTTTCCCCAGTACTTGCGGTGGTAGACGCTGTCGGCTCCGTGGGCCAGCTCGGTGACTTCCATCAACCAGTTCTTCAGCGTCTTCTTGCCCTGCTCTTTGCGGGCAGTGATGACCTCGTCCAGGGCAAGGGCGAACAGCAGCAGTTCGCCGGTGAGATCGGGATCGTTCAGCATCCGGCGACGACGTTCGTCGCGCTGCATGATCGCTCGGAGATCACTACTCATGGCAAGGGCTTTCCAATCGTCTGGTCATGGTTCTCGAACGGTGAGACTGGCATCAGCTGCGGCATGAGGTTCTGCTGCTCTGTGGGAATTGGTGCCAGATCCGGCCGTCGAGGTCGCGGCCGGCTGTTTTCGGGGTGCGTCCGGACCATTGTTTGAAGAAGAACGCGGTCCCAGCGGCAACGCACTCATCGCGCAGGTCACGGACCCAGTCGGCGTGCATGGGTCGTGCGTGGGGGCCGGATTCGCCGCCGACGATGACCCAGTCGATCGCTGGTGTGGGACACCATTCGGTGCATTCGCCACCGCAACCGCATTCGAAGCGGTCCGCGTCATCGGGCCAGCGGCAACTACAGCCGTCCGCGCAGGTGCGGGTGAACAGGAACTGGTCGAGGTCGATCGGTCCCAGCAGCGGCTCGCACGACAGGAACCGTACTGCGGCGGGGGTGGCGAGTAGGTCGGTGATGCGGTGGGTGACCGCACCGTTCTCGACACTGGTGCCCAGCCACAGGTTCGGTGGGAACACCAAACCCCGTTCGGTCATTCGTCGCGCCCGCGCGGGCCGTTTCGTCAGCACCTGGTAGGTGTGTTGCGGGGTGTCGGCGATGACGTCGATCACCGAGCGGAGGAAGTCCTCGCTGATTTTGGCGTGGAACAGATCCGACATGGAGTTCACGAACACCATGCGTGGGTCGCGCCATCGGTAGGGGATCTTCAGGGCCTCAGGGTGTTCGGTGATGGCGAAACCGGGCCCGGAGGTACGGGGATCGCCGTCACGCTGGTATTTCGCCGAACCCATCGCTTTCAACCGTTTGGCCATGGTCAGCGCGTAACAGTGCTCACAGCCGGTGCTGATCCGGTCGCAGCCGGTGACCGGGTTCCAGGTGGTGTCGGTCCATTCGATCCCGGTACTCATGCGGTGGTCCTTTCGATGTCTTCGCCGGTGATGGCCTCGACGAGTGCGCAGCCGATGACCTCGGCTGCGGCGGGGGTGACGGCGTTGCCGTAGCCGCGGGCCTGGGTGCGTTTGTCGCCCAACGCTTTGAAGGTGGTCGGGAACGCCATCCCGGCCCTGATCTCGGTCGGCTGCAACATCCGGAACGTGCACTGCCCCAGCAGACGGTCACGGTCGATGCCGGTGCGGTGGTAGGGCACCAACAGATGCTGCGGCGGTGGCTGGACCAGCCCGTGGTGGAACCCGGACGCGGCGAAGGTCGCCAACGGTTCAGTGACCGCACGCGCGGACTTCTTCGATCCGCCACCACGCAACTCGGCGATGAACGGCGGACACACCAGGGCGTCGGTTTCGCGGGTGGTGCGGGTCGGCATCTGTGTGGCGAGGCTGCTCGCCTTTGTACGCCATGTCCCACCGGCCGGGGTGAGCATCGGAGTGCCCGCGAACTTTTCCAGGCCGATCCGGATCCGCGCAACAGTGTTGTCGGCCAGGGGTTCGGTACGGTCGGCGATCGGCGTCCCGGGCGGCAGTGTCCAGTCGATCGCGACCGCCGCCGGGGTGGTGATCGGCTCCACGACCGCGAACCGGCAGGCCGTTGAGGGGCATCGGTAGACGTACTGCCCGGCCCGGGCCCCGTAGAGGCCCATATCGACGTCGGGGCGTTTCCATGCCTGTACCGCGTCCACCACCCGCGCACAACCTGCGCACCACGCTTTCGGCCGCAGCCACTTGTCCCAATCGGGTTGGCGTCCCAGCCCTTTCCACCAGTACGCGAGATACAGCCGGTCACGGGACTGCGGCACCGGCAGGCACCGCCTCGGCAGTACGTGCGCGGAGTTCAACGCGATCAGCCGGGTGTCGTAGCCGATGGCCTCGATCACCCCGACCCAGTGCCGCCACTGGTCCCAGCGACGGCACTGGATGACGTTCTCCATCGCCCCGGCCAACACCGGTCGCCCACGAGCGGACATTGCCCGCAGATAGCGCGGGATCTGTTCGACCAGTGCCCGCGACCGCGCCGCTGCCGGGTCCTCGACCACGCCGAGTTCCTCATCGAACATGCTGTACTGGTTGGACTGGTCGAAATACCGTTTCACGCCCTTGGCGTCGGTCCACGCTGGGCACGCCGGCGACGCCCAGAACAGCTCAGTGCAGGGCAGGTCCTCCAGCACGATGTCCCGCACATCACCGGGCGGCAAATGCTCCGCCGCGGGGAAGTTCAACTCGTGCACCGCCACCGCCACCGGGTTGTGGTTAGCCGCCAACCGCAACTCGATGCCCGGCACCTGCTCCCAGCCCAGCGAATCCCCACCCCACCCGGCGAAGTACACCGTCGATGCCAGACTCATCACGCACTCACCGGGATACGCGCGATCCAACGATCCAGCAGCCGTACCAACGCGGGCAGCCACCGGCCCGCCATAACCTCCAGGTCTCCGGTACGGGCCTGGGTCAGAACACCAGATTCCTCCCGAGACAACGCGATAGTGGTGGCGCTGCCGTAGGCGACCAGTCGCGGATCTGGTGTATCCCCAGCCAGCGCCGCGCGCACCGCAGCCAGCTCCGCCCGATATATCTGCGCGCTCTGCCCTGGCCGAGTCGGCAACACCACACCCGCAGCAGAACTGAGCGTGGCCGCCCGGTCGTGTTGGGCGAATGTCTTGGCGCGGACGGCCTCGACGGCGACCGCAAGGGTCAGCGCGATATCAGCGTGGCATTCGCGCAGGGTGCGATCGGCCGTCTCGGGGGCATGCGCACCCGTGGCGTAGTAGCTGGGGTCGGTGGTTGCGGAAGCGAAGACGGAAGTCATGGAAAGGCTCCAGATGAGGACAGAAGTGAATGAGGTGGCGCTCAGTGCAACCTCCCAAAGGTGTACGTACACCATAGCATCAGGTGTACGTACACCTCAAGGGTGTGTACTCTCCTTCTGTATGTACACCTAGGATGTGGAGCGATGCCGAACCAGCCGAAGACGAAGCACCGCTCGGTGCGGGTCGACGACGACAGATGGGCGCGGTTCGAGCGAGCGACCATCGAGGGCGGGACCGATCGCGCCAAAGCGTTGAACGCCTTCATGGCGTGGTATCTGCGTGAGCCCGGCGCGAAGCTGCCCCAGCGCCCAGCTCCGCTGGATGATCCGTCTTCTACCGGGTCTACTCTTGAGTGAGGTCGGCCCGTGCTGATTTCAGGGACGGGCCGGTCTGATGTCTGTCGGGGCTGGTTCGGTCGGTGAGGTGGCGGCTGAGCACTTGAGGGTTATCGGTCGAAAGTGGGTGATGACCTGGTGTGTGCTGCACCGACGCTTCGTTCTTGAGGTGGGGTGTGTGTCCCGATCTTCGTCGCGACGATCGTAGGGGCGCTACCGAAGGCGCGGTCGGTGATTTGTCGAGCATCGCTGCCCTGAGTTGTGCCGTTGCCTGTGCTGGGTTCGGATGTTTTCGTGGCAGCGTCTTGGAGTGTCATGGCTGCGAGCAGGTGTGGATACTGGGAGATGGTCAAGTCCACATCTGCGACAGCAGCGGCTAGGATGTCGGGGTCGATTCCGGAAGCGGTGAGCTTGCTGAAAGTCGCTTCGGCCATCGCCCATTTCGGGGATCGTATGATTTCGGCGGGTATTCGTTCAGCCAGCCGCTGCGCCAGCGAACCTACCTCGATAGGGTTGTCCGTCTCGGATACCGGAGTTGTTACGGTGGTCATTTTGCGTGTGTGGGTGTCGGCGGCGTGTTGCGCTTGGTCGAGGCGGTCACACAGTCCAGATGCTGTGGCACCGTGACCGTCCCAGGCTGCCCAGTACCACTGCTGCCCGTTCCATTGGGTCCGCGCCCCTACTCCGATGTTGTCAGGTTCTCCGAACGTGTATTCGCTGCCGTCTGGGCTGCTGGGCTGCCATGGGCTGCGCTGCCGTTCCTGTTCGCGTGAGTCTGCGCCGAGCCGCCACTCCATCGCGTAAGATGCCATCCGGTTCAGCACACTCTTCGACAGCTCCTCGCGGGTCATGCGGCGTTCTTCGGCATGACCCGGAGTGGGGTTCAGGTCGAGCGTCCACCTAAGGTACTGGCCTGCCGCGTTTCTGCGGTCACTGCCTGCTTTCTGCTCAGCCAGTGCTTCGGGGGAGTTTTCGCGGGCGTTGATAGCGGTCTTGAGTTGCGCAAGTTCTTGCTCGGCGTCACGTAGCTGGTCGATTTTGTCGAATTCGACGGTGGGTCGGGTTTCCAGATCCGCGATGCGGTCGACTGTCTCCTGAACTTCCCGTACCAGCATGTCCATCTTCGTCGCCGCGGCCAGTACTTTGCGCAGCTGCTTCAACATCTGGTGGGTGGTGGTGTTGTTGGTCATGGCTTCACGGACGTCAGTGTGCGACATGCTGAAGGTCAAGGACATGTCCATACTGACGGTGAGTGGGTGATCGTCGGTGTTCACACCGACGACGAGGATGTCGAATAGAGGGCTGTATCTCCCCGACACCTGGACACCGGCGACAGTGAACATCGGAAACGCGACGTCGGATTCCTGCATTCGCATGTTGGCGTAGTCCCTCGCCAGCATCGCCTGTGTGGCTTTGGCCAGGGTTTTGGTGTCGCTGTCTCGGATGGCGACACCGTGGATGACAATGTCGCGGTGGCGGCGGTCTGCCTGTAGCCATGGTTCGAGAGCGTCGGCGACGGGTTGGCGTTCGGTGAGGGTTCGGCGCAAAATCGGCAGGTCGCTGCGCAGCTTGCGCAACATGTGACTGTTGGTCAGGTTAACCTGTGCGATCATTTGTTGTTCGGCCTGCAGTTCTTTGACCTGGTCTTCTTTCTCAACGGCCGCGGTGTAGATCGGGTCACCGGTGGCTGCAGCCTTGGTGTGTGCGGCTGATATCGCGATATCGGCGCTGGTGTCCTCGATGCTGTGGGGGATGTCGCCGGAGCGCAGTTGTGCGTTGGTGTCTGCTTTGCGTTCGATGATCTGCCAGACGGATGTGTCGTAGGACTTGGCGGCGACGATGTTGATGATCTCGACTTCGGAGTTGCGGTTTCCTTGGCGAAGAATGCGGCCTTCGCGCTGTTCCAGGTCGGTGGCGCGGTAGGGAACCGACAGGTGGATCAGGCTTTTGGCGAGGCGTTGCACGTTCATGCCGACGCCCATCTTCTCCGTCGACCCGATCAGGACCCGCACTCGCCCGGCGCGGCAGTCGGCGAACAGTTTCTGTTTGCTGCGGGCGCCAGGGTAGTCGTGGATGAACGCTACCTCTTGTCGCGCCATCCCTAACTCCATCAGTTTATCGCGCAGCCCGGTGTAGATGTTCTGAGCGCGGGGGCCGTCCCCAGGTTTGGGGGTGCCGAGGTCGCAGAACACGAGCTGTAGCACACCGGTGGCGGCTGGGCCGTGTTGATCGGCCGGGGTATGCACGTGCAGGTTCTCGGTGTGGATGCGCCATAGTTCGCGGGCGGCGATCGCGATGCGGTTGCGGTCGGCATCAGGTTCCCCCAGCCCGGCCAATGGCGGGAACATCGATACCTTGCGTCCGTCGGTGGCGATTTTGAGAGGGTTGTCCAGCCACGGTCTCGCGGGTTCGGCCATCTTCATCCGGACATCGAGGTCGAACATGAAGTCGCGGACTTCCTGTGCCAGCTCGAATTCCACCAGAGTGCGCTTGCCGCCGCGCAGTGTCGGCAGATCAGCGGGGATCTGGTCACGGGTTACGACATCACGGAACTGGTCGACCATCGCCATCAGCTGCGGCATGTTGTTGTAGCGGCTCATCCGTGTCACCGTGCGCAAGCTGGTGCCGGTGATGTTCATCTCGACTACAGTGCGGGCGGTGGCATACATCTGCGCCCACGCGTCGATGTGCATCATCCCTTGGGCTTCGAGCAGGTCCGGGCGCAGGAACCGTTGCATGACCCATAACTCCGCCATCCCGTTCGATACCGGTGTACCGGTGGCGAAGGACAATGCTTTGATCGGCGCGGCGGGTCGACCGGCCGCGATGTTGCGTTCTCTGGCGCGCTCACGCAGATAGATCGCCTTCATCTCCAGATCACTGGAGCGTTGCGACCCGTCCGGCAACGACAAATCGGCGGATGAGCTGACTCGCGTGAGGTTCTTGAACAAGTGAGCTTCGTCGACCATCACGAAATCGCAGCCGGACTGCTCGAACGTGAGCCCGGCATCACGTTTCTTGGCCTTTACGAGGCTCTCGTAGCGTGCGCTCGAACGTCTGATCGCGGCCTCGATCTGTTTGACACTGAAGTTGAGAGCGTTGTCGCTTTGCTGCTTGATCCTGCTCATCCCGGCGTGCATCCAGTCGATTTGTTTTTCGATGTAGGCGGCTTCCCAGTCGACACTGACCGAGATCGCCCCGAACACCGACATAGGCACGATCACCGCATCCCAGTCCCCGGTGGCGGTCTGGGCGATGAACCGCTGCCGATCGGCTGAGCCATCGAGGTCGGTGGCCGCCAACAGGCGTGCCGCCGGATAGGCGTCCTGGAACTCTCGATGCCATTGATCGACCAACGAGTTGGGTACCACGATCCATGGTTGGCGCACCTGCCCTAACCGGCGCATCTCCATGCAGATCATCGCCGTGGTCAGGGTCTTGCCGGCGCCGACGCAGTGATCGAGCAGGATCGCTGGCTCGTGCAGCTGCCGCACCACGGCTTGAGCCTGATAGGCGTAGGGCACATACTTCGGGTTCAGACCTGGGAACGTCTTGTGACTGGTGTCGTAGACGGGTTTGACGAACGAATTGAACTCATCGTTGAATACCCGGGTCAGTCGGTCGGCGCGCTCTGGGTCTTCCCATAGCCACGTCGTGAAGCGTTCTTCGAGTTGCTTGGCGCGGGTTCGTAGCAACTCGGTGCGTTCGAGATCGAGCCGCAGTTTCGGGTCGGCCTTCATCTCTTCGGCGGTCTTGAGGGCCTCGATCGGTTTGTTGTTGCAGATCAGCTCGAACAACGCGATCCCGGATATCTTCATATCAGGGTCTCCCCACCGATCCCGGAACCCGCCGTCGCGGGCTGCCCACTCCGGGGTCTGATCGGTGTAGATGTGCCAAGACGCACTGATCGTGGAGTATTCGACAGTCATATGGGCGGGCTCGATCTGGAACTCGGCCAGAAAGAACTGACGGTAGGTGTCTACCCCGATCCATACGGCACCGGGGCGGACACCGATTCTGGAAGGGTCGACATCCTCGGAAAGCACGCCGCGAAGCGCGGCCACCAGATCGCCGTAGCGGTCGGGCTCGGTCGCCGCCGCTGCTTCGGCGCGGCGCAGTTTGTTACGGACGTGCCCGGACAGGGCGCGGGCGGCGAGTTCCCATTCTTGCGGGTCGTCCAGGCTCGGATAGATTTTGCCTCGCGCCTGCACCAAGACGTCGAAGACATTGGTATCCAGCAGTTGTGCGATACGGTGCGGGTAGATTCGGCCGGTCTCGTCGAAACTGACAGCGATGGCCTCGTCGATACTGTCGACGTGCTGAGCTGGTGTGAGGACCGTCGAAACGTCTTGAGCGAAGATTTCGGCTCTACGCGCGGTCTGGGTGTCGTCATCGTAGTGCTCGATCGCACGGACCGTCGCGATCCGCGGATCGAACTTGATGGCCCCTTCCAGATGGGATCGTTTCTTGTAGGGCCCCTGATTAGGTTCATAGGCACGCTCCCACAACTCATCGACCACATCATCGGGCAGAGGGCCCGGCGCCGGGCCGATGACCTTACGGCCTTTCGCATCGACCACGAAGTCACCGAAATCATCCAACAGTGCCTCGCCGTGTTTGCGCCGCCAGCTCTCTTCAAGGCGAGCGAACTTGGCACGGGCTTGGTCATCGGTATTGCGGTCGGCGTGTGTGGTCCACTTGTAGCGGTTGATGTGCCCGTATTCGGTGACGTACTCCTCATATTGACGTCCCAACCGCTCACGGAGCCGGTCGCGGGCTTCGCGGGTGGAGTGAGGGTCTCGCCCGGCATCGGTCAACGCCATGACAGTGTCACCCATCTCGAGCAGTCGACGCCACTCGGTGGTGAGGGCGGCACTCTTGCGGGTGGTTGTCCGCCATCCGGCACTGGCAACGTATTGGTCGAATACGCCGGTCGTGTGGTCGTAGCGCATTGTGCCGGGGATTGGGGTAGCCAGTTCGGTGGCGGTGACATACTCAGCCTGCTGAGTGTCAGCGTCGACTGGCAGGGCAGTGAGCCCGAGACCGGCGGTGCGGGCCGCGTCGACGGCGGCGGTGAGCCGGTCGGCCAGTTGCTGTGCCAAGGGGCGGGATTCGTCGGCGTGGACGAGCAAGGTGGCGCGGCTGTGCATGCCGTGTCCGGCACCCAGCTCCCCCAACACTTGCTGAGGGTGTGCGAGGAAGTAGGAGTTCACAGTGAGGGTGTGCGCACCGAGCTCGGTTTTTTGTGTGGCCAGCCACAGTGTTGTGTCGTCGCTGGGTGCCTGGCCGTCCTCGCGGCGCCGCAACACCAGAACGTCGGTGACGACGTCGGTGGCGGCCTGGCGGGTGAACGCTTTCGTCGGCAACCGCACCGCGGTCACCAGATCACCGAGTTCGGCGATCTCACGTCGCGCGGCTGGGCGCGCAGCATCGGAGGTGAACGCGCTGGTAATGACGGCGACATATCCGCCGGGCGCGGTCAATGCCAACGACTTGCGGATAAAGTGGTTGTGGATCGACAGCCCATTGGGGTTGTGTTTGTCGTCGAACACCGGGTAGTTGCCGAATGGCACGTTGCCGATCGCTGCGGTGAACGTAGCGTTCTCAGCGAAGTCACGCTCGAAGCCGTGATTGCGGATCTGTTGACGCGGATACAGGTAGTGTGCGATCCGCGCGGTGGTCGCATCGAGCTCGACACCCACCATCCGCACCTCGTCGGGGGCATGACCGATGAAATGCCCGGCCCCGCATCCCGGCTCCAGCACCCGCGCTCCGGCGGGTAGACCAGCCCTACTGACTGCGTCCCACATGACGGCGACGATGGAGGGATCGGTGTAATGGGCGTTGAGTGTGGAACCGCGCGCGGCCGCGTATTCGTCGTCGGTCAGCAGTTCCCGCAACTCCGCGCGGGCGGAGTCGTGCTCAGGTTTGGTGTCGTCGAAGACCTGCCACGCACCACCCCACCCCGAGAAGCCCGCCAATTTCTGTTGTTCGTCTGGGGTTGCGCTGCGTTGTTGGTTGTCCAGCTCACGGATCAGGCGAATAGCGGCGATGTTCGCCCGGATGCGCGCGGAGGGTGATTTCGGGACGAGAACCTCGGTACCCAGCCGGAAGTCGACAGCATCGACCGGCGGTGCTTGCTCATCAGTCTCGGGTTCCTCGGTAGCGTCCGAAAGTGATTCCGCGGCGCTGTCACTGGTGGGGGTCTGCTCCCGCTCTGTCTCGGCGGGAGCAGGCTCAAAAGGGTGGGGAGGTGTGTCCTTCTGGCGGTCTCGCCTGATGGCTTGCGCGACCCCGGTGACGAGGGCGCGGCGGGTATCGCTGCGGAGGATCTCCAGCGCAGCCCGCTCGATATCGGTGTCGGCGGCGCGACGAGCGAGCACGGCGGCGACCAGGTTTGTGAATTCCTCATCGGCAGCCAGGTCGCCTGCTTCGGTCCTGTCGACGTGTGTGAGCACGTCTGGGTCGGCGGCGATCGACGCGAGGAGGCGGCGACGTTCGTCGCGTGTGTGGTCGCGGAGCGCGGCGAGGTATCCACTGGTGTAGGCGGCGTGAGCGCGGTCACGTACCGGATGCTCGTCGGGCACGCCGGTGAGTGCGTCACTGACTGTGGGGTCGGCGCCGGGGTCCGGGGCCGCTAGCAGGTTCGTGGAATCGAATCCGCGGCGCCCGTAGGCGGTCCAGTCATTCGAGGTGAGGATCTGGTGCAGGTCGATCGCGTCCTGCGCAACGCTCTGACGTGTGACTTCGTCGCGGCCACCGGATGGTGGCTGCGTGTCGACGATGGCTTGAACCTGTTCGGCCGTGACCGGGGGTGGGGCAGTCGTGGTGATCTGCGCTGCCAGGTCTGTGGCCGCGCTGCTGGTGGTCGGTCGCGTCGCGGCCGTGGTGCGGGCCTGCGTGTCCCGTCCTCGGCGACCGAGTCGCAGCACCGCTTTGTGGTCGATGTCTTCCGGTGCCCGGCCCGCCTCACGTAGCAGGGTTTCGTAGCGGCCGACTTCTGCTTGGGCATCGCGGTATTCGGCCAGTAGCCGTTCGCGGCGGGCGGCGAGTTTCGCAATGGACTCGCGCAGGCGGGTGACCGCCGGACGGCCGCCGGTGGCGTAGGTGTCGTTGAGTCGTGAGTTGGCGTTGACCAGGGCGCGGCGAGTCGCCAGACCTCGTTCGCGGATGTTGTCGAAGTCGCGGCGGCGCTGCGCCCATCGGTGGGTGAGGTCTAGAACGCGTTGCGAGTCATTTCCTCGTCGATCATGATCTCGAGCTCCTCGCGTAGTGGGTCCGCTGCTGTCACTGGGGTCGCCAGATCGTCCTCGAGGCGTTGCTGGATCAGGGCCAGTGCCAGTTCCTGGAACTCCAGGCTGCCCGCTGTGCCCCATACCCGGTCCACGATCCGCGTCGCCAACTCTGTGGGTGTCACCAGCCCTGCCCGCCACCGCTGCGGATCCTGCGCCGCTTTCGCTCGATGCGTCTGCTCCATCACCGTTGCGGTGATCTCGTCCATCTCCTCGATCGTGCGAGTCTCGTTCTGCTCGCTCAGCTGCGGATATAGCTCCTCGGCGAGCACCTTCGTCCGTGCCGAGCGCCATGCGGTCTCGATCATCGCGACCGTCTCCGGCACTGTCGGGTCCTGTCCCGGCCGCTCCGCGCGCCACCTCTCGACCAGGAACCCGTGTGGGGAGTCCCCCACGGTCTCGGTGATCAACGCTGTCAGCCGCGCTGCCTCGGTCTCGATCCGCTGGTCGCGCTCCAAGAGCGGCAGATCCGGGTCCATGCCGATCCACTCCCTCCAGATCCGCGCCACCTCCGCGCGCACCACCGGGTCGACCTCCATTTCCGGGTACGTCATCGCCCTGCACCTCCATCGTGGCGAAAAGTTCCATTTGATCAGCCGCATTGAACGGCTGATTTTCATCAGGAGAAGCGTTGTCCGCCATGCTAATTCCTCGCTCCATCCAGTGATGAACCATCGACATTGCTATGCATTCGCCGGTCTGTGTGCGAGATACATGAATGTCTCACGCACAGACCGGCACCCATGCGTCTTAGTCGACCCAGATCCTGTGCCGCTGGCCCAGAGACTGTCGGGTGGGTCGGCGGGTGAATGTAGTGGTCACGCCTCGTTGACCGGGTGGCCGTCTTTGTCGAACCACTGGCCGGTTTTCGGATCCCGGGTCCAGCCTTCGAATTCGGTGCCCTCCAGATCGTCGGAGAACCGGCCACCGAACCCTGGGGTCTCCCCGTCCGGTGCCGGACCGGCTGCGGCGCGATCTTTGTCGAACTGATCGAATATCGCTTGATTGCGAGCGTATTCCTCGGGGGTATACACCCTCCCTAATTTCTTGGCCTCGTCGGCGGTATAGAAAAGTTTGCCACCGATTTTTTCCGGCATAATTTACCCTCTCACTCTGTCATCCGGATGATCCACCGGTTCGTTGCCTGATCGAAAACTTTGCTGTGGACAAAGAACTCCGTTCCCGACTGAAAAAGAACTTCATCCGGAGTGCCATATTGGCCGTAGTCGCGGCCGGTCTTGCTGACGATCTGGAATTCAACATTCGAACTGTCGACGAGGAGATCGTTCGCACCTTTCATGTTGGTGCTCGCGGAGGTGAACCCCACTTCTGTCGTCGAATCGCCCTGAACATATCGGGCGAGTTGCTCGTCGGTGAGATTGGTGTGCCGGACCAGCGGCCCCTCGTGGACGGGCAGCTTGCCCAAGGTGTTGTTGAATGCGTCTATGTCTCGTTGCATCGCGGGGGTCACAGTGCCCTCCCGTAAGGCGGCGGTCAGAGACTCACCACGGGAAGTGCTCGGACCTCGCTGCAGTATCGCTACCTCTTCAGTGCTCAACTGCCTTATCGGTTCCGCTTTCGGTTTACCCCGCCCGGCTGGTGACAGTTCTTTGAGCCGCTTTATTTCCGCTGCAGACCGTGTCAGGTCGGCGTTCATCTTCACTCCCGCAGCAATCCTGCGTTCGTTTTGCCACTGCTCGATCATGATCCTGATCGGGCGGGCGTACCGGGCACAGATCGCCGCGGCACCGGCCACACCGACAGCCGCGCTGACACCGAACGTGATCCAACTCGACGCGATACTGATCGCAGCAGTCATAGCCAACTCGGCATAGAGCGCGTCACGGATGGCTTCGAGCTGGATGCGGAGGTCGTCACGGAGCTTGTCGAGCGCCTGGCGGTGATCACGACAAGATTCGGCCAGATCGCTCATCGCAGTGATCACCGCGTCGGTGGCTGTTTTCAGCGCGCGGAGATCCTCGTCGATGAACTCGACTTCGGGTGCGGTGACCGCCTCGAATGCAGCGGCGGCCGCCTCGAGCACGGCCGGGAACCCGGCTACCGCCCCAGCGTGCGCTATGCGATCCCAGGTGTCACCGGCATTCGACAAGGTGGTGGCGTTGCCGTCAGGGACGATGATGCCGATCTTTTCGGCCAAACCGATTCCAGCATCGACCAGACCGTTACCGGGGCCACCCGCGGACGGTAGCGGTACGTGACACACGATCACCGGTGGTATCGGTGGGGTCGGTGGTGGGGGCAGGGCTCCGGCGCCGATAGTAGCGATGTGGTCGGCGCATTCGTGGTTGTAGCCGATCTGCTGCAAGATCAGGGCGTATCCGTGCGTGGCGGTGGCGATATCGGAGACCAGACGCAGGATCTCGGCGTCACGCTCGTCGTAGCTCTCGGCCCACTTCTTGGCGTCGCTGTAGCTTCCGGCCATGTCGGTTGCCTCGGCCAGATTGGAGAACTCGGCGTCGACAGCTGCCCAGAACTCGGATGCGGCATCAGCGATCTTGGTTGCGGTGTCGTAGTAGACCGGCACCGCCACATCGAGCACAGTCATTCGGCGACCCCGATGCCGGTGCGTCCGAGCATGGCAATGTTGGCCGCTGACGCGGCGCCGTATTCTCGGTGTGCCGCCGCAGCCGCGGCACGCATCCTCTCCAGCCCATCAGCGATCTTGGCCGCTGCGGCGGTCCATTCAGCGTGTGCGGTGGCGTGTGCGGCGGCGGCCTCCCCACTCCAGCTGCCCTGCACGGTCGCGATGCGTTCTTCGACTTCGCGAAGAGAATCGGTGACGAATCCGTGCAATCCGGCCACACGAGCGGTGACGGCATCTAGGTGTTCGAGGTCGACTCGATATTCAGTCATTTTCTCCCCCAGTAGGTTTCTGGTGTAGGTGTCAGATCGGAGGCAGATTCAGCGAACCGAATCCGCTGGCGTTGGCAGTGTCGGTGGCCTCAGTGCGGGCCACCATCACCCCGAGTAGTTCGGCCATGTCGGCGAGGGATTCCCATACTTCCAGCCCAGCGGCGTGTGTCTGGTCCCACGCTCCGCCGTAGGTGCTGGCCGCCCGGCCACGCCAGCTCGACATGAGGCTGTCGACTTCAGCGCTGGCACTACGCAGACCGCCGATCAGGGCTTGCGCAGTCTGTTGGATGTAGCGCCCAGCATCGGAAACGTGCTCAGGTACCAAAACGAACGGGGTCTGTGCCGCAGAAGCGGCGGTATCGGTCACAGGGCAACTCCTTGAGATCGTTTGATGAGTGGTCACAGCAGGTTGGATCGTCTACCCGTCGCTACGACGAGGGGAAGAAGGCGGCATTGACTGTGGCCATCACCGCTGACCGCATTTTGGCGGCTTCGGCAGCGGCCGCATGGGCAGCGGCTGTGATCAGATCCCCGACATGCGCGGAGGGTAGCTGGCATACCCGTTGCGACAACTGCAGCGCGACGAGTTCTCCATGTCCGTTGACAGTGGCCTGCACTAAACCGTCGTCACTGGTGTGAACCCCACGAATTCGGTCGAGCTGCTGTAACGCCTGCTCGACCACATCGAGCTTGTTCGCGACACCCTCGAACAGCATCTCCAGCTCCGCATTCATGCGGTATCCCGATCCCGCTCGGGTGGGGCGCTGACACCGGGTTGTCCGCCAGATTTCTGGTCGTGCTCGTCAGTCGTTCGAGCAGGTGGCAGCGGTGCAGCTGCCGGTGGCGGCGGTTCTGCGGGTTTGGTTGCTTGTGGCGCAGGTCGCGCGTTGTCGGTGGTCGCGGGTGCAGCTGCCGGTGGCGGCGGTTCTGCGGGTTTGGTTGCTTGTGGCGCAGGTCGCGCGTTGTCGGTGGTCGCGGGTGCAGCTGCCGGTGGCGATGTAGGCGCCACGGGTGGTGATACACCGATCGGTGGTGGTGCCGTCGTGGTCGGCCCGCCCGGAGGCGATGGTGGGGTGGAGTTTGGTGGCTGAGGGTTGAGCATGTCGGTGGCGGCCTGTGCGGTGGTGTTCAGTCCGTGATCTGCCAGTTCGACACCGACTTTGGCGGTGGAGTCGATGAGATGCTCGACCACATCGACGCCTGTGTCGATGGTGTGAGTAACGATGTCTGCGCCTGCGGTGATGGTGTGGGTTACCAGGTCTACGCCGGTCTGTACGATGCTGTCGGCGACCTCCTCCACTGCCGAGACTCCGGTCGCAGTGAGGTGGTTGGCTATATGCGCCAACGGGTCTGCTCCCTGTCCGGGAGTCCCTGTTGTTAGCGGTATCGTCCCTGATGTGACCGCGCTGGGGGCGGTACCGGGGACTGTATAAGACGGGGCTAGGCCGTGGGACGGGGCTACGCCACCGCCGACGTTGAGTGCGAGGGGTGGGGGTGGTTTCAGGCTCGGCAGATCAGCCGTGGCCTGGGTCAGGCGTTTCCTGTGCTCGGTGAGGGAGCCGGTTAGCGTCGCCACTGTCGATGAGCCCCACCCCATGTGTTCACGTATCAGGGTCAGTAGCGCCACCACGCCGTCCGGAGTGGTCAGCTGACCGGTGGTGGCGAGCAGGTTCGCCTGCCGGTAGAAGTCGGCGATGATGCTGTCTAGAGTGCCGCGGGCGGCTTTGACCTCGTATGTTGCGCTTTCGAGGATGGTGGACAGCGTGGCACCGACATCGGCGAGGGCCGCTGCGACCTTCTGGGTGTCGCTCGCCTTTTGTGCGGCAGCGGCCCCGGCGTTCGAGGTCCACGCCACTTCCAGATGTGCCCTTGCTGTGCGGCCGGCGCTCGCCACGGCGTCGATCCGGTTGCCCGCGCCTCGCAGTGCTTCGGTGAGCGTGGACAGCTCCCCATCAGCGCCGAGAGTGGCGCGTAGCTGATGCAGTGGTTTGGCTGTGGCCTCGATCAAGGGGTTCACCGCTACTGGTGCGGGAATCGATGGGTTCGGAGCCATTACGCCTCCTCGGTTGGGCGGAAGACACCGAGCAACGGTTGGTCGAGATTGTCCTGTCGCAGCGGCGACAGCTGGACAGGGTCACCTGCCTCGATCATCAGCCCATTCCCGACCGCCATGGCGACATGGTCGCTCCAGACGATCAGGTCACCTGGTCGGATCTGGTCCCAATACACACGTTCGCCCTCGGTCTGCGACGCCGCGGACCGAGGCAATTCGAGACCTGCCTGGTGGTAGGCGTATTGAGTGAGTCCGGAGCAGTCCAAACCACGACCGGGGGTGCCGCCGCCCCACACGTATGGGGTGCCGAGCGTGCCCAGTGCAGTTCGAACAGCCGTAGCCGCCTGCGGGTTCGGGGCAGTGACCACGCTGCCGTTGGGCAGCCGGACCTGTGTCCCACCGGCTGGGGTGGCTGCTGTTTGCGGTGTGGGCGTGGGCGTGAACGCCGGCGTCATGGTCTGATCACCGCTGGAGGGAAGCGACGGCATGAACCCTGTGGATGACGGGGACACTCCCCCACCTGCAGCAGAAGCAACCGTTGTGTGTGTCGAAGGCGACGAGTCGAGCATCGACAGCGCACGGCCGAACTCGTTGTCGTGGTTGGTGTAGCTTGCAGCGCTCACCGAGACGGTCTCTGCGACGACGTCGACGCCGTCAGCAAGCCGGTTGATCGCGCCTGTCCAGTCACTCAGCCCGGTGGCGTAGGCGGCGATCAGTTCCGCGCCCACTGTCCCCAGGATCGGTCTCAGCAGGTCTGCTTCCGCGGCAGCCGCGGTAGTCGCTGCTGCCGCGAGCGCAGCAGCCATCTCGGATGCCGCTGTGTGGTATCTAGCGAGCTCCTCTGGATTAACCCGCAGAAAATCGTTGCCTACCAAGTGGATCGAACCCCCCGTTCTAGCGTGTATCTGTCGAAACCTACATCAAAAGCTCAGAAGTGACGAACTGATAGCTGTCGATCAGGCGGCACCTATCGCGCTGATCACGAACCGGCCATCGGGATGACGTGTGGTGGTGAAGAGCTGATTCCACACGGACACCGGTTTTCCTGGGACATGCTCGGTGACATCGACACGCCAGGTATCCGGCGTGGTGTCGGCGACGATCTTCAGACAGTACGTAGTACCGATCGGTGCGTCGTCTATGCCTTGCTGGATCAGAGCCGGTTCCAGACCGGCGTCAGTGGCCACCACTTGCATGGCTTTGGCTGCTGAGCGTTCGGTGTAGTAGGCATACTCGAACCACTGGATCACTCCGGGCCCGGAATCGGTTGCACCAGGTGCTGCCCCAGTGATCACGTCCGCTTCGACGGCGTCGACACATCCGGGCGCGGCCGCTGGATTAGTAGACGACGGCTCGGGCGCTGCCTGGGGTGAGTCGGTCTGCTGCGCAGATTGCGCCCCGGTCGATAAGATCACCGCGGCGATGACAGCCCCTAGAGTGACTGTGGCGCCGAGAGCGAGCCACAGGTTGGTTCGCCTTCTCGAGGCACGATCCTCAGCGGTTTCGACGAATGTCGGCCGTGTCGGTCGTTTCGGTGTGGACACAGCCGTACCCATCGAGGATTCGTCGGTCCATCCGGCCCACTCCGCGTCATCGTCGGCGAGCTCCTCTGCTTCAGCAGCGTGCTCCTTGGGGACCGGGTCGCTGCCCCGGTCCGGTTTGCTCTTTTCCCCGACTTCGTCAGGGGTTTGCACCAAAGGGACATCGAATCCGAAACCCGCACCGCCGTTGTTGTTGCCACTCATAGTGCTGTTTCCCCTCCGTTCACAGGCCCCGGTCCCGGTCTATACTCGGCGACTGGATTCCGCCGCGCACACCTCCTTTGACCCGGTTCGTTTTCGGTGCGCCCACCGCTTGCTTCGGTGAGGTGGTTTGCACGCGGTCGGCGACGCGACGAGCCGCTGACCGCGTGTCGGCTTCTTTTGTGTTCTGCGTGGATTCGCTCGCAGCATCGGCGCCTTGTTGGGCGGCTTTCTGCATGGCCCACACCGACAAACCCACCACGTCGCGGGCGGTCGGAAAGTGCAGTCGCGCCACTGCGTCAGCGAGAACCTCTGGTTTCGCTGTGCCACCCGCAGGATGGGTCAGCGCACGGAACACCTTCTCCACCTTCGACCACGAAGGCTTGGCGAGGACCTCCTCCGATACGCGGCCACGCAATAGATCAGCCAAGGGCATCGAGTGAGACTGTTGATTAACAGTCGCGGTCTGCTCAGGTCTGCCGGCGGCGACCCACAGCGCCCGCGCTGCATCACCGACATCCTCACCGTCGTGACCGGTGACGGCTTGAGCGATACCGTGTTCGGCCAAATCCTTACCGAGTGCGCCTGCCCACACGCGGGCTTGGGTGATGTCGTGGAGCCGGATCAGGTGCGCGTCGGCGCGGGCAGGATCGACGGCGCGGGTCTGCGCCCACTGGGTGTAGAAATCCGGATTGTGGTGTCGGGCCCACTCGTGGGCGCGGTCCAACGCTGCGGCCCGCGCAGTCGGGGAACATTCGGTGAGATCCGGATGTGGCAGGCCCGCCGCCTCACGCGCACGCCACGCCTGCCACAGATCCGCCAACATATCGCCGGGCCCGCCGGGTTGTGCCTGATCGTCGTCAACTGCGGCCTCATACACTGCCAACTCCGCCAGCGCCGTGCTTGCCACCGCTCGTAGTGCCTCACCACGGCGCCAGATTGCCCGCATGTTCTCGGTCACCTCGTCGGCGCCCACGCCCAGGACGTGCCGATAATGGTCGGCTGCTGCAGCGTGGTCCGCATCGACCACATGTGTGAGCTCCGTTGCGAACCGGTCGGCGTCCGGACCTCTGGTGCCCAACGTCTTCAAGCCGTCGAGTTCCTCACCAAGGCGCTCTCGCCAAGATCCCGGCATGGTCGCGGGATCCGCAGTGGCGTCAGCGGCATCGGCGCCGGTGACATTCAGCTCCAGGTCGGGGCGGACACCCGGTTCGCGGCGGCGCGCGTAATCGCGGGCCGCCGCTGCGAGCTGTTCAGGGTCGATACCTACACCGCGCAGGTAGGTTTCGATGTTGCCTGCGATCTCAGCCGCCAGCGGGCTGCGGTGGCGCCAGGCCGTCGCCTGCTGATAGGTATCGGCGATCCGCTGCGGATCGAACCCGGCGAGCTGGCGGACCGCCGAGCGCACCGACCGCAACTGTTGCTCGGCCAACCGCTGTTCGCCCGCAACACGGCGTTCCAGTTCCCGCCGCTGCCGCGCTCCCCTCGCGTCGGCCTGACGCTGCATCAGTTCGAGTCGCCGCGCATACAATGCAGCAAGTTTGGCTGCCGTACGCAACATGCTGTGCAGCGCAACAGCCAAATCCCTGCCGGGGTTCTCCAGTTCGACGCTCATGCCACCATGCTCCCGTCGTGTGGCAACGGTGGGATCGGTTCGGGGTCCAGCGACAAATGCCCCTTCACACTGTGGCAGCGCGCGAACGGGCCTTCCGGTGACATCAGCACCGCCATGTGCACATCAGCATGATCACGCAACCACACCGAAATCCCGGTAGCCGCGTCCTGACGCAGGTTCTCCCAGGCCCGCCAGATCGCCTCCAGCCGCACCAACGCCGCAGGATGCTCCCACCAGCGCGGACACCACCGTCGGTCCTTCAACGTCTCCACATCGACCTCGAACACCCCGAACAGCACCGAAGTGCAGAACTCCTGCACGTTCGGATACACCAGCTGGTTGGGGGATTCGCCGCGAACGAGGGTTTGGAGCTCGTATTCAGCCGCCCCGGCGGCCAGTTCCTCGAGCCGGTCTGCCATCGGCCCCTCCAGGGCCTCAACAACCTTGCTGCGGGCGATTTTCTTGATCTCGGCCAGCAGCGCCGTACGCGTGTGCTGCGCGATCAGATCGCCGACCTCACCGGCGAGCAACTCACCCAAATCGGGTGCTGCGATGTCAGGTCCGCTCACGGTCATGTCCCTCCTACCCTGCCGCTACTTTGCGTACTGGTGATGCGCGCCGGGTCGTAGGTGTCGAGCGAGTCCTCGACCCGATCAGCCCACGCGCGCCGCCACCACGGCACCGGTGCGATCATCACCGGTTTGCCGCCCCACAGCACGATCACGCGGCCCTCGGGCAGCTGCGACAGTTGCGCCGGGGTCAGCGTGGTTTCCTTGGTGGCTTGCCGCGACACCGATACCTGTCCGGAGCCGCTGGCCATGAGTCCGGCAGGGCCGGAATGGTTTGTTGAGGAGCTGATTTCCCAGTGTTGGCCGATCAGTGTCGACACTTTCCCCAACCAGGTGTCGTCAGCGACCCCGCCGCCGTAGACACGGACGTTGGCGGCGCTCCACAGCTGCTCCATCGGCTCCGGCCCGAAACACGCCACCCCTTGAGACCAGTTCTGCAAGATCGCCAACACCACGATCCCCCTGGAGCCGTAGTGCGAGTATTTCGCTGGCAGATCAGGCCACCGCACCACGTTGGCCAGCTCGTCCAAGGCAGCGACCAGCGGCACCGGTAACCGGCCACCAGCACGTTCACCAGCGGCTTCCGCAGCATCCAGCACCGCCCAGGTCAACGCTGTCGCCAACGCACCGGCGGAGTCGACGCCCTCCTTGCTCATCGCGTACAAGGTGCCTCGTGAAGACACGAAAGCGCGAGGGTCGAACTCGGTTCGCCCGGATTTACCAGTCACCCAGTCAGCGACCGCGCGGCGGCGCAGCACTCGCACGACCTTCTTCGCCGTGCCGAACAAACCATCACGTTGGCGTTCGGTGAGTGCGTAGAACGCCTCCAACGCTGTCGCGGCCGCATCGAACTCACTTTTTTTCAGTATTTTCACCGGTTCATGCGGACGTTCCGCGATCCAGGTGTACACGCTTGTGGCTGGTTTGGATCCGACCGCCGCGGCCAGAAACATCAACGACACCAGATCGCGGCCCTCGACATCGAAGTAGCCATCGACCCGCGCCCCGGCCGGGGTTTCGGACGCGGCGAAAATATCGGCCAGCTTCTCCGCGCGGGAGTCCCACAGATCCCGTTCACCCATCGTGATCGCCGAGATCGGATCGAAGAACCACGAAGGCTTCTCCCCGACGATGCGTTGAGGATCGAACACCCACACCGGCCGACGGTGGCCCTGCTCGTCGACCTCCCGCACACCGCGGGTCGCATCGACCACGTCACGTTTGTTAGAGGTGACCAGCACCGCCCCGGGCGCCTCTACGATCGCCGGGATCACCCGCGTGGTCGTTTTCCCGCGCCGCGGTCCCCAGATGTCGATCGACAGCTGCTCGGCATTGGAAAACAGCATCTGGTCTGGGTCGGCGGCTCCTGCCGGGGTGACCGGCACCCCGAGCGATACCCCCGGCCATACGGGATCCAGGTTCAACCGCCGCGCGGCAGCCTCCCCAGCCGCCCGCGACAGTGGCACGAGATCCTTGAGCCCGGCGAGGTTTTCGGTCGCGAAATCGAACCGGCTCCGCGAACCTGACCTCGTGCTTCGCAGCAAGCGGGCCCGCGCGACTACCGCGAGGATCATCACCTGCACACCGAGCAACGCCACCGTCCACGCTGTCGCGGCCACCGGCCACTCGATGCGGTCGAAGACCACCGCGGGCAGTATCGCAGCCGGGTTGCCCGGCTCCGCCCCGGACAGCGCCAACGCACCCCATAGGGTGCCGGTCACCGACACATACAGCGCGATCCCGATCACCGCCGCGGTGAACCCTGCCGACGACTCCCCTGGATATTTCGGCCGATCACCCATCGCGCACACCTGCGAACCGGGTATCGGTGTCGTGCCAGCCCTCAGCGACTTCGATGTCGGTGAGTACCGTTTCGAACGGCACACCCGGAACCCGGTCGGTGCCGATGCGCAGCAGGAACCGGCCCCGTCCGGGTGCGGCACTGCGGGTTTTGGTGTCCGGGTCGTAGGCGCCGGGGGTCGACCAGGCTGCCACCATATCCCGGTCGGCTGCGGTGAACGGCACAATCGCATCCAGCGCCGCCATTTCCTCGCGCGGCAGCGCCCCGACGATCAACGCGCCGGCGCGTTCGATGAAACCCTTGGCCTTCTTCACATCAGCGGCCTCGGCGAGCGCTTCGAGGTCTTTGATGGTGTGGGTGATCAGCAACAACGCTGTGCCCAGTCCACGGGTCAGACGAGTGGTGGAGTTGACACGCTCGACCATTCCCGGTCCCGCCGCCAGCACTCGCCACAGCTCATCAAGGACCGCCAGGAAGTTCTGTTGCCCGACCAAACCCGCATCGGCTAGAACGTGGGCGGCTTCGATCGCACCGAACCCGTCCTCCCAGCAGGCGTACAGGATCGCGGCCTCGAGCTTGCTGTCACCGCGTGTCACCGCCGAAATATCCACGCAGATCGCGGGCGGTAGCGTCCCGGTCAGATCCAACGGGGTCGAAGAATGTCCGGCGAACACCTCCCCCATCTCACCGTCGAGCAGTGCGTCCAGTGTGGCTTGCAGGCCACGCACCTCAACGCGGTACTCCTCGGCGTCGCGGGCACGGGCCTTGCGCTGCAGCTGTTGCGGCGCGGAATCGATCAGCGCCGACAAATCGGTGATCCGGGGCGGTGTCTTGGGTCCGAACCGGTCATCGGAGTCCAGGAGGCGCAGCGCGGCGCCGAGCACATTACGTTCGGTCTGCCCCAGCGGTTCACCACGCTCGATCTCACACAATCCCTGGATCAGGCGGCGCCGACGTGCGTAGACCTCCTCAGCCACCGAACGCGCCAGGTCAGTGCGCCCGGCCTCGACCAGCCGCGGCACGATCGACCCGAGCGCACCCACCGCCAACGGATTTAATGTTCCCTGTCCGTGACCCAGCCGGATCACCAACCCGCCCAGCACCTCAACCAGCTGTGTGTACTCACCCTTGGTGTCACCGAAGATGATTGGGCAGCGCCCCGCCGCGACCTCACCGACAACGATCTTGCGCGACAATGTCGACTTGCCGAAGCTGGGTAAACCCAGCACAAACGCTGACGGCGTGTTCTGTAGACGAGAGACGTATGTCGCGCTGGTCGGGTCGTAGCACATCGTGCCGCCGGTCGCTTGATTGATCCCCAGCGGCGTCCCGGTCAACGGGTGGGTATCGCCGCACACGAACGGGAACAATCCACAGCCCTGCACGGTCGTCGCGCGGAACCGCGGGGGTGGGTCGACCACACCCATCGCGCCGCCACCCGGACCCTCGAAACCCCGCCCGGTCAGCGAATACGCGCGCCGCCACTTCGGTTCCCGCCGAGCCGGGTCGTGTTCGGCACGTTCAGCGCGCCGGCGCGCCTCGTCCTCACGTGCACGTTTGCGCGCCGCCGCCGCGCGGACACGTCGCCCCGCCACCAACACATCCGTGTGCGGCGCCACCGTTTTCGCCCGCTGCGGCTCATACGAGCGCAGCACCCGGTCATTGACCCATCGACGTACCCCCATCAGTCGACCTCTCCCTGCAGGGTCGCCGACACCGTCGCGTGATCCGGCAGCAGCACCCCAACCCCTAAACCGGCCAAAAACGCCGCGGCCTGCTGCCGCCACGCCGGACGGATCTTCAACCTGGCACCCGCGGCCAAGTCGCGGGTGATGTCCCCGCACGCCTCCAGCTCCTCGCGGCTGCCGCAGGTCACCGTAATCAACATCGCGTAGTCGGTGACTCCCGCCCCGCGGGCTTCCTCATCGCGGGCCTGCTGGGTGGCAGCGAGCTTGATCTCCGCGCGCGCCGAGGTCAGCCCGCGGCCCGCCGACACCGTCGCGATCGCCGAAAGATGATCGGCGTGCACGCTCGCCGCTGCTTGCGCGGGCGGAAGTGGCCGGTGGATCAGCGTGATCCGCTTCCGTGGAATATCACCGCGACCGGCCAGAAGACCAGCAAGGATCTGCTCGTCGAAAAACCCCGCCGGTGGGGCCTGCATCACCCATGTCCGGCTGACCGATCCGTCATGCACGTAGGTCTGCCGATCGACTTCCTGGGCCTCCAGCGGCCCGGCATCCAACCAGTCCACCCCCATCCCCACCGGCGGCGCACCCCGATACCGCATCAGCTCCTCCACCGCCGATTCGGTTTCAATCCGCGCGTCGTAGCAGCGACGCACCGTCGCCGCGATCTGGTGATCACTCATCGGCTCGGCAACCACCTGACACCGCGCCAAACCCGCGCACAACGCAGGAAGCCGCTCAGCCAGATCGGCCACCATCACCAACGGATCACGCCGTTTCGCCTCGCTACGGGCAGTCCAGGTGACCGCGACCCGGGTATGTAGCTGATGCCCGCTGCGGTCGGCGGCGCGGCCGGCACCGGCTTGGCGTAGCCACACCCGCGCAGGCGTCGGCGCGGACTCCTGCTCGATGCGCGCCATCTCCGCCGCCAGTCGCGCCCCGGTCTCCGGGATCGTCTCGGCCACTGTCACAATCGCGGCCACATCCCCGGTCTGTGACACCATCGCCAGGAAATCGCCCCACTCGGCGACCATCCGATTGATCGCCGACTGCTCCATACCTGCCGTGCCCTGCGACGAACACCGCAAGATCACCGTGTATTGATGGGTGGCCGGCATGTGGATCATGCCGAACCGGCGACCGTACTTGTCGGTGCCGTGCCACATCTCGGTGTCCGCACCCACACCCGGCATCCGGGTGCGGCCCGCCGGGGCCTGCGACAGCGGGCCCGCCCGCAGGATATGTCGCCCCGACCTGCGTTGTTTGCGCCACGCCCACTCCAACAAGCTCACCTCATATCCTGTATGCCCGGCCACCCGAACCGACAACGGAACCGCCGCCAACAACGACAATCCCGCCCACGTCAAACCGACCAGCCGAAACCCGATCATCGCGACCACCGCCCCGAACAGCACCGAGGCGAACAGCCAGAAAAACACTCGCTTGGGCAACCCGAACGCGAATGTCCTCCGCACCTCGTGTCCAGGCCCGTAGGTGCGTCGCCGCGCCGCAGCCGTCTGATCCACCATCACCAAACCCCCTCTCGACTACTGTCTCTGCGCGCCATCAGGCCGCTGCGGCGGAGTCTGCGGGCCACTGGTAGCCCGCGCCGCACCATCGGCGACCGCCGCTTTCCCGGAGTCATGAGCGCCCTTCGCGGCGACGACTGCGGCCGCCGCTGGCCCCGCAGCCGCCGCGCCACCGGTAGTTCCTGCGGCCGCACCCGATGATCCGCCCGCGGCAACCGAGCCTGATGCCCCGGCGCCGTACCCACCGCCGCCACCATTGGCTCCACCACCGCTGGCGCCGCCGTTGGGAACCGCTCCGGTCGGCTTGTCAGATGGACCAGCACCACTCTCACCGCCTTGCGCGCCACCGTTTACGCCGGAGTCCAGCATTCGGCTGGTGCTGCGACCCAACGGCACCGCGCCGGTAGCCAAGGTGCCCGCACCCAGCGCGGACGCACCCGACCCACCGGCCATCCCGCCTGCCATCGGCACCAGCAGTCGCACCAGCGCGGGCAAGGTGAGAAACGACATCGTCAACAAGATCATCCCCGCCAAAGTGCCCTGCACGCCTTCCGAACCAGCCGCCAACGAGAACGCGACCCCATACACCAGGCTCGCGATCAGCGGGAAGGAGAGGAACACCCACATCCACGCGATCAGCTTGCGGTAGGCCATCATTCCGGCCTCGGTACCGGAGAACGACGCCACCAAAGGCAACACCCCCAGCACCAGCTTGGACACCGCGATCTGCAACAGGATGAACACCATATTCGCCACCGTGCCGAGGATGCCCACGATAGCCAGCACGAACAGCAGACCCGAACCGAGCGGATGCAGCGCGGCGACATCGAACATCTTCTGCGCCGCATCTGCGGCATTGTCGCGGACCATCGCGTTGAGAATCCACCGACCAGCCTCACGCATCGCATCGTCGGCCACCACCGCGACCACTACCAGGCAGGCGCTGACACCGACCGCGCGCGCCGTCATTGTCACCGCCTCACGCGCCATCCCGGCGCGCTGCGCCGCCGCGGCCATCGCGACACGCACCAGCGCGACACCCGTGGACACGATGAACGCCACGATCTGGAAGAACCGCAAATACGAGTGGGTCTTCCCGACAATGTCACCGGTACCATCGGTCTGCATCTCCCCCGTAATCGGCGTCTGATACCACCACGACAGCGAGCCCACCAAACCCCGCTTCCAGCCCTCCGCCAGATCCCCAGCAGCAGAAGCCAACACACCCTTCATCGCCTCACCCAGAGCCTCAGCGGGGTTTAATGCAGCCTGACCCACATCACACACGCTTTCGATAGCAATGTCTGCTCCTGGCAACGGAATCGCGTCGCCGATCTTGCGACATGGTGCGTAGATGTCGGTCTCTGGCTGCGCAGACCCGACCACCGGGGTCAGCGCCAGCATCGCTGCGACAACCCCGACGATCACCAGCAGGCGCTTCACCACTGCGTCCACCCGACCAGGGACACCAGTTGGATGCGCCGAGGACGGTCGAGACTGGCCCGAAGCTTCCAATCCCCTTCCACCCACACAACGTCGAATTGGATGGTGCGCCAGGTGTTCGGTTGTTTGTCGGGCATCGCATACTGGATCACGGCATGCTCACCGTCCCAACTGGTCAGCCGGAACGCGCTCGACCGCACCCTCGGTAGCTGGTCATCGGAGATATCCCAGTCCTTGGTGGGTTGAAGTGCTGCAATGTCTTTGGGTGTGCCAATCATCTGCCTAGCTAGGATTTCTTCGTAGTTCTCTCGGCTGATCGTTGACCGCAGCCCGATCTGGTATGCCGCTAGAGCGGCCCCTTGCGGGGTGCGGGTGT
Source organism: Nocardia sp. TBRC8007 (assembly GCF_056629435.1). NCBI lineage: Bacteria > Bacillati > Actinomycetota > Actinomycetes > Mycobacteriales > Nocardiaceae > Nocardia > Nocardia sp. TBRC8007. Next base: position 35,870 of record NZ_JBWSOR010000021.1, on the reverse strand, counting down.
ATCCGACCGCGAACTGATCTTGGTCTATTCGGGTCGGCCCGTCGCTTGTGGAGAATGGCACGATCACCGGTCCCACCGCCTGCCACATCATCCCTGTCGGTGCGTCCGTGACTGGGCAGTTCGGTGAGGTCGGGCACTGGTATGCGGCACGGGTGACCGGTCTTTGTGGGAGGGCCTGGCCGCCAGGGGCGTGGGGGTGGGCGACCGACTGTCCCAGCAGATCCGCCGATGGTGGGCCGAATCCTTGGTCTGGCTGCGGATGAGACTCCGGTGCCGCCATGGTCGGCCTGACCTGCTGCCCGTCTGCGTCGTCGGTGTCGGTCACTCGCATCACGATCACGCCGAGTGAGGCGACGAACACGATGGCCATGAACACTCCGGCCAGGACCAGGGTGGTGCGACTACGCATGAAACCGCTGCGTTGGCCGTCTGGGAGCGGGGTTGTCACAGGGCAGCCTTCCTTCTAGTGAATTCGGTCGATCTGGCGAGTCAAGTGAGCAGCAGCGCGGCCCACGCGGCGGCCGAAGACATCGCGATCGCGCAGATCACCACAGTGATCAGGCGATGGGAGGCGCGGGCGAGATCGGTGTCCCCGTTCTTGTAGGCGGCAGCGAACTCGACACCGGCCCAGATCGCGGCGCCGACAAGGATGGCGGCTACAAACCACAGCAGGTAGCCGAGGAGAGTGAGGATCGGGCCCATCACCGACTGCGGTGGCATGATCATCTGCTCGGCGAGAGACATGGTCATTGCCCCATGAACATGGTGATCCAGCTGGCCGCGGTGACGGAGATGATCGCACCGATCGCGCATCCGGCGATCATCATCTTGCCGTTGCGGCTGGCATGCCCCTCCTCGAACGAGGCAGCGAACTTGACACCGGCGTAGATGCCGTAGGCAGTCAGCGCAGCCGCCGCCACCCACAACCCGAAACCGAGCAGCTGGAGGATCTTGTCCGATCCCGGCGGCGCGGTCATCGTCGGTTTGATCTCTTGGGCCAGCACCATGCTCATAAAAACGGTCGTACTCATTTGAGAATTCTCCTCATCAGGTCGTGTTGATCTGGCTGGTTATCGTGTCAACCAGCTGGTCGGTCAGCGCGAAAAGGCTTCGCCTGCGGCACTTTCTTGCATGCGGCAGCGAACATCTCGATCGCCACCTCCGCGACCGGTGGCGGTGGCGCCGCCGTCGCATTCACCCGGCCACGACGCCACCGCGATGTGTGTGGGGTCGTGGCCGCTTCCGGCGACCAGGGCGCCAATTCGTGCGGTTCGAGAGACCGCCACGGCTCGATCCAGCCCAGCCGCCACGCGCTCCCACCGACATCGGCCGTCAGGGACTCGATCACATCGCGTCGTGCGGCCACAGCCGTGCTGACAGGACGGTCACTATCGGCGACGGTCAACACCCCCAGCAGCTGCATGCCCGCTGGTGTGGCCTGGTTCACGTGCGCCACTACCGCGTCGTGCACCGCGACCAGCCCCGACATGTGCGTGCGCGCCACCAGGATCACCAGTGGCGAGTATCGGGCGCTGACAGTCCGGGTGGGCCACCGCTGTCCCGCATCCCCCGCCGGCGCGATACTGGCCGCCAACGTAGTCACTCCCGCGCCACCATGCGCGCCGACCAGCCACATCAGCGGCGCGCGACCCACCCCCGGGACCGGACCGTCCCACACCGGCACCGAATCCTGCTGATCCATCGGTCTGTCGTCTCCCATCACCATGTCCGGTAGTCGTCCAAGCGCCACCCGCCTGCGGTGAGCACCAGCGTGAGCGTCGCCGTGACCGGGTCCAGCGGCTCACGATGCCCGTCCGGGTACACGGCGCTCTGCTGAACTGCGACCTTGCGCTGCGCACGATCAGACGGTTCGCTCACCGGACGTTCCCCGGACACGAACACCGTCGCCTCGACCCACGCGCCAGCCTCAGCCCACGCCACCCACCGCGGTGACACCGGCGCAGCCGTATCAACCGATACCTGCTGCAGCAAACGAGGGCTCAGCCACGCCGCAGTACGGCGCAGCGAATCCTCCGGCCCTTCCGACGATGGCCGCAACGTCATCAGCTCCCGCATCGCCCCCACCGCGACCACATCCGGCGAATCCCCGACCGCCGGACCAGACCCGGTGATCGGTGACGACCACCCCGGCACAGTCGACGACGGAGTCGACCCCGCGCCGTCGCGGGAAGAATCCCCGCAGCCGGTGAGTACCGTGACAGTCACGATCAAGGACGCGGCCAGCCGCAGGGCCGTCAACGCACTCACGTCACATCACCCTCCTCGCCCGCATATCCGCGGTGACAACGGTCTCGATCACCGTGCCGGTCGCCGAGCTCGCGACGATCATGCGGCCGTCACCGGAATACACCCCGACCACGCTCGGCCCGGCCGGACCGAAGCGGCCGAACACCAGATCACCCGGTCGCACCTGGTTCATGCCCACCTCGACCCCGCTTGCCCATTGCTGTTCCGATGTCCGCGGCAGGCGCACACTGCCCTGAGAGGCCGCAGCCACCGCCGCCGAGGTCAGGCCCGCGGAGTCGAACCCACCACCGGTCGCGCCCGAGGGGCCACCACCACCGAAAACGTAAGGACTGTTCAAGTATTGGCGTGCCGCGGCTACCGTCTGCGCGCCCAAGTCCGCATCAGGCGTCGGAGAAAACCTCCCCGACGCGCCCGGCGTTCGGAAACTCGGCTCATCGGCGAGGATGACCTGCACATAGTGCTGAGTCTCCTCATACGGGGGGACACCGCTGTACTGCAGTACCGCACCCAGGCCAGCGTTGTAGGCAGCCAGCGTCAATGCCGTGGTGTCTCCGCGCACCTTCCCTCGAGCTTTCAGCGCGTCGACCTCCTTGGCCAACCGGCACATGTAGCGGCCCTGGCCGATGATGGCGTCACCGTCGTCATGCACGCTGGCGACACCGTTGCCGTCGGCGTCGATCACGTACGGTTGCCCGTCGTCCGGATTGATCGCGGCCGCGGTGCCGGGCATGAACTGTGCCAGGCCCTGCGCCCCGGCAGGGGAGGTCAATCCGCGGCGGAACCCGGACTCTTGCTTTCCCTGAGCGGCCAGCAGCGACGCACTGATCTGCGGGCACAGCGAGCCCGCCTTGCGATACCAGGGTTCGAGCTCTTGCGGTACCGAACCGGGTTTCAACTGCCCGCCCGGGGTGCCGAATCCCGGTGGACAGTCCGGTGTCTGTGCACCGGGATTCGGGTTCGGTGTTGCCGCGCCGGCCAGCCACGGCAGCGGGTCGATCTGGCGGCCGCCGGTCAACCGGCCACCAGGAACCACCTCGAAATGCAGATGCGGGCCGGAGGATTGCCCTGCGGACCCGACCGATGCGATCAGCTGCCCCGCCGCGACCTGCTGACCTACCCGCACCGAGATGCCCTCGGCACCCATGTGGCCGTAGACAGTCGAGATCGGGCGTCCCTGCCCGTCGATCGAGTCGATCACCACCCAGTTCCCGAACCCGGACGCCGGCCCAGCCGCCACCACCACCCCGTCCATCGCTGCGGTGATCGGCGTCCCCGACGCCGCAGCCAGATCCACTCCCAAATGCATCGACCCATCGCGCGGCCCGAACCCCGAACTCACCGTGTACGTTCCAGGCACCATCGGCCACGCCCGATACCCGGCCGCTGAGCTGCCCGGATCCGTAGCCGCACCCGGTGCGACCGCACCCGCAAGGGAAGGATCGGCCGTGATCGGTGAACTTCCCTGCCGCACAGGAACACACGATCTGCGTTGAGCATCATCGAGAGTGACCACCACCGCTGTGACCAACACAACCAACACCGCGGCTGCGCTACCGACCGCAGGGCCGACACCTGCCTTCACCGATAAGCCCTGCGGCGCCGATCATTACGATTCCTCATCAGCTCCCCCTCCCGTCGGAGCAAAAGCCCCACCAGGTTCCTAACCAAGGAACCTAAAGTACCCGCCGGTCTCACCCAATCCCAGACCGACCAGCGCCCCAACCTACGAAAACAGCACGATCAGGCCGAAAACCATCACCGCGATCGGCATCAGCCACAGCCAACGCAGGTCCAACGGTTGCGACCTCTCGAGCAAACCCGCCCGCTCCAGCTCACGGAGGTAGCCCATGGTGCGTACCTCACCAGGCGTGATCGGCCGTGGCTCCGAACGTCGGAACGGGCAATACGGGCCGTAGTGCCACCCGACCATGCAAGTGGCGCAGACATACCGAATCCGGGTCACCGCCATGCCTCCCCTTCCCACAGAGCACCCGCCCACTAACGCCGGGCATCACCTCGGACGTGGTGTAAGCGTAGCGGCGCCAGCCGTCATGCAGCCTCCCCGCTGATCAGCCCACAGATCTGTGGACTGATCAGCGGGTGAGATACCGGGCGGGACTTACATCCCGATTCCTTGTCCGGTGTCGCGGCCGAGATTCGGTGGCCGGTACGGCATCTGAGGAGCAGGGCCGGCCGAAGGCGAGGAGGTCGGCCCGGTGGTCCGATCGCGGGCTCGGCGGGCACGCTGCTCTGGCGTGAGTCGCGCCCGCCGAGCATGCTCGGTTTCCACCTTCTCCAGGTCGCGTTGCAGATGCCGCAGATAGGTGGTGTCATCGCTGAGGTCTCGCTGGTCCTGGTCGCGGGCCTCGATGAGTCTCTGCCTCTGCCGCTGCTCGGTGGCCTCGAACAAGACCTCATCCCACTCCGTGGCAGGAATGCCGGTGGCTTCGGCCGCGGCCTCGGCGGCGGTGTGGGCGTCGGGCAGGTGCTGCGCGATCTCGTCTAGTCTCTCGTCGGTTTCGGTGATCTGGGCTTGCAGCTTCGCGCGGGCTCGCATCTGGATCCGCGGTGTAGCCTTCAGCTCCTGCTCCCACCGCGTGCGCTGTGTGGTGAGCTGCTCGACGAGACGGTCGGTATCGGCGGCGGTCTTCTGGGCCTGCTGCGCGGCTGGGATCTTTTCGGCTTGGCGAGTCAGTTCGGCGTTGTCGGCGTGTGCCTGCCGAGTATGCGGGCCACCGCTGGCGCGGCGTTCGGCGAGTTCGTCGACCAACAGCCCGACCTCGGCCCGCAAGTGTGTCAGCTCCTCGTCGAGTGTTTCATCGGTCCACCGGCGCGGTGTGATGTCGCGGTCGCTGAAAGCGCGCCCGGCCACTGTGGCGACTCGCACAGCCGATTTATCGGCTCGGGACAGTTCGGTGTAGTAGGCCCTCCGCACGTCACCGGCGGTCGCCGTGGGCGACTCACTTGCGGCAGCGTGGGCTGCCTTCCGCTGCTCTACCTGGTCGCGCGAATCACGGTGATCAGCAGCGGTTTCGGGTGTGGCCGCGGGGTCGATGGTGCGCACTGCGGCACGGTCAGCGACAGCGGCGAACACGTCTGCGACCTCGCGGTCCCACTGATGATGGCGGGCATCGAGTTCGGTTTCCCACTGCGCGCGCACCGGATCGAGATGCTGGCGGGTCATGTGTTCCACCGCCAGGGCGCGGCCGAGTTCCCCACGGGCCCGATGTGCGTGCGCGATTTCAGCCGCGAGGGCGATCGCCAACAGCAGCAGCAACAACATCAGCGCCAACAGTGCGGCGCTGATCTCGGTATCGACATCATGCGCGCGCGCACGACTGGGCATGTGGCTGCGTGGCCGAGATCCGGCGGGGTGCGCCGATAGAAGCTGCGCCACCTCACCGAACCATGTCGGATGCGTCTCATAAGGCGGCCGGTACCGGTCTCGACGCTGATGAAGCTGCGCTGAGCGTGTCAGTTCGTGTTGCGCCGCCGCGAATGCGCCGGGTTGGTCGCCTTCGAGGGTTTCGCTCCAGGCGGCGAAAACGCCGGCGGCCTGCCCGGCCATCCATGCCCACTGGGCGCGGTCACCGTGCGGGACTTCCGCCAGCCGTGTACGCCATTGTTCGGCCTCGGCCGCGGCCTGCTGCCACGCCCCGACACCGGTCTCGCGGGTCCGCCCTGCCCGCCCACTGGTGCGGTTCTTCCATGCCGCCAAGGCGTCGGCGCGCACCTGTGGACTGTCGTCCCACTGCTGCTCGCGCAGCGCGGACAGTGACAGATCCCCCGCGAGTTTCCCACCGCCGACCCATGGTCCGACCTCGCTGCCGCTGCGTTGGAAACGCACCGAATACCCGGTCACCTCGGTGGTGCCGCCGGGTGCGTAGCGCGCCCGGATGGAAATTCCCGCCTCGCGTAGACCGGTCACGAACGCGGTCTCGGATTCGGCCGCGATCGCGTGCGCGCGTACCATCCGCCGCAGCCGCTGTCGTTCGGTCTCCGGAGTGCCAAGCCGCTTGGCGCGGTCGATCTCCGCGCGACTGTTCTCCGACAGGCCGCCGCCCTCTTTCCGCGACGCCAACACCTTCAGCCCGAACTCGCGCTCCAGCTCTCCGCATATCTCATCGGAACGGGGCCAATCGCCCTTGGCCTTGCCGGGCCCGTAATCGTAGGTGGAGACTTTAGACCCGTCCTCACGCACCAACGAGGCGGCGATGTGGATGTGGTCCTGCCCCTCTCCTGTCTCACCGGACAACCCATGCCGCACCGCCACCCACCGTGCTTGGGCCCGCTTGCCGTCCAGGGTGCCAGTGAACCCCATCCGCTCCATGAAGGTATCGGCGATCTGCTGCCACCGAGCATCGGAGAGTTCCTCGCCTGGCATCAACGCCAGCACGCAATGCCACACCGGAGCATCTCGGTACTGCCCCTTCTCTCCCCGGCCCGCGGGCTCGACGACATCCATACCGAGCTCTCGCCCTCCGACACCAACGGCGACCGGCTTGGCCTTCATCCGCACCTGCGTGCCATACAACCGACGCGGGATCTCGACCTCATCCGCGACCGCTAACGCGACTTCGCGGGCCACCGCGTCATCCCCGGGCCCGTCGAAATGCCCCAGCCACATCTCCCGCATCACCGTCGGTGACCCCGCGATGATGTGTCGGTCGGTGTGTTCGTTGCTTTCCCCCGGACCCAATAGATAGGCCACAAGCCCGGACAACTTTTTGCCGCGCCGGATCTTCGCGATCACCGCCGCGCCGCTTTCCGCGCCAGCTCCTCCAACCGCTCGGCACGCTCACGCAGATCCTCGGCCGCTGCCTCCAGCTCCTCCAACACGTCCTCGAGCTCCTCACCCACCACACCGGTGATGTGCGCCGCGTGCGCGATCTGGTTGAGATTGCTCCCGATCTTCGACACATGATGCAGCCGCATCATGTCCAACGCACTCGCCGCCGACAGCAGCGACCGAACGACTTCCCGCCGCTGCGGCCACGGCAACCACGGCCCACTGCCCTTCGACGACGCGGCCGAGACCGGGTCCAGCGCCGACTGCACCAGATACCACGACACCGTGCAATTCGCCTCCTCCGCGAACTGCGCCACCTTCGCGTACTCCTCCTCCGAAAGCACAACCTCGAAAGTGCGCTTCGGGCCGTCGATGTTCGGCCGGCGCCGCCGGCGACGAGACCGCGCGACGTGCTGCGAACGACGCGGCGCACCTGCCTCCGACTGCTCCGAAACGCCTGCCTCCGCGCTCACCGCAACCACCTTCCGATCGGTCCCACCACCGCCCAGCGCAGCGACCACCCGTCCCCGGGTGGGCCACTCACTCCGTGAGAGACATCCCCATTTACCCGGGGTAAATGTTACCTTGCTGTGCCCAAAGCTGCGATTCAGAATACCGGAGAGTGCCGAGGTCGGAGCGGTCAGAACGAGACCTCACTGCGCGGTCGATTCCGGCGCAGTGAGACAGGCACCGCAACTATGTGGTTACACATTGGGAGCGCAGCGAACCGAGCACTGAACGACGCCATCTACAGCAGCAGGTAGGCAGACGAGTATGGTCCTGGACAGACGAAGGCCCCGGCGGGTTCGCGCCGCCGGGGCCTTCGTCGCGTCAGGAGAGTGATCAGTCGACCGGACGGGGACCGGCCACCTTGTGCACCGCGTCGATCGCGCGGCCCACAGTCGAGTGCGGCAGACCCACGATCTCGGCGCCGATATGGTTCTTCGATCGCCCTTGCGAGCGCGCCGAGTAGATACGCGCCAGAACCTCGACCGGCTGCCGTGACAGCCCGCGCTCGACGACCGCGCGCGCGAACTGAGTGGCCTGCGCGTCGGACAGCTCGTGCGGGAACGGACCACGATCGACACCCTCACCCGATGCGGTATCGCGCGCGATCGGCGCGCGATCGACCGCACGCGCGAGCGCACCATCCACTTGTTGTTCGCGCGCGATCGACACCCGGCTCGCGCGCGTCGGCGCGCGATCGCTGTCGCGCACCAGTGAAACCACAGCGCTGCGATCGCGCGCGGTCGCCCTCTCCGGCACGGGCTGCTCCGCTTCAGTGCGTGGGAGCCGCTCTGTGTGCGCGGCGATCGATGCGCGATCGGTTCCCAGCTCAGCAGGGTTGTGCGCGGCGATCGGTGCGCGATCGGCAGGCTGTTCGGCGCGCGCAATCGGTGCGCGATCGGCCAGAACCTTCGTGTGAGCGGGTGCAGTGTCGCGCGCGATCGGTGAAGCATCCTCGATCGTGCGCGGCCGATCGACCGAGGGCGGCACAACGTGATCGCGATCGACATCGTCGCGCGCGATCACTTCATTGCCCGATTGTTCGCGCGCGACGATCGGTGACGGGTCTTCGATCGCGGTCGGTGTGATCGCACGCGCGGTGAACTCGCGATCGAGTTCTTCGGTGAGTTCGTGGAACTCCGCGCGCACCGCGCGATCGGTGTCGATCTCGTCGAGCGTCGGCTGTGCTGTGTGCGCGGAGTGGTCGGCCCAGTCAGTCAGTGGCCGGTAGTTCGGCAAGGTGTACGCGCTGAACCGTCCTTCCAGGTGCTTGGCGAGTCGATCGCGCACGGTGTACTCGCCGAGCACGACGCCGTCGGCGGTGGCTTTGTCGATCGCGCGGTGCAGGCGCTGCATGGCGCGACGCTCGCGGCGGCGCCCGCCGGCGGTACGAGCGATCCGGACCGCGTCCGCGGCGCGCGCCAGATCCGCGAGCCGGTGCTCGATTGCGACTTCGACGTTGGTGCGGTCGGTCGGGTCCGCGATCCCCCACCGCACCAATAGTCGCTGTGGGGAGATCCGCCAGTTCATTCCGCCGCTGCGGCCGGTGAGTTGGCGGCGCTCCAGGGCCATCGACCGTTCCCAGCCCCACGCCGCGATCAACGGCGCCATCAACCGCAGCAGCAGTGTGCCCGCATCGTCGGCGTGCGTTGCGGCGAGCACACCTGACATCACGGTCAGCACCCACATCGCGATGCCGTCGACCCCGGCCGATCCGGTATCGATCTGTGAGCGCCGCGCCCGCATCGCACTCGTGACCACCATCAGCTCGATGAAGCTGAAGCACAGCGCCAGCAGAGGCAGCGGCATACCCAACGCCTCATGGAAGAACACGAACATGCCCTGCGCGGCCACCGCGCTGGCTATCGCCGCGGTGAACAGCGTCGCGCCCCGTTCAACGGTGATTTTCCGCCGGTCCTTATCGTCTTCGGTCTTGATCATCAGGATCTCCGATCGTGGTGGCGCGTGGTCACTCGGTGATGTGGCCGTCGTCGTCGGCGGCAGGAACGTGGTTGGCGTCGAGGTAGGCGGTGATGGCGTCGTCGGCGACATCGGTGATGCGGTAGCCGTTGGCGCGCAACCATTCCAGCCGCGCGAAGGTCGAGCGGCGTAGCTGCGTCGCGAACGGTCGCTTCGGCGGGCGTTGAGGACGGGCGATGGTCACCTGCGGCTTGGCCGGTGCGGACACGGTCTTCTCCTCTCGGTCGGCAACCTCACCGGTGGCGGGTGCCTCGTTCTGGTCGTCGGGCTCCGGCCCGACCTGTTCGGTATTGACGCGGCTGGCCTCCTCGCGACGTGCGCGGCGACTGGTCGGCCGGGTGGAGGGGACGTCCATACCGCGGTGCGGGGTCGGGCTCATGCGCGGACCCTCTCGGCCAAGCGCTTGGCGGCATCCTTGTAGGCCACGGCCGCGCTGCTGGTGGGTGCGTGGACCGCGACCGGGACCGCGCGGTCCTTGGCCTCGCGCACGCGGATGGTGTGCGGTATCTCGCCGAGATAAGCCCCGCCGTCATCCCACCCACCCCAGTCACGGACCAGGCCCTCCCGTACAGCCTGCGCGACCCGAGTCCCGCCCTCGAAGTTGGCCAGCAACACGAATCGGATCTCCAGCGGCTGATTGAGTCCGTCTTGGACGTCCATCACCGCCTCCCCCAACCGGATCAGCGCCCGAACCTCGTCGGGTCCGGCCTCGAGCACGGCCAGTACATCGTCGGCGGCCGCGAGCGCGGCCTCGGTCATCGACCCCAACGCAGGCGGGCAGTCGATCAACACGACGTCGTAATCGGTCACCTCGTCGAGCTGACGCGCCAGCCGCATCTGCCCACCCGGACCCAGACCACCGGTCTCCAGCTCTTTCAACGCCAGATCGGCCGGCACCAGATCCAACCCGAACGCCGTGGAGTGGACCGCATCCTGCAGCGGGACACGCATCTGTCGCTCCCGGTGCAGGACCTCATACAAACTGGCGTCATCGTCGCCGAGTGTCACGCCCAGGCCGCTGGTGCTGTGAGCCTGCTGATCGGCGTCGATCACCAACACCGACATTCCCTCCTGAGCCAAGTGGTAGCCCAGGTTGATCGTCGAGGTCGTCTTGCCGACACCACCTTTCTGCATCGCTACCGCAATCACACGAGGCCGAGAACTGGTCATCTTGCCGCCTTTCCAGATTGCATGAACAACTTCATGAGAGAAAACATGTAAGCAGACTAGAAGGAAGGTGGCGGATTCGGCGTTTGGGGAACATCGGAACGGAAACCAGCGCTAGACGCTGCAGTTCGAGAGCAACGGACGTTGCCGAGATCGCGCAGCGCGCTGCGGAACATGCCTTCTTTACTGGGAATACTCATGCCACCATTCTATCTTGCATGAAGGTTTTCATGTAAAAAAACATTCATGCATTCATGTTTTATGATCTGAGTCGACAGTTCGAAAGCCTGGGTGGGGAGCTTCGGCTCCCCACCCAGGCTGTGCTGTCCCGTGAAGTTGGTGCCACCGCTGGTCCGTGGGGGTTGGTCGTCCGAGGGGCGAATGGATCAGAAGGGCGGATCGTCATGCGGCAGCGCGATGTAGCGCTGGTCCGGCGTCCAGCGCGATTCGACAGGCGGCAACGTGGGTGGTTCGTCGATCAAGGAGTAATGCAGTTTCCAGTCCGGATGATCGCCAAGTGCATCACGGTACTTACGCAGGTGACGGTTCAAGTCCCGTTCGGCGCGATCCAGACCCGCCGCGGTGTCCGGGTACTCGCTTGGCTTCAGATGCGGCCAGACCAGTTCCGGGTTATTGAAGACGCTCTCGGCGTTGAACACATCTCGCTGTAGCTCCAGAGCGCGCTTGTGAGGGTCATCACTCATCATGTTGTTACACCTTCTACTCGGGGGAAATCTCGGTTTCGTTGACGGAAATGCCGAGTCCGGTAATGACGTCGGCGCGGTAAAACACTGTCCCGCGGGCAGTGATATACCGCTCGGACCAGGCGGTAGTGCGCAGATAGCCCGCTTCGGTCAGCCACTTGTCGGCAGTGGTCAGGTCGATGCGGTCAGTGCCTATGCTCAACTCCTCCCACTTCTGGGTCTCGACTTCGCGAGTCAGCTCAGTACCGTGCTCGTCACGATCGATGTGCATTGCTTGCACCACCACGCCAGCGCTACCTGGACGGTGCAGGATGGCGGTCACCCGGAAATCAGTCGGCATCTCGTCATCGCTGAAACCACCGCTGAGTTGACGACGAGCCAGCTCAGCGATCACCCGCTCGAGCATCGCTGTCCGGTCGGCGTCCGACAGGCGGGCCTCGATAGCAGCGAGCGTGGCCACGTCACCAGCGTTGAGGGCGGCGATCGATACGCCGATCCATTCGTCGATGCGATCGACTGGGCGGTGGCGTGGATTCGGCGTCGGCGCAGTGGTCATCGGATTACCTCCAGAGGGTTCGCCGTGGACGCCAGGCGGCTGGCCGCAGTTTCGGAGCTGAGCAGGATGGGGTTCCCACCGGGGTCCTGTGGCGACCAGAGTGTGTTCGGGATGGTCCAGCACATCGGCTCACCTGGAGCGAACCGGATGATGCCTTCCTGTCCTGCCTGTGCGATCAGGTCGCGTTGCATTTTGCGTTCAGCGGATCCCTGTGTTGACCAGTCAGCGACTGGTCCGTGCATCACGCCGAAGTGTGCGTTGCGCATGTCGGCGATGAGTCTCGTGTGCTCGTCGCGCGGCAGCCGTCGGCCATTCGGTGCGTAGATGGCGTAGATATCGTGATCGGCGGCAACGGGTTTCAATACGTTGTCTGTGGTGCAGCCGTAGACAACGTGGCCGATGACTTCGTAGCGGCCCGCGCCAGGTGGTTTGCGGGCCAGCTCATGCATTTGGGCACCGAGATTCTGGTACTCGATTTCTCGCATCCGGTGTCGCGCCCGAGCGATCTGCAGGTCCGGCCCGGACAGGTAAGGCAGGGGTTTCGGTGGGCCTTCGGGGAAGAACCCGACCAGTCCTTTCGTGCTCGGTGGGACACCGAGGAGTACATCGGCATCCGTGATCGTTTTCGACTTGATCTCTTCCGGCTTGAAGAGGGCGCCGTTTTCGAGGTGGCGCACCGAATCCGGGTTTGTGGGACGCAGCTCGATCACCACGGTGCGGGAGTCCGCGAAGTGCTGGAATGCCTGCTGACTCTTGAGGGGAAGCCCGGCGCATAGACGTGCGCGGCGCCGACTGAGTCGGGTCCTCCTGGCGAGTGGATGGTTGGACGCGCAACCGCCGGTGGCACGCGGACTGCAGCGGCGACCGCGGGTGCGGTTTCGATGCTTCTTCAGGAGCTCGCTCATGCTCAACCTGTCAGTAGCCGGACAGTCTATTTCCCCAAGACGACGGTGGACGTCCACCGTCGACTCTACCGCCTCGGTAGGTGGATGTCCACCGTGAGATACTGGGAAAATGCCTAATCAGCACCGCTTTCCAGTCATGACGGTTCGCGTGGACCCCGAGCTACACGAGCGCGCGAAAGCGGCCGTCAGTGAGGTCGACTCGAATCTGAACGCGCACGTGGTCGCGTTCCTACGTTGGTTGGTTCACGACACCGACGAACTGCCGTCGCGGCCGGTAGCACCAACCTCATGAGATGGCGCAACTAGACACGCCTGCGGGCCTTCTGCGCGAGTTCCCGGCGGGCCCGCTCGGCGTCGCGGGCGCGTTCGGCGGTGCGTTCGGCGCTGCGTTGACCGATTCGGCGTGCCTGACGCATTGCGGCCTGACGGTCGGGTGAGTCCGGTCTGGCTGCCGCCATCGCTGCCGCCCGGGCATCTTCGCGTTGGCGTGCTCGGTGTCCTCGCTCGGCTTCCTCGAATGCGACCGTGCGGGCCCGGTCCAGCCGGGCTGGAGGCATATCGTCGGGGATCTGGTTCAGGATCGACCACAAATAGCCCGGCGGATTGTGCGGTGCGGTCAGGATCTTCTTGCCCGAGATCCGGTATTCCTCGAGGCCGCCGTAGATGTCGTCGATGTCCCACCCGGCGACGGCTTTGCGCGTCACGAGCGCCGATAGCCGTCCTGGGCGTATCTGACGTACCCAGAGGGGGAACCGTTCGTCACGGCGCACGCTAGAGGCCAGTTTGACCGCTCTCTGGTCGTATGCGGGTGCGTGGTGGGCCTGCCTCCTCTTGTCCAGGCTGCGCGTAGCGCATCGTTGTATCGTGCTCTGAATCGAAGAAACAAAATTTGATCGTGAGAGGAAAACAAAACCTTCGCTACGCTCAGGGGGGGTGCCAAAACCCTGATCAAGCAGCGTTTCCACGATCTGGTTATCCACAGGGAAGACTGTCGTTTCATGCAGCGCGGACACTGATGCCCAGCCCCGGCTCGGGTCGTCGCGGCGCCAGGACTCCAGTGCTTCGGCCTTGGTGCGCTGACGTCCTCGGAACACGGTGGTGCGGGTACCGAGTTTGTTGACCAGGCGGCGGCACCGGAACACGGTGGACCGCTCGCGGCTGGTGGCCTTCTTCAGCTCGGCGACCGTTGCCTGAGCGCCCCGGCCGGTGTGATGGTGCGCGCTGCTCGATTCCGCGATGAGGTACCTCTCGAAAGTCTTGCGGCTCACCGCGTCGACCATGTTCTGCCGCCGAAGTAGCTCGTAGTGCGTGTCGTAGAGCGCGAGGTTGTGCGCGATCCACCGCTCACGCGACCACCAGCACGCCGGAACAGTGGTGTAGGCGTCCGCGGGCAGTTCCAGGCGCAGAGGAGGCAGCCGAAAGAGCCCGGCCGCCAGCGCGAGACTATTCCGACGAGGCGACGGCCGGGAAGCGCAATACTTCCGCTGATCAGATGAGGTGTACGAATTGTTACTTTGCACAGGGGTGTGTTCACGTGCGATTGCATCAGCGCGTGCGTTACCCTGAGACCTGTCTGGCAAAGACATGATCCCTTCGGGGAGCGGTGCCCTCGACGTACCAGGTCGAGGGCTTTTCCGTGTTTATGAGGTTGTGTGGGGCGGGCTGACCGCCCGCTTAGGTCGGGTCGGCTACGCGCATTCCTTCCCGGTCACATCAATGTCCAATGCTTCTTGGTTAACTGTGTCGGTCTCCGACAGTCCCAACTCCCGCCGGAGTGCTCGTTCAAAGAACTCGCGCTTCGTGAGCCCACGCTGGCGGATCTCTTGATCGCATGCCTCGAGGAGGTCGATGGATAGGCGGACACCGGACAGTTTGGAGGGGGGCATGGTTACCGGTCTGGCCATGGCGGTTAACGCTAATGGGAGGTTGGCGAAAGTCTCGCCGACACGCCGTAGGGAATTCCACACAAATTTTGGGCGGCTGCGCTTCACGCCCGTTCCACAGCTTCCGCGACCAGGGTATGAAGCTCGCCTTTCTCCCAGAACCCTTCTATACCAGGGATTCTCGAAAGATATGTGAGGATCACGGGGACCTCCCATTTGTGCGACTCGTAGAGGCCGGCTGCAAGCATCCCGAGGTAGCGCGCTGCTGGCTTTTGGATCTGGACAGTGGCCGGATCCCATGGGGAGGTGAAGGTTACGATGGGGAACCCGTCCATGTCATCGACGTGGATAAGGGTCTCATACCGGCCGGAGCCGATCTGTAGCTTGCCGTTGGCAATGATCTCTTCCACGTTGAGATCCGGTGTCTCCCCTGGAACCCGATACATTTCCTGGGTGGCTAAGTCGCTGAACTGCTGGTAGGTGAGCAGGTAGCCCCGAGCTGCTGCGCCTTTCACCCAACTGTCTTGTGGCTGGTCTGCATAGAAGGCCACGCCGCCGGTCCAGACTGGCGACTGCCAAGCGAAGTAGATGCTGCCAGGCAGAGTCAGTGGTGTGGACTTGAGCGGAGGTGTGCGGTCACGGAAGCCTGGATAGGTGTGCCCTGTCCCGGATGGTGTGCCCCCCTCGATGTAGTACGCCAGGCGTCGGGCGCGGAGATTCGAGCCGTATGCGGCGTACCACACATGGGTCATAGGAGTACCTTTCGTCCTTGAGGGGTAGAGAGACTAGCCGAGATCAGTCGCGCAACGGATGGTGGCTGCTGTCGGTGATGGTCCGGTAGTACGTGCCACCCGGACCATCACGGACACCGCGGGCCTCGTTGTCAAGGGCACGCGCAGCCTGATCGAACACGGTGTTCCAGTCCTCACCCAACCCATTGAATCCTTCATGTCTGCGACCAATTGAGCTGCAGACTGCCAGATGGTGGCCTCGCAGGGGTCACTGTTGTTGTTCATGAGAATTAACTTTTTTGGGTCGTCGCGCCATTGCTGGCAGGTCGGTTCTCTGGGACACGCAGGTCGTAGCGGAGTCGCAGAGCGTCACCACTGAACACACTGAGGAGAACTCGGACACGACGGCCTGTGGCGTCGATGCCGACGCGAGCGTGCTGCCCGACTGGTGTGCCTGGCTGCTGTTCGAGCAGCACAGCTTCATCGGGCTCGGGCATTCGCACGGTGATCTCATCGGAGAACTGGACCTGCCGAAAGCCCAACGCACGGTAGATGCCGCCGGGGTAGACGACGTTGCCGGTAGCCCGAAGCGGAGCAACACCGTCGATCTCCGTGTTGGCGATATCCAGTGGCGTCCAGGTGTCGGCGATCATCGCCAACTGTTCGGGAACCTGCGGCTTCTGGACGAACCGCAACCGCCTGCGTCGCAAAAGAAGCGTCCCACTACGGCATTGCAGGTAGCGCGCTACCTCTGCCGTAGCAGGCAGTTCCAGAACACTGTCGACGATCTGACGCGTCGCCCACCCTTCTGAATGAGCGTCAGCTTCCCACTGGTCAATTCCGTTGACCAGGTCGTCAGAATAGGCGCCCAACTCGAACTTCGTCAGATGCCAGGTGATGAGATCCCTGGATCGCACGGTCCGGCCGATTCCTGCAACTGCTGCTGTGAGTAACCCCTCCTGCTCCAGGCGCCGGATCGCCTCGCGGATTGTCGGCCTACTGAAGTCATACCGCTGTACAAGGTCCAGCTCAGCCGGGATCTTATCGCCGGGCTGAAGATGACCTCGAGTGATCTGGTCGCGGAGATCGTCGTAAACGATCTTCCATCTCGGTCGCCTGCTCATGTCTCCATCTTCTCTGTAAGGACAGATAGGACAAAGGCATTGCCCTATCACCTACTTTGTCATTACAGTAATTACATACCTGACAGACATTACAAGATCAGGGTCAACAAGGGGACGTGATGGCAATCAAGCAATCCGAGAAGTGGACTCCTGCGATCTGGCGTCGGGCGGCCGCGCCAGCGATTCCGGCGGTCATTGAGGCGGACGGGCACATGGTTTCGGAAGAGACCGCCCACCATGCCGACTATGTGGGCCAAGACCGGTGGGTCGTGGACTACCTGCCAGGTCGTCAGCTGACGCGTGAGCAGGCGCGGGCGGCGATGCGGATCGCTGTGGCACCGGACCGTATTGAGGTGGAGCGGTGGGCGGGGCTGCTGGGTCTGACTGCTGCTGAGGCGCGTGGTTTCGCGGTGCTGCCGGTGGGGGCGTGATGGCGCGCGAACGAGTGGTCGACGTGGTGATCCCGGTCGTGCCTAGTGCCGGTGGGACCGGTGGGGTCGGTGCTATGGCCGCGCTACTCGGCGCGGTCGTGGGCTTAGCCGCTATCACGTGCGTGGTCGTGTCCTGCACCGATTTCGGTCCGGGCAACACGATCCCGACTGGTGGCGGTTGCGCACCGTTCTGCACTGCTACCTCGGTGCCTGCGCCGGAGGTGACGCGATGAGCGCCCCGGATCCGGTGGTTTACCGCGACCGTGCCTGTCGCGGCGTCGACCAGAGCATCTTCTTCCCACATGGGCAGCGACCGGCTGCGGTGCGGCGGGCGCAGGGGATCTGCGCGAGCTGCCCGCAGCTGGCGGAGTGCGCGACGTGGGCGGCCCCGATGGTGCGCTCCGGCGCCTTGTCCGCCTGCGTGATCGCAATGGTGCAAGTGCCCGCCAAGTATTGCGACTCCACGCTGCAGCGACGCCGCGACGCGGCCGCCGACCAATTGGAGGCCATCGCCAGGAACACCCCCACCCGGAAAGGGACTAACTGATGGATCGCAGTGTGAAAGGCCCTGGTGAGGGTGATCTTTCGGAATGGAAAGAGCTGATCTTGGTCAGCGCGAGTATCGGGCTCGGTGAAGCGGCTGGGATGTCGATTCGGGTCGGTGAGTACTTGTACGGCGGCCCCTCCCAGGACGTGCCGTGGAATCCGCTGTCGCTGGCGATCCATCTCGCGACCGGTGATCTGGAGTGGACTGGCGCGGCTACCGGTGGCGCGGTCACTCTCGTAGCCGGTGCCGCAGTGTCGGTGGCCGGGTCGGTGTGGGCCTACCGGGCGGTGTGCGCGAAGTGCCGTCAGCTGGTCGGGAAAGCCTCACAGCGCAAGCCGATCGACAAGAAGGCCATAGATTCACAGGCCCGCTACATGGCCCGTGGCAAGGAGCTGGCTGATCTGCGGCGCAAAGCGATCCTGTCCAAGGCACAAAAGTTGCAGGTGCAGCTGCGTGAAGACGACGCACCGGGGGTGCTGATCGCTCACACGGTCACCGATGGCAAGCCTCTCTACGCATCTTATGAAGACCTGCACCTCGATATCTGGGGTCCGCGTTCGGGGAAAACGACATCCCGAGTCATTCCGGCAGTGATGGACGCCATCGGCGCGGTAGTCGCGACGTCGAACAAGCGGGACGTGGTCGACGCGACCCGCCACCTGCGTTCCACACACGGCCGCACCGCTCATGTGTTCGACCCGCAAGGCGTGGCGGCTGAGCCGTGCACTTGGTATTGGGATCCGATCGCGTGGGTGCGTGGTGAGGATGGTGGCGCGGGCGCGCAGGAGCGTGCGGCGGAGCTGGCGGGGCATTTCGCTGCTGCCGGTGAGGCCGACAAGCGTGACGCTTTTTTCGATCCTGAGGGCGAGGACCTGCTGGCGGGCTTGTTCTTGGCGTGCGCGTTGGCGAAGCGGCCGATCACACAGGCTTTTCAGTGGGTGACCACGGTCGGTGACACCGAGCCGATAGTGATCCTCGACGAGAATGGGTTCGGCCTGGTCTCTGCCGCGTTGAGTGATCAGTACCATGCGCCCGAAAAGCAGCGGGGCGGGGTGTTCTCGACCGCGAAGAAGATGGCGTCGTGCCTCAAATACGAGCGGATCCGGCCGTGGGTGTGCCCGCCGGCCAAGGGCGAAAGCCCTCGGACCTCGTTCTCCGTTGAGGAGTTCGTGCGTTCCCGCGACACGCTCTACCCGTTGTCCAGGGAGGGCAAGGGCACCGCGGGGCCGTTGGTGACAGCACTGTGCGCGGCTGTGGCGGCGGCGGGGGAGGCCGAGTGTGTCCGGCATCCGCTCGGGCGACTTCCGGTGCCGCTGCTGATCGTGCTGGACGAGGCCGCGAACATCGTCAAATGGGCTGACCTGCCGAAGCAGTACAGCCATTTCGGGTCTCGCGGCATGGTCGTGATGACGATCCTGCAGTCGTGGGCCCAGGGGGTGCGTTGCTGGGGGCACGAAGGCATGACCGCGCTGTGGAGCGCGGCCAATATCAAGGTGCTCGGTGCCGGTCTCGACGATACGGGATTCCTGCGGGACCGCTCGGAGATGATCGGCTCGCATTATGAGCTGACGCAGTCGGTCAGCCGGAGCCACGGCAAGGAAGCCACCCGCTCCACCTCCACCTCGCGCACGACCGAAACCACGCTGCACGCCTCTGATCTGGGCGCGATGCCCCCGGGACGTGTCGTGATCTTCGCCTCCGGTCACCGGCCCACACTCGGGCAGGCCGTGCCGTGGATGCAGCGGCCATATGCCGCGCATATCCGGGCCGCACTCGCCGAAATCGAGCGATCCGACACCACCGAAATCCCGGCTGCTCGGCCGCGCCTGCGTGCCGAACAGCCGCTGTCACATCTCGAGGAAGGCGCAACCGTATGAGCACCAATCGAACCGACACCACCGAAACCGAGCAGGCCGCGGCCGCACAGGTGATTCCACAGATGGACCTCGGCGAGATACTCGACGCCGCGATCCGTAAGGCGGTCGCCACACAGATCGCCACAGAAGCCAAAGACGTCGCCAAGGGTGCGGTCGCGGCGATGCTCACTCCCGAGGTCGTCGCCGGGATGCGGGAGACCGCGATCCTCGAGACGCAGGCCGCACTCGCCTCCTCGCCGGAGCAGGAGGATGCCGGGGAGGACGAAAAGGAGCTGCGCTACCGCGATCTCGAGGCGTTCGTCGACGGCTATATCGCCGAGCTGTACCGGCGGGAAGTCATTGCCCGCGGCAGTGAAAGAAGTGTGCGGTGGTGTCCTCGTTGGTGGGAGCACGGCGAGGTCACCGCTCGCTTGGAGGCGCTGTGGCGGGCGTTCGAGCAGGCACGTCACGGCGACGGCGCCGAGATGGCGGCCTGGTGGGTACAGCTAGCCGACCCCATGATGGACCGCATTCTCGACCCGAAAGGCCCGTTCGAGTACTGCTCGGTCAGCAACGGGCACAAGGACAAGCTGGCGAAAATACCGCTGGTGACCGCGCCAGAAGGAATGTTTCCGGACGGCCACGCGCATGACGAGCCCGCAACACCGACGTCATCAGCGATTCTGCTGCCACCCGCGCAGATCGGGCACCGGCGCGTGATCAAGGTCTTTCCCGGATGAATACCTCGACCAGCGCCCGTGACCAAGGGTCGTGGGAGGCGATCACGGGTGCCCTCGAACGGACAGTCGGCCCCGGCCGCCCATCCGGAGCTTGGACGCAATTCTGCTGTCCGGTCCACGAGGGCGACGGCCGCCACCACAAACCTTCGCTGGGAGTCAAATACGACTCCGGCCAGCAACGCACAGTGGTGCGTTGCTTCGCCGGGTGCGACAACGAAAACGTCTTGGAGACCATCGGACTCAGAGTCCGCGACATGTTCGACCGGCGCATCGAGCGCGAAAGTGAGCGGGACCGCCGCGCGAACCGGCCCCGCCCACGTCGACTCTCCCGCGCCGACCGCGCGATCGACGCCGCGGGCCTGCCACTGCAGCAGCCGAAGAAGCCCGACCTCGGTGAGCAGACCTCACCGTGGACACCGGTCGCGTCCTATCCATATGTCCGCGTCGACGGCACAGTCGCCGGTGAGGTCGTCCGGCAGGAGGCCGATTTCGAACGAGGCCGCGACAAGTCGTTTCACCAGCGCCGCTGGAACGAACAGACGGGCCAGATGGGGAAAGGCGGGTTCGAGCCGATCCCGTACAACCTGCCCGAGGTCCTAAAAGCTATCGAGGCCGGGCGCACGATCTACGTTGTCGAAGGCGAAAAAGATGCTCTAACAGGCAAATCCGTAGGTCTGACCGCGACCACCAACGCCGGTGGCGCGATGTCATGGTCCGGTGAGCACGCCGAATGGCTCACAGGTGCCCGCACAGTCGTGATCATCGCCGATCGCGATACCACCGGGTACCGGCGAGCCGAGCGAGTTATGGCCACGATCGCCGATCGGGTCGAACGGGTGCGGATCGTGCAGGCCGCTACCGGCAAGGACCTCACCGACCACGTGATGTGCGGGCACGAGATCGCCGAGCTGGAGCCAGTGCCGTACCTGGACCCCTACACCTCCGGCCTGGATGCCGCATCCGTACCTACTACCGACTCTCCCGCCGTCGAGACCCGAAGTGCCGCGACGGCTTCGTCTGTCACACCTGGAGGAACACCCATGGCCGAGTACATGCTCGCTCCCTCAACCGACGCTCCCGCCCCGCACTCCGACGAGGTCGATCTCATCAGCGGTCAGTGGTCGATGTTCGTACGGCTGTTGATGAACCACATGTTGGAGATGGGCCGCAGGCACGCCGAGCAACGGCGCCGGTGGGCGGAGAAGGTCGCCCAGGACGAAGAAGACGCACGCATCGCGGGCGAGGCGCAGCTGGCCGCCGACCGCGCTGCGGTCGAGGCACGGATCCGCAAGCTGCAGAAAGCCGGGCTGGACCGTGTCTCCCGGACCGAGCTGGGTGACCTGCTCTCCGATGCTGCGGCATGGGCCAATGACAGTGAGGTCGCCGCGCGCGCGTTGCAGGAGGTCGAAGGCCACCTGCACCGCCGCTACGACCTCCGAATCGACCACGAGACCGGCCAGGTGTGTCCCACCGGGCCGATGAATACGATCACGCGTGGCGAGAACCGCCCCTCACCGGTCGCGAAAATGCTCGCCGCAGCCGAGCAGGATCGCGCCGCGCTGGCCCGACTGCGCACGACCCAAGACCGCATGGTCGAGCTGGTCGCCGCCGACAAGGGCGTGGATCAATCGGCCAAGGCCGAGCTGTACGCCGCGATCGAGGAATGGCGCACGACACCCACCACGAAACAGCTCAACACATTGACGAAGAAGCTAGCGGACAAGGGTATAGGCGCACCGATCCGCACCAAAATTCGGTTCGTCGCAGCCTACCTCGGCATTCCCGGACAGCTGGTACCACTCGATCAGCTCGACACGGTCAGCTCGGTATCGGCCACCACCGAGCTGCGTAAGCTCGCCAGCGGGCTCGTCGACCCTGGCGAAGAGGCCAAACCACGAGTCGATCAGATGCTGCAGTCCTACCAAGACGCCCTGCGGATAGGTGGGCCGACCGTGTCACTGCAGCAGCGGCTGACCCACGCAATATCGATCATGACCCCCGA
Organism: Nocardia sp. TBRC8007; assembly: GCF_056629435.1. Taxonomy (NCBI): domain Bacteria; kingdom Bacillati; phylum Actinomycetota; class Actinomycetes; order Mycobacteriales; family Nocardiaceae; genus Nocardia; species Nocardia sp. TBRC8007. Next base: position 13,680 of record NZ_JBWSOR010000021.1, on the reverse strand, counting down.
AGACCAAGAAACTGCCCGCGCGCGAGGCAAAGCCATCCGCACCAACCCAGCCGGGCAGTACGCCAAACTGTGGCCTGATCACGTCGACCGAGACGAGTTGGCGACCACGATCCGCATCTACGCGACGCTGGCGCCGCAGGCCGAACGCGCCGCCGGAAAAGCCAACGATCTCGACAACGCCACCTCTGTGGCCCTGAAAAAGCAGGCCGCCAACCATCGGCGGACGATCGACCGCGCCCTCACCCACGGCGAGGGCCTGCACCCGTGGGAGAAAGACCAGATCACAGCAGTGCTGCGGGATGTGGAGGCGGGCAAGACCACCGCCCCGGAGCTGTTGTGGGTCGATGACCGGTCCGCAGCCGCCGCCGACGCCGACCGCGCCGACCAGATCGCCCACGACACCACCCGCGTCCACCGCCACCAGCTCGACCAGATCCTCGAATCGAACACCGCCCCTCAGGGCACGGTGCAGCAGACCCGCGATGCGGTCACCCGCGTCATGGACGCCCAAACCAGGCTCGCGGCCGGACGCGCCTCACTGCCGGACTACGAGAGCACCGGTGTGAGCCGTCTGCTCGACGCCCAACTCGCCGCCGCAGGAGTAGGCGAGGCGCTACGCAACAAGATCCACGGCCACCTCGACTACGCCGCGGGTGAGGCCGCGATCGCGGGCAAGCAGGCCAACCGGATCGCGATGGCCTGGGCCGAGCGCATGGAGACCGTCGTGACCGAACGCACCTCAACCAAAACCACCGCAAGCTACGACAGCCCCGAACGGCGAGCAGACCTCGAGCAGACGCTGCGCGCGACGGACTTGAGCGAAGACTCGATCGCCCAACGCATGGCCGCCGACGCCGGACACGCCAAACCACCCTCAGCAGCAGCGCGCGGCACAGGTCAGGGCCGCCGCCGCACTCAACAGGGAGCGGGTGTACGACGCACCCACCACCGGGGCCGGGGCGGGCGCGGCCCCGAACGTGGCCTGGACCGGTGAGCTGCCCTCTCTCAGAAAGTCGTCCCAAAGGTCGGACCAGCACACCGGGCCCGCACCTACACGGAAGGAAGCTATGTCTGTCAACCAATTCCGATCCGGGCCTGCTGTCTCACCACCGCCCGCCCCAGTCGCCTCCCTCGACGAGGCTCCCGGCTCGGCCACTGCCGACGACAAGCCGAGCAGCAATGTCCAGGCACACTCGGTGCACGGTCAGAGTATGGCGTATCTGCTGGCCATCATCGCGGTCACCCAAGCCCGCGGGCAACTCGAGTACATCGAAGCTGAAAGTGATCGGATCGATCGGCAGGAACGTCAGGACGCTGAAGAAGCCTTCCACGACTACATCGCTGACGAACTTCGCGCCGCTGAAAAACGCATGGCACAGATCCGGTGGCACAATCGGCACTCCGTCGTGGAAGTGCTCACTGACGCCCTGCTCTGGCGACCCGCGTCGGGGCTGGCCGGGGAGCGGGTCGAGCAGATCGCTGACACCCTTATCCGAGAATGGGGTGTGGTCGTCGACGCAGACACCTGGAGCGTCACCATCGACGCCAAGTTCGACGCGCAATACCACCAGGACTACACCGAAGCCATCGCGGTGCGAGCGCGGGAAACCGCCATGCTGGAGGTAGTGGCATCGTCTCCGCTACCCGAGCACACCAAAGGCGCAGCAAGCGAGGCGATCCGCGGATGGTGCAGTGAAGACGTCGATCTGACCGACCCGCGAGGCTACATCGACAACCAAGCCGCGCGGTGGGAGCAGCTACGCACCGAGCTGGCGCAAGTAAAGATGCCCGACACCGACCGAGCTCAGCTGGAATTTACCCTCGATTACTTGCGTGGCGTCACCGGCCATGTCGACCTGCTCGCTACCCCGGTCTTAGTTGACCCCAGCGAGGAGACACGGGGACGGATACCAAGGCTGCTGGAGGGATTTGCGCGGCAGCAGATTTCCTCAGCCGAGATGTCCGAGGAAATCTCGGTGATGACCGACACCGACCAACAGGCCGTCCGCGCAGTCGGCAGGTTCATCGCCAACGGACAGCGGGTCGACCATCAGGTGTGGCCAGGCTACGTCGATCGCGAACGCCTGCGTGAGGAGCTGGAGCTGTACGCGATAGGCACCGAGAAGTTGTGCAGCGCCGTCGATCACATCCACCACACCGACCGACCCAGCGAACAGACCGACATCTACGAGCGGATCATCCACATGGCCGACCGCCGCGACCAACTGCACAGCGTTGCCATCAACGGCAAGGGGCTGACCTCGATAGAACGCCACCAGGTAGTGGCGTTGATCAACGATATCGACACCGGCCACATCCGCGACGAAAAGCAGCTGCCCGAGCTGATGTGGGTGGACGAACGCACCAAAGCCGCAGTAGACCAGCTGCGTAGCAACCGGGCCGCCGCCGAGTTGTCAACCGCGACGAAGACGAAGATGACGCAGTGCATCGAGTCCAACGGCACCATCGACCTACACAGCGACAGCCGCGAAGCCAGAGCGCTCGAACACTCGGTGTCCTCGATCAGCGACACGCTCTACGACGTGGCCGCAGGCGCGGCCCGCGGTATAGAGCGGGAGCGCAAGCGGTTCGCCCGACAGCGTGCCGACCTAGACAAGGCACTCAGCCGGGCCGGTGTCGACCCCGACATCAAGAACACGGTCCATGAACTGACCAATGACCAGGCACGTGAAGCTGGGCAACTCAGCCACATCGCCACCGAACGCCGCACCCGATGGCAAACCCGCAACATTCAGATCGTCACCCACCGCGACGACGTGATCGCTCAACACCGGGCTGCGTGCGCCGGGCGCAGCCACCGACCGGGACGCACCCGCGTGACCCGAGACGGCCAGGCGAAGCAAACCACCCCACCTGCCCCAGCCCGGACCACAGACAGGCGATCCACACGCAGCCAAGAGGTAGCGCAGTGACCGACACTGAAATCCTCGATCTGCACGTCATCGCCCGCCTCGACGACCCTGCTGGCGCGGTCGCCGACTTGTACGGGTGCGAGCTGTTCTACAACGACGACGGCAGCATCCACGGCCGACACATCAGCTGCCGCTGGGAATCCATCTCCGCCGCATCAGGCGCACCAGCCAACCTCGAAACACTCGATGACGCGCTCACCGCCGCTGGCTACACTCGCACCAGCAACTGGCAGCGCAGAACCACCCACACCGGCGCAGTGCGGTATTTCACCGTCGCTACCATCCGCATCGAGGACATCTGAGCAGCGTTTTTGAACACCGTTGCGTGGAACAGCCCCGGAGTCGACTTTCTCCGGGGCTGTTCCACGCATGTGTGAGTGCGAGATTGTCGGTAGGTTCGCGCACAATAAAGGTGGGAGCAAGACTGACTCGCTCCGACCGTTTGTCTTTTCGAGGTTCCTGCCAGTCCGGACCCCCTATCAGGGCTCGATATAGGCGGCGACCGCGCGCCGGATGAGCTCGGCCCGTGAGATGCCGTACGCTTCAGCCGCGGCATCGGCACGTACGGTCAGCTCCTCGCCCAGTGCCACCGGCACGCTTTTCGTCCTGCCGGGATTACCGTCGATCGACGGCCGCCCGCCGCGGTCGGCTACGCGCTGTACCTCAAGCCGGGTTTCGATCGGGTGTGCGTCACAGTCGTCGAGCCAGGTCCGCACAGTCGCCAGCCAGCCACCCCCGACACGACCGGCCACTCCGACACCGCCGCGCACATCGTATTCGCGATGCTCGCCGGTGATCATCCCCGCCGCACGCAGGACCTCGAGGTTCTCCAACAGCGCCGCACCGGGCGCGGTGTCCACCGACTTGATCTCAATACCGTCACCCACCGCATCTTCCGGCTTGACCGTCCAGGCGCGGCGTGGCCGGTCGACGGCGTGCCTGGCGGTCAGGACGGTGGTGCGCATCCGCCCAGGGGTCATTTCGGGAAAGGTGTCGGACTCTTCGGTGGTGACCGTGACCCTGAGGTACCAAGCCGATCGGCCGGTGTCCTCGATGTCCACATCCGTAATCCGAAATCCTCCGAGGTGTCCGAGCATCTGTCCACCAGCAGCGAGCGCTGAACGCACAGAGGCGATCGCCTCGGCGGGAGTGGCCCCAAACGCTCGGACAGGCGGCAGCCCGTCCCCCCGACGAATAAGCAGGTCGGTATCCATGTCGTACACCCTCTCTATGTTTTAGATATCACAAATCTACAGCACTGCAAATTGGTAAGCAATATCGAAAACACCGATTGCGGGTGCGGCACCGCGAAAATTTGTCATAAGAAATCTTTTGACGTACACCTCGGCGGACGGTGTATCACACGCTGCCCGGCCAGATCGGCACGTACGGTCAGCTCCTCGCCCAGTGCCACCGGCACGCTTTTCGTCCTGCCGGGATTACCGTCGATCGACGGTCGCCCACCACCCCGACGGCGGTATCAGCTGGTCCAGCGTCCTTGACTACCTGCTCACTCGGCGCGAACGGCGGTGACCGAGGAACGTAGCGGCACGCAGCACGAACCTGATCCGGCAGGCTGTGTCCCGGGGGTCTGGACCGGTGAAGTCCAGTTGAGGCCAGCGGACCTTTCGTCCCAGGTCAGCGCCGTCTCCCGGCCAGGTCCTGGCGACCCAGGTATGCGCTAACGCCCGGCCGAGTCGTTGCGCGGTCCGTTGGCACCCGCCGATGTGCGGGTGTATCGACTGGGGGGATGTACTCGATGTCGCTGGGCGCTCTTCGGAGACTCACCGTATAGGTATCTCTTGACGCTCACTGCCGCTACCCGTATAGTGATACCTATACGAATTATTCGGCCATGAAATGGAGGATCGACATGCCTGCTATGACCGTCGAAACCCAGATATACAACGAGCAGACCCGCTGCTGGGAGACGATTGCATTGGAAGATGCCGCCGCCTGCCGTATCGCGGGGCTTGCGGATCTGGAGGCGGTGGGGAGTCTCAGCGCTCACGATCTGGGGTGCGAGCCCGGGGAGGAGTTCCAGGTACTCCTGATCGACGAGGATGGCAAGGAGATCGCCTCGACCATACTGGTGGCGGACTGATGGCGGGGGCGGTGCCCGGGTTCGGGTACGAACCGACCGAGCGCGATGCGGTGGTCGACGCCCTGGTCGGGTCTCGCGAACGTGACGACGACACGGTTACCTGGTATCGGCACTTGTCGAGCCGTCAGAGCCTGGTCGCGGCGGTGGTGGACCGGATCTCAGAGCTACGCGCCCTCGCTGTGGCCGAGTTGTCCCACGAGACAGGGGAATCGATCGCGCAGGTTGGTGAGCGGCTGGGGCTGAGCAAGGCGCGGGCCGACCAGCTGATCACGCGCGGCCGGACGCTGGAGGTGGATGGTGTCTGATGCCGGTGAGGTCATGGCCCGTATCGAGGGGCGGGTCCAGACGCGCATGGGTGATTTCGCTCCGCCGCACGACGCCTACGACGCCGATAAGCTCGCCGCGCTCGTCGAGGACATGAGCGACAATGGCTGGCGCGGCGCTCCGCTCGTCGTGGATCTCGATCGGGCGCTCACCGGCTCGCACCGCTACTGGGCTGCGAGCGAAGCCCGGATCGAGATCCCCCGCATCGACATCGCCGACCTGTGCGCGGTGTTCGGCGTCGACTGGGATGCCCACTGTGAGGAGTGGGAATGCACCCCCGACCGCTATGCCCGCATCGCCGAGAAGTTGCCCGACGCAGTGGTCGACTACCTCGGCCTGGATTGGCACTGACCGACAAGACAAGTTCCTCACCTCGGTGCCGAGTGATCGTATGCGAAGGTGGCCGATGCCCTAGGCATTTCCCGAGCGTGGACAGTGCGTCGAGCGTGCTCGGTGCACTGTCCACACTCCCCGACTCCCACGAGAAATGGTGTGTGATGACGATTTTCGGACGACTCGCCGACCTCGGCCGCGCCGAGCGAGGTGATGGGCCTGCCTTCTACGCGTTCCGCAGCGCACGGCTGGTGCTCGACCTCGCTCCGGACGGGTCGCCCCGGACGCTGAGCGAGGCTGCGCCAGCGGTGCGCTGTCGGGTGCCGATGATCAAACGCAGCTCGGGGATCCGCCCGATCCTCGGCATGGACAACGTCGCCGATGTACTGGGTACCGATACCAGCGCGCGAGGGCGTCGCCGCCACACCGCCTGGCGGGATATGGTGGCGCGCTGGCATACCGGCCTCGGTGCCGACGATCCCGCTGCCGCCGCGCTGGCGGCGTTCCTCGCCGGTGACTACGGGGCCACCCTGCCTGTGATCGACAGCGGAAACCTGGGCAAAACCCAGGTGCTGATCACCGTCGACGGCGTGCCCGTCACCGATGCGCCGACCGCACCACGATTCTGGGCGGAGGAAATCAGCACGGCCAAGGGTGCACAAGTCGTCGATGTGTGTTGCGTGTGCGGGCATCGGGGGCCGCTGGCCCGGTCGGCGCCCACCGCGATCCCCGCCCGGCTGGTCCCCGGCGCGGTCCAGTCACCGACCCTGATCCAGATCGACGGGAGCGGCGCGGTCCCCAATCCGCCGGTCTGTTTGACCTGCGCCGACGACGCCACCGCGGGGATGATCGCGGCCCTGTCGCATCCCACCCGGTCACTGTGCACGCCGGGATCGGACTCCCGCACCGCGTGGTGGATCACCGGCGCGGCCGCGGGCGACCCCGACGCCGATCCGATGCCGCTGCTGACCGACACGCCCCGCGACGAGGTCGCCGCCCACCTCGACCGTGACCCGGCCGACTACCCGGCGGGACGTTTCCACTGCGTCACCGTTTCCGCCGGCGGACCTGCACGCCTGATGATCCGCGACTGGATCGACGAGGATCTGAGCGTCATCCGCGACCGCGTCCACACCTGGATCCGCCGCACATCCAGCGTGTGGGCCGACACGACGGTGTATCACACGCTGCCCGGCCAGATCGCGGTGTTCGGCGACTGGGACGACAGACAGCGGCGCTACCGCCCGATCCGCAACGGTCTCCAGCCCGGCACCCAGCGCATGCTGCTGTGGGCAGCACTCCACGCCACGCCCCTGCCCGGACCTCTGCGCGGTCGGCTACTCACCGCGATCCGCCACGACCACCACGTCACCGGCACACGCGTGGGGCTGTTGGAATCCACCCAGCACTGAGCCCCCCGAGCGGGGGCGTGTTCGGATGGGCGTGAGTAGACACGCCCGCAAAGTTTTGCCTCAACCCCTTGCTATTTTAAACCCCCTGGTTTAAAGTGGAGTTGTAAGGCAAGGAACCCCACAATCCGAGGAGTGATCATGACCGACTACACCGCCGCTGATGCCCGCTTCGCCATCGCCGAGGCCATCAACGCCGGCGCCGCCCATCACACCCAGTACGACCTCGACGCCATCGTCGCCGGCGTCCACGCCGCCACCGGCGGCTACGACACCGAGCGGATGGACTTCGACGCGTTCTGGAAGCTGGTCGCCGACAACGACCTCACCGACGAGCCGATCGAGCTGCACACCCACTGTGTGGCCGCGCCGGGCGAAGAATCGGTTTGTATCAGCATCGAATCCGCGACTCGGGCAGTGCTTCCCCTGGACGATAACGTCGACCTGTCCGCCACCGATCTCGGTTGCGAGCCGGGCACCGAGTACCGGGTGGACGCGATCGGCGCTGACGGCACGGTGATCGAGTCGCTGACCACGATCGCCGACTGATCACATCCCCCCTGAGTGGTTCGGGGGCGTACCTGGCGCCCCCGAACCACCCGGTCATCCTCGCATACAGGAGCTTCCATGCACGACCCGATGGCCGCGATTCCCGGCCCCCCGCTCGAGCAGCCCACCCCGTGGCAGTCCCTCGCCCGCCACGCCCGCGCACTCGCCGACCTCGCCGACCGACTGGCGCAGCTGCCTCCCGACCAGCTCGCGCCTACCGCCGACGCCGACGGTGACGAGATCTGGGATCCGCTCCCCGACCTCGATGCCCGCGCCCGCGCTATCCAGGCCGTGGTGGCGGCGTGCCGGCGCGCCACCTGGCAGGCGCTGCACGACGAGGAGGGCATGACATGGTCTGATATCGCCCGCCTCTGGGGCAAATCCCCTCAGAACGTCCGGCAGGCCATGGTCGCGCAGGACCGACCACGATGAGCCATACACCCGTCGTGCAGCATCCCACCTACCTCCGAAAGGGATTGCCGTGTTGAGACCAGGACAGCCCGTGAGCGTGGGGGATCTGCTCGCCGCCGCCCCGGTCGGCGACTCGACTGGCCGTATCCGCCCGAACGCGCTGCCGAAAATCCGTGATCAGGTTCGCAGGTTCCTCGCCGACCCGCCCTATGAGGAGCCCGGCAGCGATAGCGGCCCGCAGCTGCCGGGCATCAACGCGCACCTGGCGACCGCCGACCTGTTCTGGGCGTCGGCGGACATGGCCGCGCTGGCGATGTCCGCCGGTGCGGCGCTCGAGGAGATCGACCTGACGGTGGATACACGGCCATCACCGACCGGGCTGATGCTGTTCGACGGCGGTGTAGGCGCTTTCAGCTACGACGGCGCCTCCACCCCGGCCGATGCCGTGTCGTGGGGACCGATGCCGGACGGGCTGCTGCTGGGCCTGTACGTTGCGCGCTGGCGGATCATGGCCGCGGCTGACGCCGCCGGGGTCAAGATCGCCTCCCATGTGCCGCCGCTGTCGCCGATCACCTCGATCGAGCGCTCATTCGCCCCGCCACTGTCCGATGTGGCCAGCCCGACCGAGCCGATCCTGGCCGCGACAGTCGCGGCCTGGCATCTGATGCGGCAACCCGGCCTCGCCGAGCAGTGGCGCGAAACTGCCGACAAACGCACCGCCCGCGCCCTGGAGCGGGCAGGCCGCGAAGATCCGGGCGTGACGGTCGTGGACCTGCGGCGGCTGTATCGACCCACCGACCCCGAACACGACCCCGAACACGGGCGCGGATACTCCCATCGCTGGGTCGTGTCCGGACATTGGCGCAACCAAGCGCACGGCCCCGAACATGCACTGCGCAAAAGGATTTGGATTCCCGACCACGTCAAAGGCCCAGACGGGGCGCCCTTGCTGGTGCGGGAGCGAGTCAACGTGTGGCGGCGATAACCGGTCACCCGGCAGGAGACGGACGCTGCAGCGAGTCAATGATGACCAGGCGCGAGAGAGGAACCGACATCGCCGCCGGAAAGACAGACCTCAAGCAACGCCGGCGCGCCGAGCGTGTCGAGATCGGCGGCAGGCTCGTGCATCCCGACGCGCCGCACGGCACGCTCAGCGGCTACGTGGAATGGAGCTGCCGCTGCGGGCCATGTAGCGAGGCTATGGCCGTAGAGACGAGAGACCTCAGGCGACGCCGGCGCGCCGAGCGTGTCGAGATCGGCGGCAGGCTCGTGCATCCCGACGCGCCGCACGGCACGAGCAACGGCTATATGAACTGGGTTTGCCGCTGCCAGGCGTGCAGGGAGGCTGGTGCGAGCTATCGAGCCGAGCATGGGCTGAGAGGGTGGCGTGACGGCTGCCGCTGCGCCGCGTGCCGTCACGCGCACAACAACGACTTGCGGAAGCGGCGACGGCAGGCAGCACGAGCAGCATTCCCCGACGCACAGAGACAAGCACTGCTCGCTGCCGTACGTTCCGGCGCACCCCTCACCGTATCGGCCACCACGGCCGGGGTGACGGTGCAGCGGGTCTGGGGCATGGCGCGCATCGACGCCAGGTTCGCCCAAGACCTCGATGCGGCACTGATGGCCGCACGTGACCCGAACATTCCGCACGGCGCTGATTCCGGCAGCTATCGACACCACAAGTGCAGGTGTCCCGAATGTCGTGCGGCACACCACAAGTGATGGCGCGCCGCCGACGGCATCATGAGATGCCACATCGAGCCCAGGTCAGTGCGTGTGGTGCTGGTGGAATCGCCAGGCGTCGGCGACGATGTCTGTGATTTTCGGCTGGGCCGGTGTCCAGCCGAGTTCTTCGTGCGCGCGAGCCGAGGAGGTGTACAGGGCGGCCGGATCCCCGGACCGGCGTGGGCTGATCTCGATGTCCAGTGGCAGGCCGGTGACCTCTCGGATGGCGTCGAGAACCTGCTGGTTGCTGTAGCCGATGCCGTTGCCCAGGTTGTAGATCCGGTGCTCGCCGGGCCTGATCGCGTTCAACGCGAGTAGGTGGGCTTGTCCGAGGTCGGTCAGTCCGATGTAGTCGCGGATGCAGGTGCCGTCGGGGTTGGTGTGGGCTCCGGCGACACCAACCCCGACGACTCTGCATCAGCAGGAGGATGAGCTACGCGCTCATCAACGTGGCCGTGGTACCCGCCATGTCTTGCGTTTACGGTCGACCACTGCCAGCGAGATGTCACCACTGTCACCTACCGGGGCTTCCGATACGCCGGCAGGGCGTGTCGGGTAGTGGTCGATCGGTGGTACCGATACCGGCATGCCCGTGTGATGCAGGACGGCCCGCAGCATCGCCCGGTAACGGAGATTGTCGGCGACTTCGGCGTCGTCGGTGATGCCCGGGACCGCGACCACATCTACCGGTAGCCGAATAGCCGACTCCAACCAGTCGAGTTCCTCCTCTAACGCCTGCTCCCACTCGGCGAAGGTGATGAGGTGCTGGCCCCCGAGGTGCGCCAAGAGCAGGATCAGTTTGTCCAGCGGAGCGTTGTCGAGGTCGTAGTCGGTGTCGTCGCCGATCGAAATCGATACCAGGTCAGGGTCGGTCATGCCGCAAGCGTAAGAAGCCCGCCATACTGATGTCAACCAAAGATTGACGTCAACTTTTGGTTGACATATGTTGGAAGTGTCAGAGGGAGGCACCCCTCCGACACCAGCGGGAGGACCCATCCGAGCGGCCTCCCACATCCAGGAGGTTATCCGATGATCGAGGCGGGAGAGGAGTTGCAGTGATGCAGGCAGGTACCGACTTCGCGCGCCGGATAGCGAAGCTGGACGCGGGTATCGAGCAGGCCCGCGCCGATCGTGCGCGGATGATCGCGGACGAGGTCGCCCGCCGCGGCGCGGGCGGAGGCTATAGGGTCGCTGCCGAGCTCGGTAAGTCCCGGCAGTACATTTCGAAGGTGGTCGGACAGAGTCAGGGCCTGCCCGATCCGATGTTGTCGTTGCCGATCGACACTCTCGACCGGCTGCTGGCTGCCGAGCTGGCTGAGATCCGGCCGTTGACGGCCCTGCAGTGGCAGGCGATCACGCGTGTGGTGCGCGGGTTGTTCGTCGACGTGACCTGGATTACCGCGCCCGCGGTGTCGCTGGCCGAGGAACTCGCCGCCGCCGATTTCGATGACGTGCTGGATGCCTCGGAGGTCTCGGTGATCGTGGCTGCGGTGCGAGGCTGGAGCCGGGCGGCGGCGCTGGCGGTGATCGATGCCTGTCGGCGTGGTGCGGTGACCGAACTACCGGTCAGCGACGGACCCGGTGGCCGATGAGTATGGACGCCGTGGTCTCGGCGGGAGCCGGGACCGGTCCGCGGTTGCGGCCCTATCAGGACGAGGCGATCGACGCGCTTGTCGCGGCGCTGGCCGATAGGGGTCGCGCTCAGCTGCACGCGGCCTGTGGTTCGGGCAAGACGTTGATCGCGGTGGAGGCCGCGACCCGGCTGGTGCCCGGCGCGGGGGTGTTGGTGGTGTTGGCGCCGTCGTTGGCGTTGGTCGCTCAGATCCTCACCACCTGGCGCGAGCACGCCCGTGTCGATGCGGCGCTGGCGGTGTGCAGCGATGACACCGTGGTCGATGCTCCGGTGCATCTGTCCGATATCGACGCCCATGTCTCCACCGATCCGACCGAGATCGCCGCATGGCTGGACATCCAGTCCGGGCGGCGGCTGATCGTGGGTACCTACATCTCCGCCCGCCGGCTCGCTGATGCCCTGCACACCACTGGTCGAGTGGTGGATCTGCTGATCTGCGACGAAGCCCACCATCTGGCGGGACGTCCGGACTACATGACCCGCCGGATCCTCGACGAAGGGTTCCTGCCCGCGACGCGGCGGCTGCACATGACCGCCACCCCCCGCGTCGACGACGTGCGGGTGGAGACCGTCGGCGCGCTGTCGATGGACAATGAGGAGCTGTTCGGGCCGGTCGCCTACCGGTATCCGTGGTCGCGAGCGATCAGTGAGGGCTGGCTGGACGACTACCGGATCGTGGTCATCGGCGTCACCGAAGCCGAGATATGGCAGATGCTGCGCGATGACACCCACACCTACCACGACCACCCCTCAGCCCCGGATCTGCGGACCCTCGCCGCGCAGGCCGTCATCGCCAAAGCCGCCCACCGATACCGTCTGCGACGCGTCATCACGTTCTGCCCCCGCATCGACGCCGCCGAGGAATTCACCCGCACCCTGGCGGCCACGCTGAGCAGGATCCCGCACGAGCAGCGCCCCGACGGCGGACTGTGTGCCGAGCTGATCACCGGCGAGATGAACGACCGCCACCGCCGCCGAGCGTTGGACCGGCTACGACATCCCCCCGGACAATGGACGGTGCTGGCGAACGTACGCTGCCTGTCCGAAGGGGTGGACGTACCCACCGTGGACGCGGTCGCGTTCACCCACCCGAAGACCTCGCAGGTCGATATCGTCCAATCAGTGGGGCGGGCGCTGCGCCGCGGCGGCGACGGTCCCGGCCTCGCCTACGTCATCGTCCCGATCGTCATCCCCGACTCCGACATGCAGGTCAGCGACCTCGATCCGGGCGATTTCCACGTGTTGTGGCAGGTCGTACGCGCGTTGCGCGCCCATGACGAGATCCTCGGCATCGAACTCGACATCCAACGCTCCCACGGCCACATCACCAACCCGCAGCTGCCGGACAAGATCAGCATCGAGCTACCCTCCGGTGTCAGCACCCGCGTGCTCGCCGACCTCGAAGCATTGCTCGTCACCCAAACCACCTCCTCATGGTGGGTCGGCTACGGCCATGCCCGCGACTACCACACCACCCACGGCGACCTGCACATCCCGAGCAACCACGCCACCGCCGACGGGTTCAATCTCGGCCAGTGGCTGACCAACGCCCGCCAGCACTACCGCAAAGGCTGGCTACGCCCCGACCGCGTCGACGCACTCGAGCAACTGGACATCGTGTGGGACACCCGCGCGCTGCCGTGGGAGCGGCTACTGACCGAGCTGGCCGCCTTCCGCGACGAGCACGGGCACACCGCAGTCCCCCAAGACCACGTCACCGCATCCGGCTACCGACTCGGCACCAGGATCAACACCGTCCGCAGCAAAAGCCGCCACACCGTGCCCGAGCATGTGCGGACCGCGCTCGACGATCTCGGCATGATCTGGGACACCCGCCACCTGCGATGGCAACTACTGTTCTCCGCCTGCCTCCGCTACCACACCGAACACGGCCACCTCGAAGTCCCCGTCTCCTACATCACCACCGACGGCTACCCTCTCGGCGCACGAATCAAGACAATGCGCACCAAATGGCGCAAAGGACAACTGGACCCACAAGAGCAAGCCGCGCTGGAAGAAATCGGGATGCGATTCGACAAGGACTCCCGGGCCTGGCGGCGTTTCCTCGACGCCTGCGACCACTACATCACCACACACGGCAGCCTCACCTCGATCGAGAAGGCATACGTCGACGACACCGGCTACGCACTCGGTGCGGCCATCTCCTACTACCGAAGCCTGCACGCGGGCACCAGGACTCGCGGTCGCCCGATCCCCGCCGACCGCCGTGCCGCGCTCGATGCCCGCGGCATGGTC
>NZ_JBWSOR010000020.1:0-64303 GCF_056629435.1 Nocardia sp. TBRC8007 | reverse complement strand
GTGGAACGGTGGCCCGATCGAATCTCGTCAACACCATCCCGCTCCACTCGACCACGTATCTGACGGGCTGGTGATAGCGGCCGTCGAGCGCTCACCTACAGTGCTTGAGTGCGTCTCGTGATTGCTCGCTGTCAGATCGACTATGTAGGGCGGCTCACCGCCCATCTCCCAATGGCCCGCCGGCTGTTGCTGATCAAAGCGGACGGTTCGGTGCTCGTGCATTCCGATGGCGGTTCATATAAGCCGCTGAACTGGATGAGCCCGCCGTGTTGGTTAGAGGAGAGCAACGGCGATACGCAACTCCCCGAGGGGGCAAAAGCACTGTGGGTTGTCACCAATAAAGCCAAGGAAGAGCTCCGCATCACCATCGAGGATGTTGAGCACGACTCCTCGCATGAACTCGGGGTCGACCCGGGGTTGGTGAAAGACGGGGTAGAGGCTCATCTCCAAGAACTGCTTGCCGAGCATGTGCAGACCCTCGGTGCGGGGTACACGCTGATCCGCCGTGAGTACATGACGGCGATCGGCCCGGTCGACTTGCTATGTCGAGACGCTGATGGCGGCACCGTGGCAGTCGAGATCAAACGCCGGGGCGAGATCGACGGCGTCGAACAACTCACCCGGTATCTCGAACTGCTCAACCGTGATCCGTTGCTGGCTCCGGTCGCGGGAGTCTTCGCCGCTCAACAGATCAAGCCGCAGGCGCGCACGCTCGCTGAGGACCGTGGCATCCGCTGTCTCACGCTCGATTACGACGCTCTTCGCGGTGCGGAGAGCAATGAGTTCCGCTTGTTCTGAATCTGGGGGGAGTGCGAGGCGATGTCCGGCTGGGTAATAGGCTGAGCGCATGCCCCGCAGGAAACCGCGTTCAGATCGCCGCGTCGATCGTGCGCGGCCCAGTGGTGCTCCACTCGGGGATGTGTTCGGACGTATCGAGCCGGGGCCCGACGGTGATGAGATGTACACGGTCCGTACGATTCCGGCCGCTCGCGCGGACAAGTTCTACCGCTGCCCTGGCTGCGACCATGAGATCGCGCCCAAGATCGCCCATATTGTCGCCTGGCCCAATTATGCGGGCGAGGGCGACCGCAGGCATTGGCACCGTGGTTGTTGGGAGGGACGTCTGACGCGCAGGGTTACTCGGCGCTGGTCTTGAAGTTGGGTGTACGCGCTGCGGACAGATCTGGGCTCCAGCCGCTCACGGTGAGTGAGCGTTCGGTCGATATTCGCAGGTGCGCTCAATCGGTGCCGGGCAGATTCGTTCGATCACCGACTCGTGTTCCCAGCACACGATCGAGGAGATGGTCGACGAGTTCCACTGCTGAGTGTGCGGTGCTGTAGCCCTGGAGCATGCCTTGGGCGAGTCCGCCCATTGCCATGACGATGAGCTCGGCGTCGAGCTCGAAGTCGCTCTGGTCTGTTGATGCGCGGAGGTGATGAGCTCGCCGGAGTTGGTCGGCGACGATCGTGCTCAATGCCCGTGGTGCCGCGAAAGTTTCTTCCGCGCTAATGCCCTGGCCGGTGAGCGACGCCCAGCCGAAGGCACCGAGCACGATGGTTTCCTCCCGACGTTGGTCGTCCAGGGGTAGCAGTTCGGTCAGGACCGCGCGAATAGCTTCCCGAGGTGCGGCATCTTCGCCCAGTGCGGTCCACTGCCGCATGAAACGAGCGCCTGCGTCCTCCAACACCGATCGGTGGGTCGCCAACAAGAAATCTTTTTTGGTTCCGAAGTAGTACTGCACCAGTCGTACTGAGATCCCAGCCTCAGCGGCGACGGTTTGGAAAGTCACGGCTTCCAGGCCGCCGCCGACGATGACTCGTCGCACGGCATCGGTGATCTGCCGTCGCCGCACTTCATGATCGACCAAACGTGGCACGAGACCCGCTGCCTTCCTTTCGTATCGAAGTTCTATCAGCCTAGCTGGTACGTATGTACCGCATACATGGTATGCACATATCGCAAACGTGGTACAGTCATGTTATAAAATATGGTATTGTCATATCAATAAAACTGGCGAAGGGGCGGCGCATGCCGAAGATCGGGCGATTCACCAGCGACGAAGCGAAGGACACATTTTTGCGGGCCTATGATGCTCTGGCTGTGCAGTGGCCGATACCTTCGACCCAACTCATTGTCGAAACCTCTTTCGGGACAACGTCGGTACGTAAATCGGGAACTGGGGAGGGCGCGCCGATCCTGCTATTGCCGGGCATGGCAGGTAACGGTCAGATGTGGCTCCGGTTCATCGAGGATCTGGCACGCGATCGCGTAGTGTACACACCGGACATCATGGGGTGGCCGGGCCGCTGCGTACAGACCGCGCCCCTGCGGGATGGGACGGATGTGGTGAAGTGGCTGGTCGAAGTGCTCGACGGTCTCGGTGTAGATCGGGTTCATCTGGCTGGGAACTCCGTCGGCTCGTGGATTGCCATCCTGGTCGCTGCATCGCACTCCGAGCGTCTGGCGAGCCTGACTATGTTCGAACCGGGCGGGGCTACTTTTGTCAAGCTGCGGTGGGGTCCGATGCTCAGATTCCTCGCCGCGGGTATGCGGCCGACTCCTGAACGGATGCGGAAGCTCAACAAGTGGCTCAACCCTGGCACCGAGCTCACTGATCAAGAGTTCGCCATAGTCATGGCGGCTGTGAAGTTCCGGATGGGCATGCCGTGGGAGAGCCCGCTCACCGACGAGCAGTTGGTCGCCGTCACCGCGCCGATGTTGGTCCTCTTCGGCGCCGAGACAGTGGCCAATGACCTCGAGGTCGTCTTGGCCAGGATTCGGAAGCACATTCCGTCGGTGGATATCGAGATCTACCCGGGCATCGGGCACGATGTGCTCTGGGCGAATCCCGACCAGGCGATTCCACGTTTTCTGGACTTTATCGGCAACCATGATCAGGTCCGAGTCTGAGCGGATCGAGAGCAGGTCGGTCGGATAGTGCACAGTGATTCGCCGATAGCACCGAGGTGGTCACTGCACCACTGAAGGCCGCCCTTATCGGGGCGGCCTTCAGTGAATTCATGCAGTCGTCGTGGACTGAACTCAGTTGCCGATGTCGGCGTTTTCGCGCTCTTCTGAGCCGGCTTCGTTGCCCGCGGCGGTTGTTTCAGGGATAGCCTTCTGACGCGAGTCGGTGACCGACTTGGCATTGCCGCCGAGTGATTTGCGCGTATCTGGAACGCCGTCCAGCAATTCGCTCTCACGGTTGACCGCGGCGAGCATCGCGGGCACCGAGTCGAGCTGGCCGCGGATGCCGAGTAGCTGGGCGAGCACACGACCACGCAGCACGCGCATCTCCTCGGCCAGTTCTTTCGCGTGCGCGATCTTGCGTTCGGAGGTCTGGGTGGCAGAGGTGATGAGGCGGTTGGCCTCGTCGGTCGCGTCCTTGATCCGCTGGGCGGCTTCGGCGCGGCTGGTGGCTTCCAGCTCCTCCATGGCACGGGTGAGCTTGGTGCGACGCTCGGCCATGGTGGCTTCGAAGTCCTGCTGGGTGGCCTTGCGCTTCGCTTCGGCTTCCTTGGCGATACGCTCGGCCTCGGCCTGGGCGGCGTCGATGATCTTGGCGGACTCGGTGCGCGCGTTCGCGAGCGTCTGCTCGAATTCGATCTCGAGCGCCTCGCGCTTCTCCTTCGTCTCCGCGAGCAACGACTCGTACCTGCCGCGCATCTCGGTGGCCTGCTGCTCGGCGATCGACACCATCTCCGCTGCCTCGGCCTGCGCGAGGGCGCGCACCTCGGACGCCTCGTCCGAGGCGAGGCGGAGCATGCGGGAAATGCGGTCGGACATACCTTCGGCAGTGGTCGGCGGCACCGAGAGTCGGTCGACCTCCTTACGGAGTTCGTCGATCTCGTCGCGTGCGTCTTCCAGCTGGCCCGCGAGGTTACGTGCTTGTGCCGCAGCGGCATCGCGGTCGGTAGCGGTGACTCTCAGTTCCGCGTCGAGGCGGTCGAAGTAGTTACGCACCTCATCTTGCGCGTAACCCTTGCGTACAGTGGTGAAGGGCAGCGCAACGAAGCGGTTGCGATCGGACTCGGGTGACGACATGGCACACAAACTACAGCCTGCGGACTGTCCATGGTGACTCGACCGCGAATGTCATTCCGCCGCGTTACCTCGGCTTGATCTCGATATTAGTCCGTAACATTGGGGCCGAGTTCGACCAACTCGATCAGCACACCGCCAGCATCCTTCGGGTGGATGAAATTGATGCGGGAATCGGCCGTTCCATGTCGCGGAACCTCGTACAGCAAACGCAACCCCCTGCCGCGCAGATAGGTGGATACGGCATCGATATCGGTGACGCGGCAGGCTAGTTGCTGTAGTCCTGGCCCGCTGCGGTCGATGAATTTCGCGATGGTCGACTCCGCGTTGAGCGGAGCCAGCAACTGCAAGGCGGTGGCGCGGTCCGGTGCACCGGGCAGCGACAGCATCGCCTCGTGCACTCCTTGGTCCTCGTTGATCTCGCGATGAGTCTCGATCATGCCGAGGCTCTCGGTGTACCAGGCGACCGCGGCGTCCAAGTCGGGCACCGCTACCCCGATATGGTCGATCGCGGTCACATAGTCCGCGGGGAGGAAGGCCGCTGAATCTGTCACTGTGCTCACAGGTCGAACCTAGCGTGGCCTAGCAGAGGAGACCTAGTCCGAACCCGTTACCGTTGAGTAGAAAACCTGTTGTCGCGCTGCCTGAGAGTAGCGCGGACAGGTCCGATCTATGAATGTGAGGTTCGTCGTGACCACTTCCGTGATCGTTTCCGGTGCGCGCACCCCAATCGGACGACTACTCGGAGGGCTGAAGGGCTTCAGCGGTTCCGATCTGGGCGGTTTCGCTATCAAGGCGGCGCTGGAGAAGGGCGGCGTCGGCCCCGACCAGGTCGACTATGTGATCATGGGGCAGGTGCTCACCGCGGGCGCGGGACAGATCCCGGCTCGTCAGGCAGCTACCGCTGCGGGTATTCCGATGGACGTGCCCGCGTTGACGCTGAACAAGGTGTGCTTGTCCGGCATCAACGCGATCGCCCTTGCCGACCAGCTGATCAGGGCGGGTGAGTATGAGATCGTGGTCGCCGGTGGTCAGGAGTCCATGAGCCAGGCTCCGCGCCTGCTCGGGGAGAGCCGGGAAGGCTCCAAATACGGCGATGTGACGCTGCGTGACCACATGGCCTATGACGGTCTGCACGATGTCTTCACCGACCAGGCGATGGGTGCGCTCACCGAGCAGCGCAATAGGGACGACCAGATCAGCAGGGCGGACCAGGACGCTTTTGCGGCGGCTTCGCACCAGCGTGCGGCAGCGGCCTGGAAGAATGGCGTGTTCGACGAGGAGGTGGTCCCGGTCGCGGTGCCACAGCGCAAGGGCGATCCGGTGCTGGTGACCGCCGACGAGGGTATCCGCGCGGATACCACGGTCGAGTCGCTGGCCAAGCTGCGTCCGGCATTCAGTAAGGATGGCACGATCACCGCGGGTACTTCCTCGCAGATCTCCGACGGCGCAGCCGCGGTCGTGGTGATGAGCAAGGAGAAGGCTGAGTCGCTCGGGCTGAGCTGGATTGCCGAGATCGGCGCCGCGGGCGTGGTCGCGGGTCCGGACTCGACACTGCAGGATCAGCCCGCCAACGCGATCGCCAAAGCCTGCGCGCGTGCGGGTATCTCGCCTGCGGATCTGGACTTGGTGGAGATCAATGAGGCATTCGCGGCGGTCGGGGTGGCTTCCACCCGCAAACTGGGCATCGACCCGGCGAAGGTGAATGTCAATGGTGGGGCTATCGCGATCGGCCACCCAGTGGGCATGTCCGGTGCCCGGCTGGTACTGCATCTGGCATTGGAGCTGAAGCGTCGTGGCGGTGGAGTCGGTGCGGCGGGGCTCTGCGGCGGTGGGGGGCAAGGGGACGCGCTCATCGTCCGGGTCTGATCCCGAAGATAACCGGTAGCGATTCAGCGGTCGGCGATTCAGCAGCGGATGGCCGTCTCGATCGAGACGGCCATCCGCTGCTTTCGTGTGTGGCCCCCACTGTGATCGGTTCGTCTACGACAGTACGTAGTTCATATTGCAGAATGGTGCGCATGGGCAATGTCTTCGATCTCAGTACAGTAGCCAAGCGATTTCGTTTTCTCGCGGTGCTCGAGGCAGTCACCTGGGTTCTGCTGATCATCGGCATGGTGTACAAGCGGCTCCCCGATCCGGTGTTGTGGCCGGTCAAGGTGTTCGGCATGACGCACGGCATCGTCTTCATCCTGTTCGTGCTTGCCGCGCTGGTGGCCGCGCGTGAGCTGAGCTGGAGTGCCAAGACCACTGCTCTGGCCCTGTTGTCCAGTCTTCCGCCGTTCTGTGGGGTGTTGTTCGAGATCTGGGCGGTACGTACGGGTCAGCTGGGTGAGCTGAGCAACAATAAGTCGGCCGAGCCCGAAGCACCCGTATCCGTGATGCCGTGACAAACAATGGCATGACAAACTAGGAGCCGTGAATCGACCAGCCGCACGCCGTCCTTCGCCCGCTGTCGCCGCTGCCATGTCCGGTGCGGTCGATCTGTCCAGTCTGAAGCAGCCCGCAGGGAGCGCCGCTGGTTCAGCTGGCGATGACCACGCGGTATCCGAGGCCGATTTCGAGACCAAGGTGTTGCGGCGCTCGATGCAGGTGCCCGTGGTGGTCGTGCTGTACTCGCAGCGTAGCCCTGGTAGTGTCGAATTGGTTCGGACGCTGGAGCGTCTGGTGGTCGCCGATGGCGGTACTTGGGATCTGGCCGTGGTGGAGGCCGAGGCCAATATGCGCATTGCCCAGGCGCTGCGTGTACAGGGTATCCCGACAGTGATCGCGATCGCGGCCGGACAACCACTGGCCGACTTCGAAGGCGCACAGCCGGAGCCGCAGGTACGGCAATGGCTGGATGCGGTGATCGAGGCCGTGGCAGGGAAGCTGGAAGGCGGCGTTCAGCAGCAAGAGCAAGTCGAGGACCCGCGTTTCGCGGCAGCGGAAGCGGCGCTGGAGCAAGGTGACCTGGCCGGGGCCGAGGCGGTCTACCAGGACATTCTCGCCGCCGAGCCGGCGAACAAGGAGGCCGAGGGCGCGCTGCGCCAGCTCCGGTTCCTTGTCAGAGCGCAGGAGCTTCCGGAGTCGGCCATCGCGGCCGCGGACGCCGACCCGACGAATGTGGATGCCGCTATCGCCGCCGCCGACCTCGAACTGTTCCAGCAGCGTCCCGAAGCGGCTTTCGACCGGCTGATCGCTGTCGTCAAGCGCACTTCGGGCGAGGAACGCACCACAGCGCGTACCCGGCTGCTGGAGCTGTTCGAGCTGTTCGACCAGGCCGAGCCGTTCGTCGTTGCTGCTCGGCGCAAGCTGGCCGCCGCGCTGTACTGAGCGCTTGTCGCACTGCCGCCGATCCGGCGCAGAGCCTGGTATCGAGTTGCTTCGTGTGCTGAGCGGTTCCGAACCGGGCCAACGACCGTGTGGCATGGGTTGGGTGGCCGTTCGTCCACAGTCAGGCTGGGCGCAACCAGATTGCGCTGTTCGGCGCCAGCCGCACCGTGGCCGAGGCCGGACGGTCGTGCCACGGCTCACCAGTGGCCACCACCTCGCCCAGGTTGCCTATGCCGGACCCGCCGTAGCCGACCGCGTCGGTATTGAGGATCTCCAGCCAGCGTCCGGCATGGGGGAGGCCGATGCGGTACGTGTCGTGTATCAAGCCGGAGAAATTATAGATGCATGCGACTACGGAATCATCCGAGCCGTGGCGTAGGAAAGCCAGCACGTTGTTGATTTGGTCATTCGCTTCGATCCACGCGTAACCGCCCGGTGTGGTGTCCTGGCTCCACAGCGCGGGGTGCGCACGGTAAACAGCGTTCAGGTCACGGATCAGCGTCGTGATGCCTTGGTGTAGTGGATTGCCCAGCTCATGCCAGTCCAGGCCACGGTCATGCGACCACTCGCGGAATTGACCGAAATCCTGGCCCATGAACAACAGCTGCTTTCCCGGATGAGCCCACATATAGGCCAGCAGCGTCCGCACACCGCCTGCTTTGGCGAAATCGTCACCCGGCATCCTGGTCCAGAGTGTGCCCTTACCGTGTACGACCTCGTCATGGCTGATCGGCAGGACATAGTTCTCGCTCCAGGCATACATCAACGAGAAGGTGATCTCGTTGTGATGCCAGCGGCGGTATACCGGATCGCGACCGAGGAACCCAAGAGTGTCGTGCATCCAGCCCATATTCCATTTCATGGTGAAGCCGAGCCCGCCGACATCGGTGCCGCGGGTGACGCCGGGCCATGTGGTGGACTCCTCGGCGATGGTGACCACATCCGGATAGTGGCGGTGCACCGTGTCGTTGAGCTCCTGCAGGAGGTCGACGGCTGCCAGATTCTCCCGGCCACCGTGCGCATTGGGCTCCCACTCGCCTTCGGCGCGCGAGTAATCCAGGTAGAGCATGGAAGCGACCGCGTCGACACGTAGGCCGTCGATGTGGAATTCCTCGATCCAATAGCACGCGTTGGCGACGAGGAAGTTGCGCACTTCATGCCTGCCGAAATCGAAAACGTAGGTGCCCCAGTCGCGTTGCTCGCCGCGGTGGGGATCGGCGTGTTCGTAGAGCGGGGTGCCGTCGAAGCGGCCCAGTGCCCATTCGTCGCGTGGGAAGTGGGCGGGGACCCAATCCAGCAGCACACCGATGCCTGCTGCGTGCATCCGATCGACGAAGGCGCGAAAGTCGTCCGGGGAACCGAACCGTGCGCTCGGTGCGTAGTAGGAGGTGACCTGATAGCCCCACGAGCCGCCGAATGGATACTCGGCGATCGGTAGTAGCTCGATGTGGGTGAACCCGGCTTTCAGGACGTATTCGGCTAGCTGATCGGCCAGGTCACGGTAGCAGAGGCCGGGTCGCCACGAGCCGAGATGCACCTCGTAGATACTCATCGGCGCGCGGGTCGGGTCGGTGACCGCACGTTGTGCCAGCCAGGTGTGGTCGCTCCACACGTAGTGACTTGCGGTGACCACCGATGCCGTCGCCGGGGGGTGCTCGGTGGCAAAGGCCAGCGGGTCGGCGTGATCGATAGTCCGTCCGTCGGCACCGTGCACGCGGTATTTGTATTTGGTGCCCGGTTCGATACCAGGGACGAAGACCTCCCAGATCCCGGATGATCCGAGCGAGCGCATCGGTGCGGTGTTGCCGCTCCAGCCATCGAAGTCGCCGATGACGGTGACGCCGCGCGCATTCGGTGCCCACACCGCGAACCCTGTGCCCGCTACCTCGCCATCGAGGGTGGTGTAGTGACGCTGGTGCGCGCCGAGTACCTCCCAGAGGCGCTCATGTTTGCCTTCCCCGATGAGATGCAGGTCGAGTTCCCCGAGTGTGGGCAGGAAGCGGTAGCCATCGGCGCTGATGTTCGTCCGACCGCCAGGATATGTCGTCACGATGCGGTAATCCATGAGCTCCGGGTAGGGCACCACGGCGGCGAATACCCCATGGCCCAGCGCATTCAGCGCATGGTCGGTGCCGCCGATGCGTACTGATACTGCTTCGGCGTGCGGTCGCAATACGCGCACTGCTGTGCCACCGGGAGCCGGATGGGCGCCGAGTACGGTGTGCGGATCGGTATGGGTGCCTGCTGCCAGCAGCATGAGATCGCGGCGTCGCATCACAGTGTCCTGCGATACGCGAGCTCAGTACGGGCCTGCTGGGAAACCGGAGGCAGGATGATGATGTGTGCGACTGCGCGCGCAGGATCCAAGCGCACGTAATTGGTCTGCGCCCAATGGTATTCCTCGCCGCTGACCTCGTCGTATACCACCGGATGGTCGTGCCATTCCAGGCCGATCGCGGGCAAGTCGAGCGAAAGCATGCCCCATTCCGCGCCGAACGGGTTCAGGTTCACCACGACTAGGACCGCGTCCCCACCGACTGGGTCGATCTTGGAATACGCTAGTAGCGCGTCGTTGTCCACATGGTGGAAGTGCAGACAGCGCAACTGCTGCAGGGCAGGGTGCGCGCGACGGATTTCGTTGAGCCGGGTGAGCCACGGCTCCAGTGATTCTCCGCGCGCGAGCGCTTCGGCGAATGGGCGCGGTCGTAGCTCGTACTTCTCCGAACTGAGGTATTCCTCGCTGCCCGGCCGCACTGCCTGATGCTCGAATAGCTCGAAGCCGGAGTAGACGCCCCAGGTCGGGGCAAGGGTGGCGGCAAGAACCGCGCGAATGGCGAACATTCCGGGCCCGCCATGCTGGAGGCTCTCGTGCAAGATATCCGGAGTGTTCACGAACAGGTTGGGACGAGCCTCATCGGCCTTCGCGGCCAGCTCGTTGCCGAACTCGGTCAGCTCCCATTTGGTCACCCGCCAGGTGAAATACGTGTAGGACTGGCTGAAGCCCCGCCGAGCCAGGCCGTAGAGCCGGGCCGGACGGGTGAATGCCTCGGACAGAAAGATCACATCCGGATCGGTGCGGCGCACGTTCGCGATCAACCATGCCCAGAAGTCGACCGGTTTGGTGTGCGGGTTGTCGACGCGGAAGATCTTGACACCCAAGCCGATCCAATGCCGGACTACGCTCAGTACCTCGCTATAGAGGCCGTCGCGGTCATTGTCGAAATCGATCGGGTAGATGTCCTGGTATTTCTTCGGCGGGTTCTCCGCATAGGCGATGGTGCCGTCCGGCAGGGTGGTGAACCATTCGGGATGCGATCGCACCCAGGGATGGTCTGGCGCACATTGCAGCGCGAGATCGAGCGCGATCTCGAGGTCGAGTCGCGTCGCCTCCACGACGAAATCCACGAAATCGGTCTCGGTACCGAGATCAGGGTGCACGGCATCGTGGCCACCGTGTCTCGAACCGATCGCCCACGGTGAGCCGATATCGCCCGGCTCCGCGATGAGTGCGTTGTCGCGACCTTTGCGGTTCACTTCGCCGATCGGATGGATCGGCGGCAGGTACACCACGTCGAAGCCCATGGCGGCGATCCGTGAGAGCTCCTTGGCCGCGGTCGCGAAGGTGCCGTGGACCGGTGTTCCGGTTACGTCGCGGCCACCGGTGGAACGCGGGAAGAACTCGTACCATGAGCCATAGAGCGCGCGTCGCCGCTCGACCAGCACAGTGTGTTGTGGGCCCCGGGTGACCAGGTCACGCACGGGTGTGGCGCGCAGGATCTCGGCGACCTCCTCGGAGAAGGCCGGGGCCACTCGGGCGGGCAGCTGCTCGGCGCCACGCAATGCCGCCGCGGCCGCGCGCAAGCGCTCGGGCTGCCCCTTCGGAACAGTCCGCGCCGCACGATCGAACAGCCGGGCGCCCAGCTCCAGGTCATTGGCCAGGTCCGAGGCACTTTGCCCGACGGACAGCTTCGCTTCGACTACTGAGCGCCAAGTGGTGAACGGATCACCCCAGCCCTCGATGCGGTAGGTCCACTTACCTGGTGTGTTCGGGGTGAATACGGCATTGAATACATCGGGTTCGTAGTCGGGTGTCATCCGGACCCGAAATGGTCGGGACGCACCGGGTGCGTGGACGACCAACGTGGCGGCGACGGCTTCATGCCCCTCCCGCCACACCACGGTGCGTACTGGGAAAACCTCGCCGACTACGGCCTTGGCAGACCTGCCGCCTGCGATGGATGGGGCAGTGTCATCGATAGCGATGCGGCCGGTCACGGTGACCAACCTACCGCTAGCAGGCGGGGTGGAACCGATCAGCGACCGGAGCAGGTTCCCGACGGGAACCGGACGTGTGCTCCCGTATGCGGATGTCAACGGATAGTCCGACGAAATCTGCTGGTAGAAGGGTAATTTTAGTGATTCCGTCCCCCGGCGTATCGGGAGTGGACAGTGTAGATTTTCGAGAATGAAGGCATTGCGTCGCTTCACCGTCCGTGCCCATCTGCCCGAGCGCCTGACCGCCCTGGGGGAACTCGCCACGAATCTGCGGTGGTCGTGGCATCCGCCGACCCAGGACTTGTTCGCAGAGCTGGACCCGCAACGATGGCAGGACATGGGGCATGATCCGGTTCGGATGCTGGGTGAGGTGCCCGCGGCGCGGCTGGATGAACTCGCGGCCGATCCAGATTATGTCGCCCGCGTCGATGCTGTGGCCACGGATCTGCGCGATTACCTGGCCGCGCCAGGATGGTTCCAGCATCGTGCGGGAGAAGAAGGGGTGCGTGGCATCGCCTATTTCTCGATGGAGTTCGGCGTTACCGAAGCACTGCCGAACTATTCCGGTGGGCTGGGTATTCTGGCAGGTGATCATCTGAAGGCGGCCTCCGACCTGGGATTGCCACTGATCGGGGTCGGACTGCTGTATCGCTCGGGCTACTTCCGGCAGTCGCTGTCGGCAGACGGTTGGCAGGCCGAGCACTACCCGGCGCTGGATCCGCAGGGGCTTCCACTGCGGGCGCTCACCTCCGATGAGTCGCTGGTACTTGTCCATGTGGCTATGCCAGAGGGGCGGGTGCTGCGTGCGCGGGTATGGATCGCGCAGGTGGGCCGGGTTCCATTACTGCTGCTCGACTCCGATATCGCCGAGAACGATCCGGAACTGCGTGCCGTCACCGACCGCCTCTACGGTGGCGATCAGGAGCACCGGATCCGACAGGAGATCCTGGCGGGCATCGGCGGCGTGCGAGCGGTGCGCGCGTACACGGCGGCGGCCGGGCTGCCCGATCCCGATGTCTTCCACATGAACGAAGGTCACGCGGGTTTTCTCGGTGTGGAGCGCATCCGGGAATTCGTCGCGGCGGGGCATGATTTCGATTCCGCGCTCGCCGCAGTGCGGGCGGGCACGGTGTTCACCACGCACACCCCGGTTCCCGCGGGTATAGACCGGTTCCCGATGCCGATGGTGCGTCGCTACTTCGGTGGTGCGCACGGACAATCCGAATCGGTCCTGCTGCCTGGCCTGCCCGTGGACCGGATCGTGGCACTAGGGCGGGAAGCCGACCCGTCGGTGTTCAACATGGCGCATATGGGCTTGCGGCTCGCGCAACGCGCCAATGGCGTCTCCACGCTGCACGGTGCGGTGAGCCGGGCTATGTTCGCCTCGTTGTGGCCGGGATTCGATCCCGCGGAGGTGCCGATCGGGTCGATCACCAACGGTGTGCACGCCACCACATGGGCTGCGCGGGAATGGGTGGACAAGGCCCGGGAACACATCGGTGCGGAGTTGGTGGAGGATGCGCGCGGCTGGGAACGGCTGCACGAGGTCGATCCAGCCGAGTTGTGGTCGACTCGCAACACCCTGCGCGGCCTGCTCATCGAGGAAGTACGCCGCCGGTTGCGCGCATCCTGGCTGGAGCGCGGGGCCGTGGAAGCCGAACTCGCCTGGGTGGGTGATGTCTTCGACCCGGAGGTGTTGACCATCGGGTTCGCTCGCAGAGTACCGACCTATAAGCGACTCACCCTCATGCTGCGTGATCCACAGCGCTTGCGTGCGTTGTTGTTGGATCCGCACCGGCCGATGCAATTGGTCGTCGCGGGCAAGAGTCACCCGGCCGACGATGGTGGTAAAGCGCTCATCCAGCAGGTAGTCCGTTTTGCGGACGATCCAGAGGTGCGGCACCGGATCGTCTTCCTGCCCGACTACGACATGTCGATGGCCCGTTATCTGTACTGGGGCTGCGACGTCTGGCTGAACAACCCGTTGCGCCCGTTGGAAGCGTGTGGCACCTCCGGCATGAAATCCGCCCTCAACGGCGGGTTGAACCTGTCCATCCGGGACGGGTGGTGGGACGAGATGTACGACGGTGATAACGGTTGGGCCATTCCGACGGCGGAGGGCGTCCGCGACGAGTACCGCCGGGACGACCTGGAGGCGGCCGCGCTCTACGACTTGCTCGAACGCACCGTCGTACCGCGCTTCTACGATCGCGACGTGTCCGGGATGCCGGTGCGGTGGGTCGAGATGGTCCGCCGCACCCTACAGTCCTTGGGGCCGAAAGTATTGGCCTCCAGGATGGTCCGTGATTACGCGGTGGAGTACTATGCGCCCGCAGCAGCGGCCTATCAGCAGGCCATCGACGATGACTTTGCCGCAGCTCGCGCCATCGCCGAGTACCGTCGACGGATGGAGTCGGCATGGCCTTCGGTCAAGGTGCTCCAGGTGGACAGCGCCGGACTGCCGGATACGCCGATCATCGGTGCGCGGCTTTCGCTCACCGCGCGAGTCGGGCTCGGCGGGTTGAGTGTCTCGGACGTGGTGGTACAAGCGGTGCTCGGCCGGGTGTCGATGACCGACGATCTCTGTGACACCACAACGGTCTCGATGACCCACACCGGGTCGGATTCCGGTGTCGAGATATTCACCGTCGATACCCCGCTTCCGCTGTCCGGCGCGGTCGGCTACACCGTGCGTGTGCTTCCGCACAATGGCCTGTTGGCCTCCGACGCGGAACTCGGCCTGATATCCGCGCCGAGCGCCTAGCAAGCGTGTCGCTGGTCACTGATCAGTTAACGTCGCGGTCACTGTCCAGTTATAGGGGTTGACGAGCTTTCGGTTACCGTGCCCTCACACGCCTGCATAGTTCTCGACTGGAGTCAGCCATGGTCACCGACGTACTCAACCGAACCCGCGTGCACTTCGACGGGTATTTCGGGGTCCGGTCCGCAGGCTCGACCGTCAAGCGGGAGCTCATGGCGGGGACGGTCACGTTCCTGGCCATGTCCTACATACTCGCGGTGAACCCTGCGGTGCTCGGCGATCAGGGAGCACTCGGCGACAAGGGCATCCCTATGCAAGCGGTGTTCACCGCGACCGCTGCCGCTGCGGTATTCGGCACGCTGGTCATGGGATTGTGGGCTCGCTATCCGATCGCGCTTGCGCCTGGCATGGGACTCAACGCATTCTTCGCGTTCTCGGTGGTTCTCGGCATGGGGATCCCGTGGCAGGTGGCCTTGGCGGGCACGTTCCTTTCAGGCGCCATCTTTTTCGTGCTCGCGATCACCAGAGTTCGCGAACGTGTCCTCGACGCCATCCCGATGCAACTGAAGCTCGCCGTCGGCGCGGGCATCGGCTTGTTCGTGGCGTTCCTCGGCCTGCAGAACGCGGGGATTGTGGTGGACAGCGAAGCGACGCTGGTCACACTCGGCGACTTCACCAAGGGAACGACGCTGCTCGCGCTGTTCGGACTGTTGGTGACCGTGGTATTCCTTGCGCTGGGCAGGCACGGCGCTGTGCTCTATGGCATTGTGCTCACCACGATCGTCGGTATCGTCAGCGGCTTGGTCGACCTCCCCAGCGGCGTAGTCGAAGCGCCGAAGGGGTTGGAACACACCTTCGGCCAGGCGATCGTCCATCTGCCCGACGCGTTCAGTGGGCAGATGATCGTGGTGGTGTTGACCATGTTGTTCGTCGACTTCTTCGACACGTCGGGCACATTGATCGGTGTGGCGAACCAGGCCGGGCTGCTGGACGAGAAAGGCAAACTGCCCCGCGCCGCGAGCGCGCTGGCGGCGGACTCGGTGGGCACCATGGCGGGCGCCGTCATCGGCACCTCGACCACCACTGCCTATGTGGAGTCGACCGCGGGCGTCTCTGCGGGCGGCCGCACCGGGCTGACCGCCGTCACCACGGCGGGCTGGTTCCTCCTCGCGATGTTCTGCTATCCGCTCTTCGCTGTGGTCGCGGGCGTGGGCGCGATAACCGCGCCCGCACTGATCGTGGTCGGCATCCTGATGGCGCGTTCGCTCGGCGATATCGACTGGAAGCGGCTGGAATACGCGATTCCCGCTTTTCTCACCGTTGTGGTGATGCCGCTGACTTACTCCATTGCCAATGGACTGGCCATGGGAATGCTCTTCTTCCCGATCATCATGGCGGTCCGGGGCCGGATCAAGGAAGTCCACCCGGTCATGTGGGCGCTGCTGGCGGTGTTCCTCAGTTACTTCTTCTTCCTCGCGGAGTAGCGTTGATGGTACAGGGGTTATGGCCGGGAAGACGGTGTAGGAACAACCAGGGCCAAGGGAAGGGGGCGGCGTGTCCAGTGAATCCGTAGTCGAACGTACTAGGGCGAGCACCGAACTGGATGACATCGCCGTCGATATCGGCCTGCTGATCGTCCGGGCGGTCTTCGGTGGATTGCTCGTCGCGCACGGCGCCCAGAAACTCTTCGGCTGGTGGGACGGGCCGGGTTGGCGGGTCAACGCCGATGGTTTCGAGCGGATGGGCTACAACCCCGGTGAGGTGTTCGGGTCGCTGGCCGGTCTGACCGAGCTCGGTGGAGGGATGCTACTTGTGCTCGGTCTGTTGACACCGCTGGCCGGGGCCATCGTGCTCGGCACCATGATCAACGCGATCAACGCTATATGGAGCAGTGGGTTACTGGGCGGCTACGAGATGGGCCTGATGTTCGCGGTAGCCGGTGCAGCGTTTCCCTTCACCGGACCCGGTAAGTTCTCCCTGGATGCGGGGCATCCGTGGGAACGTCACGGTTTCGTGTGGGGGGTGGGTGCGTTGCTGCTGGCATTCGTGACCGGTATGCTCACGCTGATTCTGAAGTGGGTGCTGTGAGTCTGCCATCAGTGCGTAGATCCGGGGACACAGTGCCGGGATCGTCTATGATTCACGCGATGTCACGCCGTGGCCACCCGGATCGTCATTCTGTTGTTGCACCAGGACATCGCGGAGCGCGAAGATAACGATGGCCGTCGAGGTCGGCGATCCCGCTGCCTTACACGATCCGACCGGAATGCGTTACCCCACCATTGTCCCGGTAAGCCGGCGCAGCGCGTCGACCACGATCTCCGGATCGGTGGTCTCCCAATAGGGAGGTAGCGAGGCGCGCAGATATCCGCCGTAGCGAGCGGTGGCGAGGCGAGAATCGAGGATGGCGACCACACCGCGATCGTCGATGCTGCGTAGCAGGCGGCCGGTGCCCTGAGCGAGCAGCAGGGCGGCATGCGTGGCGACTACGGTCATGAAACCGTTTCCGCCACGTGCCTGTACCGCGCGCTGCCTGGCCGCGAGTAGCGGGTCGTCCGGCCGCGGAAACGGGATGCGATCGAGGATCACCAGGCTCAACGAAGGGCCGGGCACATCAACCCCTTGCCACAGTGAGAGTGTGCCGAACAGTGAGGTCGCCGGGTCGTCGGCGAACGCGCGGACCAATGCGCCGGTGGCGTCTTCGCCCTGGCACAGCACCGGCGTCGGCAGCCGGTCGCGTAATGCGTCGGCGGCCGCGCGGGCCGCGCGCATGGAAGAGAACAGTCCGAGGGTGCGCCCACCCGCCGCAGTGATCAGACGCTCGATCTCGTCCAGATATACCGGCGCGAGCCCGTCGCGGCCGGGTGCGGGCAGGTGCTTGGCGACATAGAGAATGCCGGATTTGGCGTGGTCGAATGGTGAGCCGACATCGAGTGAGTTCCAGCGGACGGTGTCGGCGTCCGCTGGTGCTTCGGCGCCGTTCGCGGTGGCCGGATCGGTGCGAGTACCCGACTGTGCGGGCAGACCCCAGGTCGCCGCGAGCCCGTCGAACGAGCCGCCGATCTGTAGCGTCGCGGAGGTCAGCACGACGGTCGCGGCGCCGAAGAGCTTGCTGCGCAGCAGGCCGCCTACTGAAAGCGGTGCCATACGCAGGGTGCGGCGTACGACGCCGCGTATTTCGTCAGCCTCCAGCCAGATAACATCGTGCCGGGTGGCCGGGTCGGGCTCATCGAATGCGGTCAGCGCGCGGACTGCGCTGTCGTGTACCTCGTCGATCGAAGCCAGCGCGAGTGTGTGGGCGGCGGCGTCTTCCTGATTACCTTGGGCGGAAGTGCCCGGCTGAGGCCCGAGAGCGACGCGTGCGTTCCAGGCGGCGTCGCGGATAAGGGCCAGCACTGAGGCGATGCCGTCGGGCAGGACATCCCACCGGGTGGCCGGCAGCTCCTCCAGCACGGTATGCCAGGCGTCGGCCGCGCTTTCCAAACGGTCGATTTCCTGTTCGTCGACGAGCTTGGCGCAGCGCCGGGCGGCCATGCTGATCGCTGCGGGGGCGAGTTCGGCAGCGGCCACGCCGGTGACTCGGTCGACTAGTTCATGCGCTTCGTCGATGATCACCACATTATGTTCCGGCAGGATCTGAATATCGCTGATCGCGTCGATCGCGAGCAGCGCGTGATTGGTCACCACCACGTCAGCCTGCGCTGCCTCGGCTCTGGCGCGCTCTGCGAAGCAGTCCTGGCCGAACGGGCAGCGTGATTTGCCGAGGCATTCCCGCGACGACACGCTGACTTGTCGCCAGGCACGTTCGCTCACTCCTGGGGTGAGTTCGTCGCGGTCGCCGGTCTCGGTGTCGGAGGCCCATTCATCGAGCCGCTGCACTTCACGGCCGAGGCGCGAGATCGCGAACGCGTCGAACAGTTCCGCCTCGGCGGGGTCGTCCGGGACAGCACTATTGATCTTGTTCAAGCAAAGGTAGTTATTGCGGCCCTTGAGTATCGCGAATCGCGGGGTGCGCCCAAGCGGTACGTGCAGCGTATCGGCCAATCGCGGCAGATCGCGGTCGACCAGTTGTCGTTGCAGCGCGATGGTCGCCGTGGAGACCACAACGGTGCGCCCGGTACGCACTGCGTGCCGCAGACTCGGCACCAGATACGCCAGCGACTTGCCGGTGCCTGTCCCGGCCTGCACCGCGAGGTGCTCCTTGGTGTCTATCGCATGGTCCACTGCTGTCGCCATGGTCATCTGCCCGGTGCGCTCCTTGCCGCCGAGCGCCTGCACGGCAATGGTCAAAAGGCTGGAAACGGGCGGCAATTCGGGCACGTCAGCAGCCTACTTGGTGCCGGTGACAGCGCAGACAGGCCCGCGCGACCGGATGGACTAATGTGGGATGTTCCCTTCGAGATCGACTCCGGCTCCGCGCATGTGATCCATCGCGGCGCTGACAGTGGCAGGTGCGACACCGGCGGTGAGATCGAGCAGAACTCTGGTATCGAATCCCTCGATACGTGCGTCGAGAGCGGTGGCGCGCACGCAATGGTCAGTGGCGAGACCGACGATGTCCACGGCGTCGATACCGCGCTCGTGCAGCCAATCGGCCAGGCTGGTGCCGTCTACGGTGGCGCCCTCGAATCCCGAATAGGCCGCCGAGTACGCGCCTTTGGAAAAGATTTCCTGAATGGGGCCCATGGTCAAGGCCGGGTGGAAATCCGCGCCGGAGGTTCCGGCCCGACAGTGTGGTGGCCAGCTGTCGACATAGTCGGGATCGTCGGAGAAGTGGGTACCGGGATCGATGTGGTAGTCACGGGTCGCGACGACCGCGCTGTAGTTCTTCACCGCGAGGTGTGCGCTGATGCGGGTGGCCACCGTGGCGCCCCCGGTGACCTCAAGCGATCCACCCTCGCAGAAATCGTTCTGGACATCGACGATGATCAATGCTCGAAGCATGGTGACCTCCCGCGGGGTAAGTGGGGTGATCTCTCCTGATTCTTCCGGTCGGCCGGTGGAACGCTTCACCCGGCGCGTGGGAAATGCCCAGTGAGCACGTGGTGAAAACAGACTCAGGATGTGTGTGCGGCTGTGCTGAGCGCGTGTGGCCCTTCAGGCGAAGGTAGTCGCGATAGCAGGTTCGCCGGCCGACAGCTTCAGTCCTTCCCACGGCAGACTGATAAGTCCGCGGGAGACCAGTTCGCGGCTCTCCGCCAAGGTGGGCAGGTCCGCGACTTGTTCGCCGTCGCGGATCAGCGGTCTGAGCAGCGCGCGGGCGGATAAGCCGTTCGAGGGTGGTGCAGGTCCGGCCGCCGGATAGATGATTTCCTCGACAATCGTGCCGGTGTCGCGGGCCAGGCGGACGGCTTTCTTAGTGCCGCCGCGCGACTGTTTCTGGCTACTGCGTTTGGCAACCGGTAACCCGTCCACCTCGACCAGTTTGTAAACCATGCTTGCGGTCGGCGCGCCTGCTCCGGTGACTAGCGCCGTCCCGACGCCGTATATATCAACCGGTTCGGCGCGCAACGCGGCGATAGCGTATTCGTCGAGATCGCCGGAGACCATGATGCGAGTCCGGGTGGCGCCGAGTGCGTCGAGCTGGCCGCGAACTTGCCGTGCCAGTACGCCGAGATCGCCGGAGTCGATCCGGACGCCACCCAGTTCGGTGCCGGCCACTTCGATGGCAGTCGCCACACCCGAAGTGATGTCGAAGGTGTCTACCAGTAGCGTTGCCCCGACCCCGAGGTTGCGTACCTGGGCGCGGAAGGCGTCGGCCTCATGCGTCCCATCCGGGCCGCTGTGTAGCAGGACGAATGCGTGCGCGCTGGTGCCTGCGCCGGGAATACCGTAATGGCGCATAGCCGCCAGATTCGATGTGGCGTCGAAACCAGCTAGGTACGCGGCGCGGGCGCTGTCGGGCGCGGCCTTCTCATGGGTGCGTCGCGAGCCCATCTCGATCATCCGGCGGCCACCGGCGGCGCTCACCATGCGCGCGCCTGCGGATGCGATGGCGCTGTCGTGGTTGAGAATCGACAGAATCAGCGTCTCCAGCACCACGCACTCGGCGAAGCTGCCGCGCACCGAAAGGATCGGAGAGGCGGGGAAATAGAGCTCACCCTCGGCATAGCCGTCGATATCACCGGCGAATCGGTAGTCGCGCAGCCAGTCGAGGGTGCGTTGATCCGAGAACGATGCGGCGACAGCCAGGTCTGCCTCGCTGAACCGGAATCTCCGCAGTGCGTCGAGTAGTCGGCCGGTGCCTCCGACCACACCGTACCGACGTCCATGTGGCAAACTTCTAGCAAACACTTCGAACGTGCATTGACGCGTCGAGGAACCATCGGCGAGTGCCGCGGCGAGCATGGTCAGTTCGTACTGGTCGGTCAGCAGCGCCGTGCTGTCGACGTCGTCCCGCGTAACCACGAAACCACTGTAGATGTCACGACCGGGGTACGGTGATCGGCATCGCGCCGGTGAACTCCGAAATGTACGAATCGAGGCTGTGTGGGTGTTGTTTATCTGGGCTCACGTCGTACTCTTGACGTTATGGCCTTGTGCAATACAGTCCGGGGCGACGTCACCATGGGCGCTGCCGCCTGTGCTGTCGCTGGCGCCGCGAACCCGATATTGTCAGCAGCACAAGCGACGCCTGAGGCGGTCGAGTACACCGAGATTCTGGAGGCGGAGGATCGTCCCTGGGTGACAGTGGTTTGGGACGATCCGGTCAATCTCATGCACTACGTCACCTATATCTTCCAGAAACTGTTCGGCTACAGCAAAGCAAAGGCGACCGAACTGATGCTGAAAGTACACAACGAAGGCAAGGCTGTGGTTTCGTCCGGTTCCCGGGACAAGATGGAACACGATGTCCAGCGCCTGCACGCGGCGGGTCTCTGGGCCACCATGCAGCGGGATGACTGACCGGGACGACTACCCTGACGCCGTGCGTAAATGGAGCAGGAAGAACTCGCTGAGCGGACTCAAACTGCGTTCCGAGGTGGACGCACGTGAGGCCGACGTGCTCAGATCGCTGATAGGAGCAGTTTCCGGGTTGCTCACCGATCGTGCCGGGTCCGCCCCTGAAGACGAATTGGTCGCGCTGACCGGTCTGCGCTCCGGGAATACCACCCAGCCGGAAGATCCGCGGCTGCGGAGGCTCCTTCCCGACTTCCATCGAAGCGAACCCGGCTCGCCGGATGCCGAGCGCGCCGACCTCAACAGTGCGTTGCGCGGACTCTACGAGCCCGACATCATCGACGCCAAGCTGGCGGCGAGCTCGGTGGTGCTGAACACTGTGCCGACTTCGGGTGGCAAGATCATGCTCACCCCTGAGCAGGCCGATGCGTGGCTGACCGCGCTCACCGATGTAAGGCTTGCGCTCGGCACGGTGCTGAGCATAGACACCGACACGCCCGACCAGCTCGAGCCCGATGATCCGCGCGCTCCGCACCTGGATGTGTATCACTGGCTGACCTGGATGCAGGACTCGTTGCTGCAGGCACTGGCCCCCTGATCGGCTCTGGTGCGAAAATCGGGCATGTCCGCGCGATGAGGAGTGGTGATGATGAATGCCGTTTCGGGGCACCGTGATTCGCTCACCGATGTCCCCGGAATACTGGTCGGTCATCACCATGTTCTCGACCTCGACGCCACCTTGGGCGCCGGGGCGGCGACGGGATGCACGGTCGTGCGTGTGCCGGGTGGCGTGGTAGCGGCGGTCGACGTGCGTGGTGGTGGGCCGGGTACGCGCGAGACCGATCTGCTCGATCCGAGTAATACCGTCCGCAGGATCGATGCGATTCTGCTGACCGGGGGCAGCGCCTACGGTCTTGCCGCAGCCGACGGTGTGCTGCGCTGGCTGGAGGAGAACGGCGCGGGCATCGCGATGGATCCGGCGGACCCGAGCCGAGTGGTGCCCATCGTCCCCGGCGCGGTGATCTTCGACCTTCCCGTCGGTGCGTGGGATATTCGACCGACCGCCGAGTTCGGTTACCGCGCGGCCGCCGCGGCGGCCACCGATTTCGCTCGCGGGTCGGTCGGCGCAGGCGTCGGCGCGCGCGCCGGGTCGGTCAAGGGCGGTGTGGGGACCGCGAGCATCGTCTTGAGCGACGGTGCCGCCGCCGGTATCACTGTTGCCGCATTGATCGTGGCCAACCCGGTTGGCTCGGTGTTCGATCCGCGCACCGGGTTTCCATGGGGCTGCGGCACCGAGGGGCCGGGCTTCTTCGGGCTGCGCGCGCCGACTGCCGAGCAGTTGGCGGTGGCCAACGCACTGCCGGTGAAGGGGACAGTGCTCAACACCACCATCGGAGTCGTAGCCACGGATGCCGCGCTCGATCCCGCTGGGTGTCGACGCGTGGCTGTCACCGCGCACGACGGTCTGGCCAGGGCGGTCCGTCCCGCGCATTCCCCGCTGGACGGAGACACGCTCTTCGCGCTGGCCACCGGAACGGTCGAGGCGGCTGCGAGTCCACCACTACCACCTGCCTTCCCCGCCGATCTGCTTGTTGTGGACCAGATTTCCACGGCGGCCGCCATTTGTGTCGAACGCGCCATCGTCGATGCGATCCGTTCGGCACACGCGGTCGCGGGTATCCCCGCTTACCGTGACCTGTTCCCCGGTTGAACCACCGAATCGGTATCCGCGAGCGGCCGAATCGGGGACCGGCTGACAATGCGCTGGGAATACCCGAATATCCTGGCTCGTTGTCGACGGCGATGGATCGGCGTTGTGGAAAGGTGCACTACCCGTGTTGGTGATCAGAGCCGACCTCGTGGAGGCGATAGTGGCGCACGCGCGCGCTGACCATCCCGACGAGGCATGTGGTGTCCTCGCGGGGCCGGAAGGATCGGACCGCCCGGAGCGATTCATCGCCATGGTCAATGCCGAGCGCTCACCGACCTTCTATCGTTTCGATTCCGGCGAGCAGTTGGAGGTGTGGCGCGAGATGGACCACGCCGATGAGGTACCGGTGGTGATCTATCACTCGCATACCGCCACCGAGGCATATCCGAGCCGGACCGATGTGTCTTATGCCGCCGAACCGTTCGCGCACTATGTGTTGATTTCCACTCGTGATCCAGAGCGACATGAACTGCGCAGCTATCGGATCGTCGACGGTGTGGTCACCGAGGAGCCGGTGCGGATCGTCGAGGCGTACGAAAGCTAGCGCACACCGCGAACCGACACCTGCCCGTGAATGCCAGACTGTGAGATCAAGGAGTACCCATGCCGGTAATCGTGTCCATCCCGACCATCATGCGCGGCCTCACCGGAGGTGAGAAGCGGGTGCATGCCGAGGGGGCCACACTGGCCGCGCTGATCGATGACCTGGAGGTCAATCACCCTGGTCTCGCTGAGCGTCTGCTCAAGGACGGCAAGCTGAACCGGTATGTCAATATCTACATCGACGATGAGGATGTGCGGTTCGCGGGCGGTCTCGCGGCCGAGGTGCCCCAGGATGCCAGCGTGACCATCCTTCCCGCCGTGGCCGGAGGCTGAGCGGTTCGTGGCGCGTTATGAATCGCTGATCGCGACACTCGGTGACACACCGCTGGTGGGACTGCGCACTCTGTCCCCACAGTGGGATGGTGAGAATCATGTGCGGTTGTGGGCCAAACTCGAGGACCATAACCCCACCGGCTCGATCAAGGACCGGCCCGCGCTGCGCATGATCGAGCAGGCCGAGGCCGAGGGGCTGTTGCGCCCCGGTTGCACCATTCTGGAACCGACCAGCGGCAACACCGGTATCTCCCTGGCTATGGCCGCCAAACTCAAGGGCTACCGGATGATCTGCGTGATGCCGGAGAACACGTCGGTGGAGCGACGACAGTTGCTCACCATGTTCGGTGCGCGGATTATCGATTCCCCCGCGGCAGGCGGCTCCAATCAGGCAGTGGCGCTGGCCAAGCAGATCGCGGCGCAGAACCCGGAGTGGGTGATGCTCTACCAATACGGCAACCCGGCGAATGCGCTGGCGCATTACGAGCACACCGGTCCGGAGATACTGGCTGACCTGCCGGAGATCACGCACTTCGTCGCAGGTCTCGGTACCACGGGCACCTTGATGGGCATTGGCCGCTTCCTCCGCGAGAAAATGCCGGACATCGAGATCATCGCCGCTGAGCCACGCTATGGTGAGCTGGTCTACGGCCTGCGCAATATCGACGAGGGCTTCATCCCCGAACTGTACGACGAGAGCGTGCTGACGTCCCGTTTCTCGGTCGGTCCGCACGACGCCGTCAAACGAACTCGTGAACTGGTGGGCGAAGAAGGAATCTTCGCCGGGATCTCCACCGGGGCCATTCTGCACGCCGCGCTCGGTGTCGCTCGCAAAGCGGTGCGGGCGGGCAGACGCGCCGATATCGCGTTCGTGGTCGCAGACGGCGGCTGGAAGTACCTGTCCACCGGCGCCTATGAAGGCACTCTGGAAGAGGCGGGGGATCGGCTCGACGGCCAGCTCTGGGCCTGAGGAACCGCCATGCCGGTACTCTGAGGGCGGCGGGGCCACAACCCCGCGTGGCGAGGAGGTGGCCATGATCGGCGCGCAGTTCGGTCCGCCGTTCGACCCGGATCGGATCGCGGCGATTCGTGCGCAGCCGGGTCGTCCCGGCGGTGCGTCCGAGCTGTCCGCTCCAGCATCGAACAGCGGCTTCGCCGCAGTCGGGCGGCTATGGCTGCGGGCAGTGGTGTTGATCTCCGGATTCATCGGGCTGCTCTACGCCATCGAGGGGGTCGATACCGTGGTCGGTCATCGACTCGATAATGCGGGTATCCAGCCGCGTCGGGTCGATGGGCTGTCCGGCATACTGTTCGCTCCGGTATTGCACGAAGGGTGGGACCACCTCATCGGCAATACGGTCCCGGCATTGGTGCTGGGTTTCCTGGTGCTCCTGACAGGTATCGGCCGTGGTCTGGCCGCGACCGCGCTCATCTGGCTCGTGTCCGGAGTCGGCATCTGGCTCACGGGAGCCCTGGGCAGCCTGCATCTGGGTGTTTCCGGGCTGGTGTTCGGCTGGTTGACGCTGCTCATCTCGCGTGGCTGGTTCGCCAGGAATATCGCGTACATCGTGCTCGGCCTCGTTGTGCTCGCCCTCTATGGGTCGCTGTTGTGGGGTGTCTTGCCCGGACTACCCGGGATATCGTGGCAGGGCCATCTTTTCGGCGCATTGGGTGGACTCCTCGCCGGATGGGTACTCTCTGCTGATGAACGTCGACGCCGCCGAGGGGAAAGAGTCGGAGTCAGCGCGTTGCCTCGATAAGCGCGTTGCTCGCCGGGAAATGTGGGGGATCCCTTCTTGAACGAGAATTCCGCGTGGCAGCATGAGGGCATGCGCCTTACCGTCCTCGGGTGCTCGGGCAGCGTGTCCGGCCCGGATTCTCCCGCATCGGGGTACTTGCTGACCGGCCAGGATATGCGGCCGACAGTCATGGATTTCGGTCCGGGAGTACTCGGTGCGCTGCAACGCTATGCCGATCCAGGTGAAGTCGATATCTTCTTGACCCACCTGCACGCTGACCACTGCCTGGATCTGCCCGGCCTGTTGGTGTGGCGGCGCTACCATCCGGTGCCGCCGACAGGGAAGGCGATCGTGCGTGGCCCTACCGATACCTCGCAACGTATCGGTAACGCCTCCGCCGAAGTCGGCGGTGCGTGCGACGACTGGTCGGATGTGATCGATATGCGTCCGTGGACCGAAGATGAGCCGGTGGAGTTCGGTCCGGGGCACAGAGTGATCGCGCGCCGGATGTACCATCCGCCAGAGTCCTACGGCCTGCGGATCATCGGTGCGAGCGGGCGCGTCTTCGTCTATACCGGCGATACCGCGTTGTGCCCGCAGGTCCGGGAACTCGCGCAGGGGGCCGACATCCTGATGGCCGAGGCATCCTGGACGCACGACCCGGCGAATCGACCACCTGGTATTCATCTTTCGGGTACCGAGGCGGGCATGATCGCCGCCGAGGCCGGAGTGAAGGAGTTGCTACTCACCCACATCCCACCGTGGACTTCTCGCGAAGATGTGATCGCCGAGGCGAAGGAACAGTTCACCGGTCCGGTGCACGCGGTAGCCCCCGGCGAGACCTTCGACCTCTGAGCCCGCCCGTTCCGCCACACCCGACTGAACGCCGACACGCCGCGCCGCAGGCGCGGCAAACTGAACACAGTAGGCTGTGGCCGTGTCGAGACGAGCCGATGGCAGGGCGGACGATGAACTCCGTGAGATACGGATCACGCGTGGATTCACCACGCATCCAGCTGGTTCGGTGCTGGTCGAATTCGGCCAGACGCGGGTGATGTGTACTGCGAGCGTCACCGAGGGAGTTCCTCCTTGGCGCCGCGATTCCGGGTTGGGCTGGCTCACCGCGGAGTATGCGATGCTGCCTGCCGCAACCCATACTCGTAGTGGCCGCGAATCGGTCAAAGGGAAGGTCGGCGGGCGGACCCAGGAGATAAGCCGCTTGGTCGGCCGGTCGCTGCGTGCCTGTATCGACCTGGCCGCCATCAGGGAGAACACCATCGCGATCGACTGCGATGTGCTCCAGGCCGATGGGGGCACCAGAACAGCCGCTATCACCGGTGCCTATGTCGCCTTGGCGGATGCCGCGACCTATCTCGGTGCGACTGGTGCTCTGGCTGATCCGCAACCGATCTCGTGCGCGATCGCCGCGGTGAGTGTCGGTGTGGTCGATGGCCGAGTGCGTTTGGATCTGCCTTACGAAGAGGATTCGCGCGCCGAAGTCGACATGAACGTGGTCGCCACAGACACCGGAACATTGGTGGAGATCCAAGGCACTGGCGAGGGCGCCACTTTCCCGCGTTCCACTCTGGACAAACTGCTCGATGCCGCGCTCGCGGGCTGCGAGCAGTTGTTTCTCGTGCAGAAAGAGGCCCTGACGCTACCGTATCCAGGTTTGCTTCCAGAGCAGGACGACGCGAAGAAGAAGTGATGTCCCGCCGGGTGCTGGTCGCCAGCCGCAATGCCAAGAAACTGAACGAGTTGCGCCGCATTCTCGACGAGGCGGGCATCGTCGGTATCGAGATCGCCGGGTTGAATGACGTCCCTCCCTACGATGAGGCCCCGGAGACCGGTGCGACTTTCGAGGAGAATGCGCTGGCCAAGGCCCGCGACGGTGCTGTAGCCACCGGACTGGCCTGTATCGCCGACGATTCCGGCCTCGAGGTGGACGCGTTGCATGGGATGCCAGGCGTGCTGTCGGCGCGTTGGGCGGGTAGGCACGGTGACGATGCCGCCAATAACGCGCTGCTGCTGGCACAGCTCGCCGATGTCCCTGATGCTCGCCGCGGCGGTCGGTTCGTCTCGGCTTGTGCGCTGGTAGTGCCGGGCGGCATCGAGACCGTGGTACGTGGTGAATGGCTCGGCTCGATCGGACGGAAGCCGGCAGGTACGGGTGGTTTCGGCTACGACCCGCTGTTCATCCCGGCGGGTGGAGCGGTCACGGCGGCGCAGCTGACGCCGACGCAGAAGGACGCGGTGTCGCACCGTGGCCGGGCACTGTCCCGGTTGGCGCCCGCGCTGGCCGGGCTGGTCGAAGTCTGACCCGAGCCGTGGACCAAGGCGGGTCAGACGCCGAAGTTCTGCTTGACCCGCTTGGCGTTGATGTGCTCGACGTAGAAAGACAACAGCGGGATAGTGCCCGCGAGCAAGGTGCCGATAGTGCGCCCCGCGGGCCAGCGGACCTTGATCGCGAGGTCGGTGGTGCACAGCAGGTACACGAAGTACACCCAGCCGTGCACCACGGCGATCCACGTGGGAGTGTGCACGCCGAAGCCGTACTTGACGATCATCTCACCGGTGAGCAGCAGCAGCCACAGACCCGTGATCCAGGCCAGCGCGCGATAGCGCAGCAATGCCGAGGCGATCTTGGCGGTGTTCGCCGTCCGAGGGGGAACGGCGGTGGTCTCGGTGTGGTTTTCGCTGGTGGTCAACCGGCGCTCCTCTCGCGGGCGTGCCGACCCGCCACAGGGGCCTGCTCCTCGGTATCGGTGGTGTACAGCGCGGCGAGGTATTGGTTGTACTCGGCGAGCACGGGGTCCTCGTCCCGCACGACTTTCGGGCGTTCCGGTAGCAGACCTTCTGGGATCTCCCGGAGCACGACCGGTTTCGTGGTGCGTCCGGACCCGGCGGGACTACCCGGCGTGGCATCGGCTGCGGCTTCCTCTTCCCCGGCTTCGCGCTCCAGCCGGACGAACCGGAAGTAGGCGAAGACAGCGAAACCCGCGAACAGTGGCCACTGCAGCGCGTACCCGAGATTTTGGCCGGTGCCGCCTGCGGACGAGTACCGCTCCCACTGCCACCAGGCCAATGCCAGGCAGCCCAGCGCGGTGATGATCATCAGCGCGATGAGAGCCGGGCGATTATGCGCCGAGCGGCGAGGAGGAGCGGACACGGGCTCCACGGTACCCGTACTACTACGTAGGCCGTGGCGCCAGGTGCCGCGCATTCGTGGAGCGTCCGCTGTCATTCAGAACTCGTAGATCACCCGGGTGCGTCGCTCGGATTCCGTCCACAGTCGCTGCCACAGCTTCTTGCTCTTCGACAGTCGAGTGGACGAGGAGGCCGCTACCGGGCCCTGGGTGCCGAAGAATCTGGTCGGACCCCAGTAGACCTCGGGGTCGGCATCGGGCATGGTCGCTGCGAACAGCGTGGAGTGCGCCGCCTTGGCGGGCGGATGCCCGATCAGGCGGACGAACGGTGCGGAGAGATAGTCGAGCGGGGTCTCGGTGTGTGAGAACAAGCCGGTGGCCGAAACACCGGGGTGCACGGCGTAGGAGCGCTTGGTAGAGCCTGCTTCGGTCAGCTTGCGCTGTAATTCCCGTGCGAACATCAGATTGCACAGTTTGGACTGAGCGTACGCGAGGTTGCGCTGGTAGCGCCGGTTCTGGTAGTCGAGATCATCGATATAGAGTTTCGGTGTCTGCTTATGCGCGATACTGGATAGCGTCACGATGCGGTCGGAGATCCGATTCAGCAACAGCCCGGTGAGCGCGAAGTGTCCGAGATGGTTGATACCCCACTGTGTTTCGAAACCGTCCTTGGTCCGGGAGAACGGCAGATTCATCATGCCCGCGTTGTTGATCAGCACGTCGAATGTGGTGCAGCTATTGGCGAACTTGCGCACCGAGGCCAGATCGGCCAGGTCTAGTTCGGCTACCCGGATATCACCGTCGATGCGGTCGGCGACCTTTTGCGCGGTGGTCGTATTGCGACAGGCCATGATCACAGTCGCGCCCTTGCTCGCGAGGACTTCGGTGGTGATAGCGCCCAAGCCGCCGTTTGCGC
This sequence comes from Nocardia sp. TBRC8007, assembly GCF_056629435.1. Lineage (NCBI taxonomy): Bacteria > Bacillati > Actinomycetota > Actinomycetes > Mycobacteriales > Nocardiaceae > Nocardia > Nocardia sp. TBRC8007. Next base: position 34,622 of record NZ_JBWSOR010000020.1, on the reverse strand, counting down.
CGGTAACGACGAATTTTCGTCCGGTCTGGTCCGGGATTTCAGTAGGTTTCCACGCCATGTGTCGACCCTACTCGGCAGAGGTGCGGGAGGAATCGAACAGCCGATGTATCGCTACGAGATCGTGCGGATTTTGTGTGCGTGGGCGAGGACCAGGATACGGCGATCGAGATCGGCCCGAACAGCGGTATCGGATCGGCTGGTATGCGCGGGTCGCCTGCGAGCTCACGGTGGTGTCGGTCTGGCGGACCGGGCAGCGGGACCACGGAACGACCGCGCTCAGGGGCAGCTGCTCAATACCTTGACCATAGCGTCCTTCTCGGCTGGAGTGACCCAGAGCTGATAGGCCGTCTTCACCTGGATCTGCCTGGTCAGGTAGGCGCATCGGTAGTCTTTGTTCGGCGGGAGCCAGGACGCTGCGTCGGAGTCGCTTTTGGACTGGTTGGCCGGTCCGTCCACGGCCAGCAGATTCAACGGATCGTTGGCCAGATCGCGGCGACGTTCGGCAGAAAGTCGCTGTGCGCCTTTCTGCCAGGCGTCCGAGAGCGCGACGATGTGATCGATCTGTACGTCGCTCGAAGACTTCGGGCCGCGCGTGAAGTGAATGACCTCGCCGGTATAGGGGTCGTCGAGTGTGCCTGTCGCGACGAGGCACGCACCCGATTTGAAAGTCACCTCGGTGAGGTCGCGTTGGAGGATGTCGTTACGGGTATCGCAGCCGTTGTTCCCGCCGGGGACCGAGACCTTGTCGGTCCAGGGCGGGCCGAACTCGTCGCGGCTGTAACCCTTGGTAGGAGCACGATCCGCGACAGTCAGGGAATTCAGCAGGGTGAGGGCCTCGTGACTGGGGATGGGAGCCGGTGTGCCGGAGCATGTTCGGCTTCCGGGTTCGCACTCGTCAGCGGTGGAATCACTGTCCTGATCGAGGTAGTAGTAGCCCAATGCGATGACGACTGCGACGACGAGGCCGATCAGAGTAGTCCGTCGTTGTGTGGTGAGCGCCATCCGAATTCCTAACGTCTTCCCCCCTGCTATTGGGTCTGGCGACAAGGTACCTGGTGGCGTGCGGGCGCCGCAGCCGGTACCTATGACGAATATCACTGGGAGAGCGGGCGTGTCACTGTGGGAACGCCACCATCCGGTATCCGCGCTCGTTCATCGCGTATCCGCTCCCGACGACATTCTCGCGGGGCGATATTCTTCGCTGCGGGGTGGTGGATCGGCGCGTCGAAGTCTGTCGTCGGGTAGCGGGTGTTACCGTCTCGGCATGCCGGATATGCGCGATATTCAGCATCGGGTGGTGACGACGCTCCAGCGCCGAGTCGGTAACCCGATCATTCGGAGGGTGCCCGGGCAGACTCTTTTGGAGACCACCGGCCGGATCAGCGGGCAGCCGCGGATCACCCCGATCGGTGGGCGGAAGACCGGGCGGGAGTTCTGGCTCGTTTCCGAGTTCGGCGAGCGGTCGCAGTACATCCGGAACATCAAGGCGGACAACCGGGTCAGGCTTCGTCTCGGCGGGCGCTGGCAGGCAGGTACCGCGCACCTGCTGCCCGAGGACGACCCGCGTGCCCGGCTCGCCGCCTTGCCGCGCACCAATAGCACGGCTGTTCGGCTCGTTGGCACCGATCTGCTCACCGTGCGCATCGATCTGAAGGACTGAGCCTGCGGGCGGCTGACCGAAACCGTCATCGTCGGAACGATTTCGGGTGTCACCGCGCTTTCCGCACCGCCCGGTCCAGGAGCATCTTTCCGGCATGTCGCCGCCACCTGATCCAACAGTTCCTGGTGAGCTCTAGTTCGGTCGCGAACGACTGTACCTGACCGGAATGCGTGCGATTCGCTGGAACGATGGTGACTATGATCAGTGCGTTGTTCGGCCGCTGGACCGTTTTCACGCCACTGCTTGCGCTTCTCATCCTCGCGGTCATCTGGAGCCGGAGTCTGCCCGGCGGCGCGGTGGTGATCGTGATGGCTGTGCTGATCGGGGCGGTGCTCTCGGCAGTGCACCACGCTGAGGTGGTCGCGCGTCGGGTCGGGGAACCATTCGGCTCGCTGGTGCTCGCGGTCGCGGTGACCGTGATCGAGGTCGCGCTCATCCTTACCTTGATGACCTCGGAGGATGAGCAGTCCTCCACTCTGGCTCGCGATACGGTCTTCGCCGCGGTCATGATCACCTGCAACGGCATTGTAGGACTTTCGCTCCTGGTCGGTGCGTTACGCAGGCGGATCGCGGTATTCAACGCGGAGGGCACTGTAGCGGCGTTGGCTACCGTTACGACACTGGCCACGCTCAGTCTCGTGTTGCCGACTTTCACCACCAGCAAGCCGGGTCCGGAGTTCTCCGTGGCGCAACTGGCTTTCGCCGCAGTGGCCTCGCTCGCGCTGTACGGATTGTTCGTGATGGTGCAGACAGTGCGGCACCCGGACGACTTTCTGCCGGTCGAGACCACAAGCATCGTTGCCGAGCAGGACCGGCACGCTCAGCTGCCCAGCACGCGTACCGCTCGGTTCAGTTTCTCTCTGCTACTGGTCGCCTTGGTCTGTGTTGTCGGGCTGGCCAAGATGATCTCACCTACTGTCGAGTCGATGGCCGACTCGGTGGGTTTGTCGCAGTCGGCGGTCGGAGTGGTGATCGCGTTGTTGGTGTTGCTCCCCGAAACACTGGCTGCGGTGCGCGCTGCTCGCCGGGGCCGCGTGCAGATCAGCCTCAACCTAGCGCTGGGCTCGGCCATGGCGAGCATCGGTCTGACCATTCCGGCGATCGCCGTGGCGAGCATTTGGTTGGAGGGGCCGCTAGTACTCGGCTTGGGGGCGACCCAGATGGTTTTATTGGCTTTGACCGTGATAGTGGGTGCGCTCACGGTGGTGCCAGGGCGGGCGACTCTCTTGCAAGGCGGCGTTCATTTGGCGCTGTTCGCGGCTTTCTTATTCCTCGCCGCCAGTCCCTGACTGGAGGAAAGCGCCGGATTTCATGCGGTCCCGGCAGGTACTGCCATTCAGCGCGGATACTGTGCCTCGTAGATGGCGCGCTCCTGTGCCCGTTGCCGCGCTCGTCGCGGGTTCTCCAAATCCGCGGGTAATCCGTGTTTGAGCAAGCGGTGCGCGCGGTTCATCGGCATGAAGGCGACCGTATAGAACAGCAGCAGAAACAGCACGAGCGCCGTAGTCGCGCCGCGTAGCCACAGCTCGCCTGGAAGCAGCGCGATCACCACGAACACCGGGATGAACGGCACTACTCCGCGTAGCACATGCCGAGCGACGGCATGCTTGCCGGTCAGGTCGTTGCGCACCCAATCGAGCATGGAATCGGGCAGGCGGCGTCCGAAAACGTAGCCGATCCATTGAATGGGATTGGGTCGTCGCGGCTTTTGGTTCATACCTGGGCTCCTCGGGGTTTGGTGAGGGGTGGGGCATTTTCGGGTGTGGTGAGCGTCGCCTGGCGGGCCGCGTTGTTGACTCTGGTGAGCACCTCGTGGAGCTCTTCGAGGTCGACTACTGTCACACCGAGCTGCCGTACGACCGCGGGTGGGATCTGTTCGGCCTGTTTGCGTAGTTCGGTCCCGGCCTCGGTCAGATTCACTACCAAGCTGCGCTCGTCGTGGCTGTCGCGTTCGCGGGTGATCAGCCCGGCGTTTTCCAAGCGCTTGAGTAACGGCGACAGTGTGGGGGAATCGAGCTGGACAGCATCGGCGATCGTTTTGACCGACATCGGTGCCTCGCCCCAGAGCGCGAGCATCACCAGATATTGCGGGTGAGTGAGACCAAGCGGCTCCAACAATGGCCGGTAGACGGCCAGCACTGCGCGATTGGCCACTGCCAACGCGAAACACACCTGCCGATCCAATCGCAACGGATCGTCGTCCTCGGTGGGCATGTCTCCTCCTTGCTCGCCGATGATATTAGTACACGAATAATTAGTGCACTAAGTATTGTGGGTGAGAACTCCCTATCATCTCCAGGCCCCGGCGCAGTTGTTCGTTCCCAACTGATTCACGCGTGCTCAGTGGGATCGTCGTGCCTCCTAGGAGAGGGCTTCCTAAGAGGCACGATCTTGTGGTCTCGCGTAATGCGGGATTCTGGTAACCGACATCTGGCGGACCACGGGGCGACCGTGATCCGCCAACATGCACCGGAGTCGCGCTACGTCACGCTCCGGCCGGGTGCTCAGGCTCCCGCGATACCGGCGAGTCCTCCGATGCCATAAGTGACTGCCATGGCCAGCGCGCCGCCGAGCACCACTCGGACTATTGCCCGTCCGTGTTGGCTTCCGCCCAAACGGGCGCTGATCGAACCAGTAAGTGCGAGTGCCACCAGAACAGCCGCGAAGGTCACTGGAATGCGCGCGCCGACCGGGGGCAACAGGATGGCCAGTAGCGGAAGCAGGGCACCGAGAAGGAACGAGGCTGCCGAGGACAGCGCCGCCAGCCATGGGTTGGTCAGCTCGTCCGGATTCAAGCCCAGCTCGGCTTCAGCGTGCGCGGTGAACGCATCGTGCTCCGTGAGCTCTTCTGCGACCTTGCGAGCGGTTTCCGGCGTCAGGCCCTTGGCCTGATAGATGCCTGCGAGCTCAGCCAACTCGAATTCTGGTTCCTCGTGCAGCTCCCTGCGTTCTTTTGCCAGCAGAGCGCGCTCCGAATCGCGTTGAGTGCTGACTGAGACGTATTCGCCCACCGCCATCGAGATCGCGCCTGCGGACAGGCCCGCGATACCCGCGGTGAACAATGCCGTGGTGTTGGTCGTGGCTGCGGCGACGCCGACGACCAAGCCTGCGGTGGAGACAATGCCGTCATTCGCGCCGAGTACCCCGGCTCGTAGCCAGTTGAGTTTGGATGCGAAACCGTTGCTGTGCGGCTCGTGTGGATGTGTATCGGGTAGGCCGATTGTGCGGTCCATAAGGCGCAGAGTATGTCATCGCGTTCGACGCAGCAGCCGGGCCCTGTGTGATAACCACAACAGCGAACGCGCCGTACAGCAGTGCATTCGCTGTGCGCGTACGGTCAGCCTGCTGTTATCCCGGTGATCAGGGTCTGGTCGCCACCGGTTCGAGTCGTGATGATCTGTGTGAAGGTGCTCGGCTCTGTGCCAGGCAATTGCTGGGTCAGCAGGACCTCCCACCGTGCTCGACCCTCTTGGGCGTCCCCGGCCGGAGTGATCAGGACGCAGTATCGGGTACCGGTGGGAATCCGGTCGATGCCGCGTTGTATCTGATCGGCGGACGGCACCGCCGCGTCCGAGGCAACTACAGTACGGGCCCGATACCCCGACCGTTCGGCGTAGTAGGCGTACTCGAAGGCGAGGATGGCGTCGGGGCCGCTACCGGTGCCACCAGGGGCGGTGCCGGAAACGGCCTCAGCAGTCCGTTGTTGCGTGCATCCTGGGGTCGCGATGCCGTCAGCAGGAGCGGCCCTCGCGGCGGGAACCGAGGTGATCGGCACAGTATCGGAAGCGGGGGTAGCGGCATCAGTGTGTATCCTTGTGCCGGTACCGTAGATGATGGTCGAGACGATCGAAACGGTCGTGACCACGATGCCGAGCACGATCAACACGGTCAGTGATCGCTTACTGTTCAGTTGTTCAGCGCGTCGTCTCGGCCGGCGCACCGGAGTGCCCGGATGGGGGCCGGACCTGTTGACGATCATCGGCGCCTGGACTAGGTGGGCCGCGACCGTGGGTGCTGCGGGTAGCTCCGATTCGACGGAGACGCTCGGTCGCTGGACGGCGGGCTGTGGTGGCCGGCGTTCATCTGTATAGACCGGCCTCAGCCAGTGCTGCCATTCGCCCAACTGCGGCTCGGGGTACCGTCCTTCCGGTATCCGGGCCCGCGCAGTGCCGGACTCCTGGCCGCGCTGCCGCATCTGCTTGTGGCGGCGCGGTCGCCGGTGTGATAGGGGCGGCTTGCCGATGGGGGTTCGCAGCATCGGTAGGCCCGTGTCGAATGGATTATCGCGGGTGGCGCCTGGATACGGGGGCTCTCGGTCAGGGGACGTCATCGTCGAAAACGCCGAGCACCGGCGGTACCGCTGTCGCAGCGACGGGGATGGTTACGCCGAGTTGGCCGTCACGTGGTTTGTGTTGCTGGTCGCTACCGCCCGGCGGCGGAGCAGGTGGCAGCACCATGCCGCCGGTGGGGCCTTGTCGGCCAGGAGGGTCGGCCGGGGACGGGGTGGAACCGATGATGGGCGGTGTGCCGGTAGGCGCGGGTTTGCCCTCCGGTTTCGGCGGGTCCGGTTTCGGGGCAGGTGCGAGGTCGCCGGGCGGAGGCCCCGCGCCTGTGCCGGTCGCGGGCTTGTGTTCCTGCGGTCGGTCGCCGAAGTCGAACAGTTTCGCGGAGTTCTGCGCGCCATCGCCGCTCGCGCCGGAGGGGAGGGTGGAACCAGGGTCGACCAGTTCCGGAATCGCCCTGTCCGTTGATGCTGCGACGGTATCGATGGTGTGGATGGCGACCGCGGCGATTTTGTCGATGAGATGAGTGCCGATGTCGACACCGGCGGTGATCGCCGCGGTACCGAGCTGAACTCCCGCGGCGATGAGCTGCTGCTGCAATTGCAGCTGCGCGGCCAGTGCTGGATCCCATGCTGGTACGGGGGCGGATGTCGTGGTGCCGAGCCCGAATTCTTCGGCGGCGCTGGAGCGGGCGGTACGGACGTAGGTGGCGTCCGGTGGCGTGTCGACCGGCAGTGGTTCCATGTCATCGAGCCTTTTGATATGGCTATCCATCTCGGAGCGCGCGACGGACACCGTAGTGAGGGCGTCACGCAATGCATAGGCGGCGCGGGCGATGATCGCGTCGGTTTCTGGCGCTGTGGTCGCGTTGTCCAGGATCTCGCGTGCATCGCGCCGGAACTCGGCGATGATCTCTTCGATGTGTCGGGCCGCGCGCCCGGATGTGGCGTGCGCTTCGGCGAGAATCGATAGATAGGCCGGTCCCCGATCGGAGATGTCGCCGATCTGGCTCTGCGCCACGCGCAGCGCGGGCACTGCGGCGTCGGCGGCGCGTGAGGTCCAGGTCGATTCCAGTGCGTACACACCTGTGCGGTGTGGCCCCTCGGTATCGGCAGCTTGTGCGGTGGCTGCCGAAAGCGCGCTGTTCACTGCCGTATTCGGTACGAAGGAGCCGGAGCCGAGCGAGGAGCGCAGCAGCAACAGTGGGCGTACCAGTGCGGCGATGATCGGCGGATCGGCGCCTGGTTCGCTGCCCGGCGGCCTGGCGGTTTCGTCGACGGACGGAGCGGTATGCGCCCGCTTTCGCGGTCCGAGCAGCGTTCTCATGGCATTGTCTCTCCAGCCTGGATGATTGCCTTTGCCGTGGCCGTGTCGACGCTGTGTGCTCGTTCGCGGTAACTGTCCAGAGCCTCACCGTAGGCGCCGACCAGTTGTCCCGCGGTCGACAACGCTTGCGCGTGTTCGGTGATGGCCGCCGCGAACCGCGCCGCGAATTCCGCGCCGACGAGCCCGAGATCGGTAGTCAGCTGGTCTTGACGCACTGCGTTGGAGACAACTGCGGCCGCTGCGGACAATTGTTCGGACACCGCGTTCGCGATCGCGGTGTAAGCGGTCATTGCCGCCGGATCGAGTCTGAGCGTGTCCACTGTTCCCCTCCCGGAACCCAGCATGTCGCACCATGTTTCACTGCTAAGCGTACTGCGCTGATGGGGGTTGTGCGTCCGAATCCTCGGGTGCTGTTGCCGTGCATGCCATAGCAGCGCGTGTCGGTGGCCCCTAAGTCACCGCGCCCGCGGATACCACCGCGATCAGAGGATCGGCGGCTCGATGTTCGCCGTGCTGGACGCCGACAGATGCGCGGCAAGCAGCCGCACACGCACTCGCTGTTCGGCGGTGGTCTCCTCGGGATGATGGATTTCGATGCTCAGCCGGTTGTCGAAGGTACTGATGATGATGGTGCCGCTCGGCTGTTGGAGCCGATGTCCGGTCTTGTCCGGCTTGCCGAGCATGATCGAACGGAAGTCGGTGATGCGCAGACCATCTGGCGTCCAGGGTCGGTGTATTCGACCCCAGTTGGTGGTGAGCACGATTCCCGGCTCGCGTGGCGGGGGGCCTGCGGTGATTTCGGGGATGTGTAGCGGAGTCTGTTGCACGACACCACTGCAGAGTTCACGCCGCAGTGCGTCACTGATGCCGCGTGCCAGCCCGACCAACGTCGCGCTGTCGCCTGGGGGCGGGACGAAGTTCGCGAAGCCGAGTACATTGGTGCCTTCGGTCAAGCCGATCGGTGGCGTCACCCGGCTGCGTAGGTCGACCGAGTAGGTATATCTCAGCTCGGTCAATGGCAGGTCGCGCAGCTCGGCCTCGGTGAGCAGAATTGCGGCGGAGGCGAGCGCGTTGATCGTAGTGTTTTCCCTATGTCCCAGTTCGACAAGTGCCGCGGTCTGTGCCGCGGTCAGTCTGCAGCGTGCGGTGCGCGGGATGAGATAGTCGGAATCTTGCGGGCCGGAATCGATTCGGGCGGTGCCTGGGGTGCGCGGTGGCATCGCGGGAATATCGATCTTTTCGATGCCGCGCACTAAGAGCAGATCTTCCACCGAGCTCGGGAACTCGCATGGTTCCAGTTGGAGCGGACGGCCTTGGATGAGATCGGTGTAGCAAGAACACAGTTCGGCGAGCACAGTCAGGGAATGGGAGGCATCCGCGACGCTGTGGTGAGTCACCAGCGTGACGCCTGCGGCGTCGCCGTCGCGCACCACACATAATGCGCCGAGCCCCCTGCGTTGATCCAGTCGAGCGCCGGTGAGTAGCAGCTCGGGATCACCTTCGGCGACTGAGATTTCCGGAGGCGCGCCAGGAGATTCGAGCAGCAGATGTCTACCAGGTCCATCCGATTCCAGACGGGCGCTGAGGATCGGGTGAGCGGCTGTCACCGCCGCGTACGCCGTGGACAGTGCGGTGAGATCCAAACGACCGGAAAATCGAAGCGAATAGCCAACGAGGACTTCACTATTGGCAAAAATCGCTTCGCTCGGCGCCAGCGGACGGATGACGGTTGCTGCGGTCATGTCGCTTCCTTCATCTAGCCTGTCCCCGAGGCCGGCTCGAAATCCGGACGCGTCAGGCTAGCGGCATCCTCGCCTCTATCCTGTATCGGAGAATGTGGAGATGCTGTTTCTGGTCGTTGCTCCAACGACGTTGTGCCCGTGAGCAGTCGCTCGGTCGGAACTCCATGAGTGTAGGTAGTGTCCGGAGCGATAATCCAGAGTTCTCCTCTAGCGGAGGTCGTCTCGGCCGAGCTTGTCTGCGGACGAGTCACGTACTCGTGCGATAGCCGAAGCGCATCGTTTGATGCGGAATCGATCTCGGGGCGCATGTCCGGACCGAGCCGCGAGTGCGTACGGCGACATGAAACAGTATCGATTCCTGACTGCCGCAGCACAGTCGGGCGCTCTATATCGCTTCGGAGCTTCGGTACCGAAAACCGGTCGGTGCCGTAGACACCAGCCGATACGGCTGTCCGGTCGCGCACCGGCTCGGGAGCTGGGATCGATCGGATGGCTGTCCGTTACTTGGACCGGGTCGCGGTGAATCTGATCGGCAGGCGCGCGGGCCCACGCACGGAGACGTGTGCACGATAGGGTGGTGGATCCACGATGAGTGTGGGGGAGTCGATCTGCTGGATGAATCGGGTCAAAGCCACCCTGGCCTCTAAACGAGCCAGTGCCGCGCCGAGGCAGAAGTGCACCCCCTGTCCGAAGGACAGGTGCTTGCTCTTACGTGTCGGGTCGAACCGGTCGGGGTCATCGAACATCAGGGGATCGCGGTTGGCGGCGGCGAGTATCAACATCACCCCATCGCCATGGTGGAGGTCCAAGCCATTGATGGTCAGATTGTCGGTTACGACGCGCGGAACCATTTGGATCGGCGGTTCGAAGCGCAGTGTTTCTTCGACGACGCCCGCTATCCGGTCAGGATTCGTGGATACGGCGGCGAATTCGTGTGGTCGGCGTAGCAAGGCGAGAAGGGCGTTGGCGATCAGGTTGACCGTGGTCTCATGGCCCGCGATCAGCAGGAGCGCACAGGTCGATATGACTTCTTCGTGGGTGAGTTTGTCCCCGGCGTCTTCGGCGGTGATGAGTTCCGAGAGCAGGTCCTGGCCGAGTGCCAGGCGGCGGCGACCGATGAGTTCGTCGAAGTAGGCGCTCATCGAGGCTCCCGCGGTATTGGCCAACTCCTGGCTGCCGCTGCGCTGCTCGAGAAATCTCGTATTCGGGTCGAGGACGCGACTCAGCACTGTGGACCAGATTCTGAGCCGTGCCTCGTCCTCGGCCGGTATGCCGAGCAAATCGCAGATCACAGTCATCGGGAGCGGATAGGCGAAATCGTTGACGGCGTCTATAGACCCCGTGTGCAGGTGTTCGCCGAGCAGATTATCGGCGATCTCGGTGATCCGAGGTTCCATTCGTTGCACGACGCGCACGGTGAACACCTTGGACACGAGCCGGCGCAATCGGGTGTGGTCCGGCGGATCGAGGATCATGAACATGGACTCCATAATCGGAACCGTGTTGATCTTCCTCTGGAACCGCGTCAGGTCGGAACTCGCCCACGGATCGCGGAACATGGCTTCGCAATCGGCGTAGCAGCCCATCCCGACCAGGGGGTCGGAGCCCATCCGGAACGGACTGGCTTCGCGCATCCGCGCGAAGATCGGATAGGGGTCCGGGCGCGCTTCGGGGGCATTCAGCAGCATCAGCTCGTGCATGATGTCAAAGGTTTTCATGGATAACCTCAGCTCTCCGCCGCAATCAGGCCAGGTTATATACGTTGTATAGCCCTACTGCCAGGTTACTGCTGAATTGCTGAGACCATCGCGGACAGCTGTCGTCGATATCGCCTACTCCACCGCACAGCCCAGCCGATGGCTTGCCTGCCCCAGGGGCAGGAGCCGATCGGTGGACTATGGGCGAGAGTCCGCTTCGGCTCAGGCGACGACAGCTAGCCGGGCCGCGTTGGCGGATTCATCGTCGGCCGCCTGGTTGGCGGCCAGTTCGGCATGCACTCGATCGCGGTAGCGGCCGACCTCACGCTCGGTGCCTGCGGCATCCCAGCCGAGGTGGCCGCCGATCAACCAGGCGACCTCCGCGGCGGCGGCGAGACCGCGGTCGGCGGTTTCGATGGAGATCCGGGTGCGGCGGGTGAGCACATCGTCCAGGTGCATGGCACCCTCATGGGTCACCGCGTACACCGCCTCCGCGCCGAGGTACTCCGGTGCGGAGGTCAGCGGCGCGCCCAGTTCGGGTTCGCGGGTGATCAGGTCGAATACATCGGCAATCGCGGAACCATAGCGGCCGAGTAGGCGCTCGACTGTCGCTCTCGGCAGTTCGGCGCGTTGCGCGAGGCTGTCGAGATCGGCGGCGAGTTCGTGGTAGCCCACCGCGCCGAGGATCGGCAGATGCTCGGTGACCGACGGGGCGACCGCGCGGCCGAGTCCGGCCACCGCCGCGTCCACAACATCGGCGGCCATCACACGATAGGTGGTGTACTTGCCGCCCGCGATCACGAACAGGCCGGGGGCAGGCTCGGCAACCGCATGCTCCCGCGAGAGGGTCGCGGTATCGGCCGACGCGCCCGACAGTAATGGGCGCAGACCCGCGTAGGTGCCGACAATGTCATTCTGGGTGAGCGGTTCGCGCAACACCTGGTTGACGTGATCGAGCAAGTACTGAACATCGGCGTTGCTGGCGGCCGGGTGGTCCTTGTCCAACGACCAATCAGTGTCGGTGGTGCCGATGATCCAGTGCCGGTACCACGGAATGACGAACAGCACGCTTTTCTCGGTACGCATGATCAGCCCGGTGTCCAGGTTCAGGCGATGACGCGGCACCAAAATGTGCACGCCCTTGGACATACGGACATGGAACGGGGATTCGACGCCCGTCAGCTGGTTCATTTCGTCGGTCCACACACCGGTCGCGCTGATCACCCTGCGCGCGCGGAGGGTGTGCACCCGGCCGGTCTCCTGATCGGTGACTTCCGCGCCGACGACGCGCTCCCCATCGCGTAGCAGTCCGGTCACCTTCATCCGGGTGAGCACTGTGGCACCGTGTTGAGCCGCGGTGCGGGCAATCATCATGGTGTGGCGGGCATCGTCGACTTGTGCGTCGAAATACCGGATCGCCCCGGTCAGCGTGTCTGTGCGGAGCGCGGGCGCCAGGTCCAATGCGCGCGTGCGCGACAGATGCCGGTGCATGGGTAGCGCTCTGGCGCCGCCGATGGTGTCGTAGAGGGCTACGCCTGCGCCGATATAGGCCCGCTCCCACACGCGATGCCGTAGTGGCAGCAGGAACGACACCGGGCGCACCAGGTGTGGCGCGAGCCGGTTCAGGAGTAGGCCGCGTTCCTTCAACGCCTCCCGCACCAGCCAGAAGTCCAGCTGCTCCAGATAGCGCAACCCACCGTGGATGAGCTTGCTGGAACGGCTGGAGGTGCCTGCGGCGAAATCCCTGGCTTCGACCAGGGCCACGGTGAGGCCGCGTGAGGCGGCGTCCAGTGCTGCGCCCGCGCCGACTACGCCGCCACCGATGATGAGCACGTCGAGCTCGGTGTCGCTGAGTGAGTTCACCGCGTTGGCGCGGTACTGGGGGTCCAATCGTGCGGACACGGTGGTAGGTCTCCTCGTTGCAGGGATAGGGTTCAGTCGGGGATTGCGGTGTTCGCGGATATCGGAACGGCACAGTTCAATCGTTGATGTCGACCCAGTCGAGGGTGCGTGCGACCGCCTTCTGCCAGCGCGCGTAGCCGCGCTCCCGTTGCTCTGCCGTCCAGGTGGGATACCAGCGCTTGGCCTCGTGCCAGTTGCGTTCGAGTTCGTCGGTATCGCGCCAGAATCCAACGGCGAGACCGGCCGCGTAGGCGGCGCCGAGTGCGGTGGTCTCGGCAACCTCTGGGCGCGATACCGGCACGCCGAGAAGATCAGCCTGGATCTGCATGCACAGCTCGTTTGCGGTGACGCCTCCATCCACGCGCAGCACGTCCAGTTCTATGCCGGAGTCGGCTTGCATGGCTTCGACCACATCACGGGTCTGGTAGCAGATTGATTCCAGTGTCGCGCGCGCGAGATGGGCGTTGGTGCTGTAGCGGGACAAGCCGACGATGGCGCCGCGTGCGTCCGAGCGCCAGTACGGCGCGAACAGTCCGGAGAACGCGGGGACGAAGTACACCCCGCCGTTGTCTTCCGCTTGCCGGGCCAGTGATTCGCTCTGTGCGGCACCGGAGATGATGCCGAGTTGATCGCGCAGCCACTGTACGGCTGATCCGGTGACCGCGATCGAACCCTCCAGTGCGTATATCGGCTTCGCCGAACCGAATTGATAGGCGACTGTGGTGAGCAGACCGTGTCGCGAGCGTACTATCTCCGCTCCGGTATTGAGTAGCAGGAAGTTCCCGGTGCCGTAGGTGTTCTTGGCCGCACCGGGCTGGAAGCAGACCTGTCCCACAGTGGCTGCTTGCTGATCGCCGAGCACACCTGCCAACGCGACCGCGCCGCCGAACGGGCCATCTGCGCGGGTGGTGCCGAACAGATCCGGGTTAGCCGAGGGGGCGACCTCGGGCAGCATCGCGCGCGGAACCCCGAACAGGGCCAACAGCTCGTCATCCCAATCCAAGGTCTCCAGGTTCATCAACATGGTGCGACTGGCGTTGGTCGGGTCGGTGACGTGCACGCCGCCGTCGACACCGCCGGTGAGGTGCCACAGCAACCAGGTATCGGTGGTGCCGAAGAGTGCGTCGCCGCGTTCGGCGTCTGTGGCCACGCCAGGGACGTTGTCCAGGATCCAACGCAGTTTGCCGCCGGAGAAGTACGTGGCGGGCGGCAGGCCGGTTTTGCGTCGAATGGTGTCGCCGTGTCCGGCGCGCTCGATTTCGGCGACGATCCGATCAGTACGGGTGTCCTGCCAGACGATGGCATTGCAATATGGCCGTCCGGTCTTGCGGTTCCACACCACGGTGGTTTCGCGCTGGTTGGTGACGCCGACCGCGGCCAGATCGCTCGCGACGAGATCAGCCTTGGTGAGCGCGGTCTGGATAACCACGCGGGCGCGTTCCCAGATCTCGGTCGGATTGTGCTCCACCCATCCCGGATGCGGCAGGATCTGTTCGTGCTCGAGCTGGTGGCGGGCGATTTCGGTGCCGTGATGGTCGAACACCATGAAGCGGGTGCTTGTGGTGCCCTGGTCGATGGCGCCGACGAACTGGCTCATCGTGCTCCTTCTGTTGCGGTGCCTGCGGTACCGGTGCGGCGAAACGAGTCCCTGCTCGTCTTGCCGGATGTAGGTGCGGATGCGACTGTGCTGATACGGAAACTACGACGGGATTCCGGTAAGGGATATAGCCTGCGTTCGACAATGTCGAACAAAAGGGCTGCTCGACATTGTCGAATCTCGATAACCCGGATAGGTTTCCCGGCATGCCGGGGCCGATCCAATCGATCGAACGGGCCGCTGCCGTATTGCGGCTGCTTGCTCGTGGTTCCGGCCGTCTCGGCCTCGGCGACATCGCGGGCGCGCTCGGTTTGGCCAAGCCGACCGCACACGGCATTGTGCGTACTTTGCAAGGGGTCGGTTTCGTCGAACAGGACCCAGCGAGTGGCAAGTATCAGCTCGGTTCGGCACTGCTTCAGCTGGACCGCGGCTATCTCGATGCCAATGAGCTGCGCTCACGGGCAATCAACTGGGCTGACGCGCTGGCGGCGCGTACTGGAGAGTCGGCGCGGATCGGTGCCTCGGTGGATGGCGCGGTGGTGGTGGTCCACCACGTGTTCCGGCCGGACAACAGTGAGCAGGCGCTCGAACTCGGTGAGCTTCTGCCACCGCATGCCACCGCTCTGGGCAAGGTCCTGCTCGCCTTCGACACCGAACTGGCCGCCACGTTGCATGCGGGCGAACCCGTCCCGTTCACCCACCGCACCCTTGTCGACCTGGTCGCGCTCGGCCGAGTGCTGACCGACGTCCGGCGGGCCGGATGGGCCGGCGATATCGAGGAATTCCGGCTGGGCGAGGCAGGCATCGCGGCGCCGATCCGGGCGCGCGGGGGACTTGTGGTCGGAGCAATCGGCATTACCGGGGCAGTAGACCGGCTCTGCGACACACAGTTGCGGCCTCGGCGGATGTTGATCGGCCAGGTGCTCGATGCGGCACGAGCGATATCGAGGGATCTCAGTGCGGGACACTGAGCTCCGCTGGGTCTGCGGGTAGTGGGATACACGGGCAGTGGGATACAACAGAGAGTGGCCGAGGATGACGCAACGGTATGTACTGGCTATCGACCAAGGCACCACCTCGACGCGCTGTATTCTGTTCGACCAGCGCGCCCGGCTGGTCGGCCTCGCGCAGCGCCCGCATCAACAGCATTACCCGCGGCCGGGTTGGGCCGAGCAGGACGCGATGGAGATCTGGCGCAATGTCGAGCGGATCGTGCCGCGCGCGCTGCGGGATTCCGGCGTCGCCGCCGAGCAGGTCGCCGCGATCGGCATCGCCAACCAGCGCGAGACTACCGTGGTGTGGGATCGCCGCACCGGGATACCGATAGGACGGGCTATCGTCTGGCAAGATGTGCGGACCGAAGAACTGGTCGGCACGCTACAGGAGCGCCCAGATGCGGACCGGATCCGTGTGCGGTGCGGTCTGCCGCTGTCCACCTATTTCGCGGCACCCCGCCTGCGCTGGATGCTGGATGCCGTCCCAGGCCTGCGCGAGCGCGCCGAGCGCGGTGAGGTGCTGTTCGGGACCATGGAAACCTGGCTGATCTGGAACCTCACCGGTGGGGTCGCGGGCGGGTCGCACCTGACCGATGTCACCAATGCCTGTCGTACTCTGCTGATGAACCTCCGCACCCTCGCTTGGGATGACGAACTCTTGGAGTTCTTCGGCATTCCCGCTGCGATGTTGCCGCGGATTCAACCCTCTACCGCGCCGTACGGCGTCGCCCGTCTCGTGGTGCCCGGTATCCGGATCGCCGCCGCGCTCGGCGACCAGCATGCCGCGTTATTCGGCCAAACCTGTTTCGCGCGGGGTGAGCTCAAGTGCACCTACGGCACCGGCGGATTCCTGATGATGAATACCGGACGCGAGCTGGTGCGTTCCGAGCACGGTCTGCTCACCACAATCGGCTATCAGATCGGCAGGGAGCCGGTGTACGCGCTGGAAGGACCGATCGCGGTCACCGGCTCGCTCGTGCAATGGGTCCGGGACAATATCGGGCTGGTCGCCAGTGCGCCGGAGATCGAAACTCTCGCCCGTACTGTCGCCGACAACGGCGGTTGTTATATCGTGCCTGCCTTCTCCGGGCTGTACGCGCCACATTGGCGCGGCGACGCTCGCGGTCTCATCGCCGGATTGACCTCCTACATCACCAAGGGGCACCTCGCGCGGGCTGTGCTGGAGGCTGCTGCGTGGCAGACCCGCGATGTGGTCGAGGCGATGAACGCCGATTCCGGACTGCGGGCCGATGCATTGCGCGTAGACGGTGGTATGACATCGAACAACCTGCTCATGCAAATCGTGGCCGATGTCCTGGATATTCCTGTGCTACGCCCTTTTGTCGCCGAGACGGTCTCGCTCGGTGCGGCATACGCAGCGGGCCTCGCCGTCGGATACTGGCCGGATCTCGAAGGGCTGCGCACCCATTGGCGCCTTGCCGCGCAGTGGATGCCGCGGATGGACCCGGCGCATCGCGCGGACGAGTACGACAACTGGAAGCGCGCGGTAGAGCTGGCTTCTGGATGGGTGCGTGCGAAGCCGCGAGTGGACCGGTGAGTCACCGTAGGGCAGTCGTGTGCGCGTGCTCGCCGCCATAGCGGTGCGGGTCTGCTCCGGCGGTGCCGCCGGAGCAGTGTGTCCTCCGGCGGCAGCAGCGGCTCAGGACTGCAAACCGAGCTCCACCTCGATGGTGAGTGTGATCTTGTCGCCGATCACCGCGCCGCCGTCGGCCAGCGGCATGTCGATGGTGATGCCGAAGTCGCGGCGATTGAGCACGGTTTTGGCTGCGAAGCCTGCGACCGGGCCCTGCCCTGTGCCGGGGTGCGTGCCGAGGAACTCGACCTTCAGCGTGACCGGTGCGGTGATGTCGCGGAGGGTGAATTCGCCGTGCACTACGAAGTCGTCGCCGTCGACGTGGAACTCGGTGGACTTGAAAGTGGCTACTGGGAATTGCTCGGTATGGAAGAAGTCCGCAGTGCGCAGATGGGCGTCACGCCGTGCATTGTCTGTGCTGATCGAGTCGATTCGGATATGCGCCTCGGCCGAGGCGAAGCCGTCTTCGGCAATGACCAGCGTGCCAGAGAAGTCGGTGAAGCGGCCGCGCACTTTGCTGACCATCAAGTGGCGCACGGAGAAGCCGAGGTTGGAATGAGCTGGGTCGATAGCCCAGGTGCCCGCGGTCAAGGTAGGGGTGGTGTCGGTCGTCATGCCATTCTCCTCTTTTGATTTAAAATTAAACTACACGATTGGTCGAGTGCGTCGCAGCTATGGCTTGCCCGTTCCCGACTCGGCCGCATTTTGGTGGATGTGGCAACCACTCTAACGGTGAGGTATGGACCGCTATTCCGCCGGCGGGGTGATGGAGGTTTCGCCAAGTACTCCTCGGCTGGCTTCAGGCGACGCGTGCGGGGGAATCGGGTAGTCGACTACGCGCGACATCCGGTGGTGGTTCCGCAGAATCGGTCGCCACAGAGTTTTCGCTACCGGGGGTTGGGAGGAATCCGGATGACTGGATATCGCGATTGGTTGCTGCCTGCGCCGAATCCAGAGCCGCTGTTGGACAGCAGGCGCCGGTCCGAGGCGGTCGGGAGGGCACGAGATCCGGCGGGCGTACGGGTATCGCCGTGCTGCTCGCGCTCTCTGGCGTCGTCCGCGCGGCCGGGTGCGGGGGTGCGGCGGGTCCCGCATCGTAGTCATCCGTCCGAAGTGCGGGCCAATGGTGAGGCATTGTCGGCGGCACGTCGTTTCGCCGAATCCACGGTGCGAATCGTGCTGGAGGCGTTGGATCGCAAAAGACCGGTATCGCAGCTGGCGGTCGTCGCCGATGACACTGTGGTCGCCGCGGTGCGTACGTTGATCGACGCCGATCTGGTGCCGGGGCGCGATCTGGGCACCGCGATGCCGATCCGGGTGGGTGTGGTGCTGGTGAATGGCAAAACCGCCGAGGTCTACGCTCGATACACCCGTGGCGGTCGTTGTTTCGCGTTGGCGGCGCGGATCGCCCGTACTCGTACGGCGGGCTGGAGGTTGACGGCCTTGCGCATCCGCTGAAGCGGCCCGTGGAAGCTATTCGGTCGAGGTAGCTGTGCAGTAGCGGCTATCGATCGGGTGCAAGCAGTATCGCAACGGCTCGTGCCCATCGGTCGATGGTCGCCGCGGCGGCGCGTTCGGTGGTGCGCAGTGGACGCGACAGTGCGGTACCGCGCAGTATCGCGACAGTGAGATCGCGGACGGCGGGATAGCGCGGATGCGCGACGAGAGTGGGACCGAACAGTGTGTCGGCCACGCGGTAGAGATCGCGCCCAGCCTGCCGTTCCGCCGCACGCAACGTCTCGGCGAGTGCTGGATCGGTGCGCGCGGCCGCCCACAATTCGAATTCGGCCTGCGCCGCGGGCCGGGTCATCGACTCGTACAACGCATGCAGCGCGCGCACTACCGGGTCGGAGTTGTCGCCGAGTCGAGCCGCGACCTCCTGGACGGCCGCTTCGTTGCGCAGGACTAGATGGGCGACCAGTTCGGATACCAGTGCGTCGAGGGTGGGGAAATGGTGCAGCAGCGCGCCGCGGCTGACCCCAGCGGCGCGCTGCGCCGACAGTGTGGACAGGGCGCGATAGCCTCGCTCGGCCAGCAGCTCTACCGCGGCGTCGAGGATGTGGACGCGGGTCGCCTGCTTCCGCTCTTCGCGTAGTCCTGCCATCCGGTTCCTTCGTCGCGGGGATACTTTCACAGTCAGTATTGACTGCCAAATGATGGTACGTCAGACTGCGGATATCCGGGGTTCCGGCGAATCGAAGGGAAAGCGATGACTGACGATGCGATCCAGACCGAGGGCGATGCGGCCGCGTGGTACCACAACTGGACCGAACGGCCGGACTCGCCGTGGGTGGGCCGCCCGGAGCCGGGTGCCGCGCGTACGTACCGGACGCTGACCTACGAGCGCGACGGCCGTATCGCCCGGATCACCTTCAACCGACCGGAGAAGGGCAATGCGATCACTCCGGACACCCCGCACGATCTCGCGCACGCGGTCGAGCGCGCCGACCTTGACCCGCGGGTGCATGTGATCCTGCTGTCCGGGCGTGGCAAGGGATTCTGCGGTGGGTACGACCTGAGCATGTTCGCCGAGCGGAGCTTCGCGGTCGACAAAGGTCCCGACGAGGTGACGGGAACGGTCATGGATCCGGTGGTGCAGGGTCGCAACCACGACCCGCATCGGAATTGGGATCCGATGATCGACTACGCGATGATGAGCCGATTCAATCGCGGTTTCGCCAGCTTGATGCAGGCGAACAAGCCGACTGTGGCCAAGCTGCACGGTTTCGCCGTGGCCGGAGGCAGCGATATCGCCTTATTCGCCGACCAGATCATCTGTGCCGACGACACCAAGATCGGTTACCCGCCCACACGCGTCTGGGGCATACCAGCGGCGGGTATGTGGGCGCACCGGCTCGGTGATCAGCGCGCCAAGCGTCTGCTGTTCACCGGTGATTGCTTGACCGGCACCCAGGCCGTGGAATGGGGACTTGCGATCGAGTCCTGGCCGGCCGACGAACTAGACGAGCGCACCGAGGAATTCGTCGCGAGGATCGCGCGCATGCCGATCAACCAGCTCATGATGGCCAAGCTAGCGCTCAACTCGGCGTTGTACGCGCAGGGCGTCGCCACTTCCGGCATGGTCAGCACGGTTTTCGACGGTATATCCCGGCATACCGAGGAGGGCTACGGCTTCCAGGCACGGGCTGCCGCAGTAGGTTTCCGCGAGACAGTCCGGGAGCGCGACGAACCATTCGGCGACCATAAACACAGTCGACGCGAACGCTGATCCGCTTGATGTGACCCTCGGCCGAGCGCGGTCCTGGTGCGGCACGGCGGCGATCGACCATGGTGTTGATCAGAGTCGGGAAACAGTTCGCTACTGTTTCGTGTCCATTTCGCCGACATAATCCGCTGCGATGTGCCATGTTGTTACTGCGTAACAGCATCGAGAAGGACCCACGGCAGCCGAATAGGTGCCGGTAAAGGGGGTGCGACGAGATCATGTCGTCGAACACGTCCGAGCCAGGTAGCTCGCATGGCCGCTCCAGGCAGGCCGATACCGAACGTTTGCCCCTGTGGCCGGGGATGATCGTGCCACCGCCACCGTCACCGCCACGCGGTGCTCGCCACCGCCACCAGCCGTCGCGCGCGCGGCACCGTGCGCGTCGGCGCGGCGGGCGTGCCTGGCTGGTCAGTGGAATAAGTGTGCTGGCCGCGTTCGCCTCTGTCGCGCTGGTGCTGGCGTATACGGAAGTGACGCCGGCACCACGGCAAGCGGCGAGCTTCGCCGACCCGGTGCTCGGCGGCGGTCCCGGTTGTGAGCCGAGCCGCAGTGATCAGCTGGTTCGCGGCAGCGGTACAGGTTCGCGCGACTCGGGCCCGGATGTGGTCCTGGCCTTTCATCACGCCTACTATGTGGCTCGCTCCGGAACGCTCGCTCGAGCGTTGACCACCCAGAACGCCGCCGTACCGCCGGCGGCCGTGATCGACGCGGGCATCGCTTCCACCCCCGCGGGGACACGGCATTGCGTACTGATCACCCCCATGTTGGACGGCCGGTACGACGTAGTCGTCACCGAAATGCGGCCCGGTTCCGCGTATCGCACCTACCGACAGTTCGTCACAGTAGCCACCAGCGGCGGCGAATCCAGCATCACCAAGATCACCTCACCGACCTGATCCGCGCCGAATTCCCGCCGCGCCGCGCACCCCCCCTGATAATTGCCATAAATTTGCTACGCTGCCACTGCCGAAGTGGTCGATCGGCGGAATGCGAAGCATGGCGGATCGATTGCAGGGGAGGTCGTCGGTGGGATTCGCGCGGTGTGGCAGCGTTGCGGCTGCGGTGCTTTCGGTGCTGCTCGTTATGCCGGGTGCGCTGTCATCGGCGCAGGACACCGTGATGGCCGAGCCCGTACGGCCGGAACAGGATGCGTTCTATCGACCACCTGCAGACCTGGTGGTGTCGCGGAAACCAGGTGAAATCCTCGCCGTGCGGCCGATCGAGATCGCCGGCCGGTTCGGCGCGTCTTCGGCCGCCGCGGCATGGCAGCTGTCCTACCGGTCGAACAATAGCGCCGATCAGCCGATAGCCGCGGTCGCGACGGTCCTGGCACCGCGCGAGGGGACCGGAAAACTGGTGTCTTTGCACACCGCCGAGGACTCCACCGGGCAGTACTGCGCACCGTCGTACATGGTGCGCCGGTCACCGCAGGCAGGTTTGCTGGATGGTCAGCTCGATCCGTTGCTCGGCGCGCAGGCACTGCTGGCGCAAGGCTGGACCGTGGTGGTACCGGACCATCAGGGGCCGGAGTCGGCGTTCGCGCACGGTCCACTGGCCGCCCGTATCGCCTTGGACGGCATCCGAGCCGCGGAGAATTTCGGCCCTCTTGGTCTGCCCGGTCCGGACACTGAGGTGGCGATGTGGGGGTATTCCGGCGGTTCGATCCCCACAATGCACGGTGCCGAGCTGCGTGCCGAGTACGCACCGGAAGTGAACATCGTCGGTGTCGTCTCCGGCGGTACCGATGTCGATCTCGAGGTCCTGATGCACGAGGCCAACAGAGGGCTTGGCGCAGGCTTGGTCGCCGCCGCCATCATCGGGCTCGCACGGGAAGAGCAAGCGCTGGAGACATTCCTGCGGGATAATGCCACACCACGCGGGCAACGGTTGCTGGCGGCGAAGGACCAGATCTGCGCGCTGAAGCACGCCGCGATAGAGCCGTTCCTCGATATCGACAGCTTGGTGCGGGGCGGCCTGTTGCGGGCCCCGGTGCTCCGTGAGGTGTTCGATCGCACCAGAATGGGAAAGACGGTTCCCGACACTCCAGTTCTCTTCTATCACGCGGTGGCGGACTGGCTCGTTCCGATCGGCCCGGTAGACGACCTCGTCGCTGCTTACTGTCAGGACCCTGTCGCGCGGATCACCTATCTCCGCGATCACGCGAGCGAACATCTCACGCTGAACACTCTCGCTCAGCATCGCGTGGTCACTTGGTTGCGCGACCGATTCGCCGGGATATCTACGGAGAACGGCTGCACGACAAGGAATATCGGCTCGATCGCGCTCATGCGCTGATCCAGGTCGGCGCACCGAAACCCGAATCCGTGGTGACCGAGTGGTCCGGAGCATGTCGAACTCTGCGACACGATCCGGTCCGCAGCGCGCCTGTCCAGCCTGCACACGCCTCAGGGCTTTCGTTCGTCGTGTCGCCGGTATAGTCGCCGCAGACGGTAGGGAGGCGTAATGGAAAGCGGGGGTGGGTATATGCGGTCGACCGTTGGCGCGGTCCGCGCGGCGGGTCTTTTGTTCGTGGTAGTGGCGTTGGCCGGTTGTGATGCCGCGAGCGGTGATGTGCGGCCGAGTGTGAGTGCAGTTCCGGCGGCCTTGTTCGACCCCTGTACCGGCATCCCCGATGATGCGTTGCGGGCTGCTGGGGTCGATCCGGCTACCAAAGATATCGGGGTCGCCGAGGTGCCTATATCTGGGTGGGAGATCTGCGGTTGGATGGGCGCCAAGTATTCGATCACTGTGTACAGCACCGCCAAATCGCCAGGGGAGATCGAGAACAAGCCGGGGAATATCGGGCAGCGGGACATCACGATCGCCGGACGGCAGGGCCGGGAGTTCCGATCCGAAGGCTGGGATCGTGGATGTAGTGTCGTTTTCCCCATTGAACGGGGTGCAGTGCATCTCCAAGTATTGGGTCGCGTGTCCGAGGACGATCCGGAAGATCCGTGTGTGGTGCTCGGCCGTGTCGGTGCAGCGATAGTTCCGAGTTTGCCCGCATAGGCGACTGGAGGGGGTATTTCGATGAATAGTGCGGTGAACTGGCGGAATCTGGCGGCGCAGGCCAAGGCCGGGGAACTCTATCTGGACGACGAAGAAGTAGCGCGGGCGAGTCTACGGGCCTGCGCGCAACGCATCCAGGAACTAGAAGAATTAGTTCTACTTGTTTGGCGAGCCGAGACTGTTTCCGGCTTCGGTGATTTCGAGATGGCTCGGGTGCTAGAGGCGAAGTTCCGCAGTCAGGCCCGCGGTACCGAACATTCCTTGAAGGAAGTCCTCGAGCAGGACATCGAAGTGGTCAAGAACATGCGCGATGTCATGGCGATCTCCATTGCCCGCATTCGTGGGCAGGACTACACCAACGCGGCCGCCGTTACGGCGGTCATCGAGTCGATGTAGCCGCGACCTGGTTACTGTCGCGGCTTCGGCGGATAACGGCCGCACAACAAGGACTGTCGGCTTGATCGCGCTCATGCGCTGACCAGGCCGAACCGAGCCGATGCGAGAACGGTACGGCCACGATGGCCCGGGTGCTTGCGCGATTCTTTGCCGATAGGTGATTGCTGCATCGGAGGCATCCCGCGCGAATGCCCTATTCGATTCCGGCGATCTGCTTGCAGCGCCAATCCAGGTAGTTGACCATCATCCAGAAGTCTTTGAATGCTGGGTTGGTGGTCTGTCCATGGTGGTAGCGGTAATAGATCTGCTGGGCGATGACCGCGAGACGGAACAGCCCGAAAACTTCGTAGAAAGGCCAGTTGTCGGTGGAGTATCCGGTGCGGTCGCAGTAGTGCTCGACGATCTGCGCGCGGGTCAGCATGCCGGGTAGGTGGCTGGGCTGGCGGCGGAAGGACCGGATGACCTCGTCGTCATCGGCCTGTACCCAGTAGGCCAGCGCACCGCCGAGATCCATCAGCGGATCGCCGAGAGTCGCCATCTCCCAGTCGAGTACACCGACGATCGCACCGGAACCAGATGGGTCGAGTACCAGATTGTCCAGCCGGAAGTCGTTGTGGATGACGGTGTTCGCGACGTCCTCGGGCTGGTTGCGCTCCAACCAGGCCAGCACTGCGGCGAAATCGCTGACATTATCGGTACGCGCATTGATGAAACGACGCGACCAGCCCGAGACTTGCCTGCCGACATAGCCTGTTCCCCGGCCGATTTCGGTGAGCTCGGCCGCCACGGGATCCACCGTGTGTAATTCGATCAAGCAATCGAACGCGGTAATGGAAAGCCGCCGCGCCTGCTCGGCGGAAAGGCTCATCCCTTCCGGCAGGTCACCGCGCAGGATCGTGCCCGCCACGCGCTCCATCACATAGAACTCGCTGCCGATCACATCGGGATCAGCGCAGTGGGCGATCATCCGCGGTACATACCGGTAGTGCGGACGCAACCGTTGTTGCACCCGGAATTCCCGGCCCATATCGTGCGCGGAAGCAGCTTTGGTGCCGCCGGGCGGGCGACGCAGGATCAGATCCCGTTCCGGATAGCGCAGCAGATAGGTGAGATTCGAAGCACCGCCGGAGAATTGGCGCACTTGTGGCGGCCCGGCGAGGCCGGGCATCCGGTCGGTGAGCCACTCGTGCATCGCGGCGACATCGAAGGCGTCTTCGGCGCGAACGGCGGTGGCTTCCGACGCGCTCATCGATCGGTTCCGTACTTGCGGAGTTCCTGACGAGCGATTACTCCGAGGTGCACCTCGTCGGGGCCGTCGGCGAAACGCAGCGAACGAATGCCCGAGAAAGCCCTGGCCAGCGGGAAATCCTCGGAGAGCCCAGCGCCACCGTGCACTTGGATCGCCATGTCGACCACCTCTTGCGCCATCCGCGGTACGACTGCCTTGATCTGGGAGACCTCGCTGCGCGCGCCTGCCAGTCCTTTCGTGTCCAGCAGCCACGCGGTGTGTAGGACCAGCAGCCTGGCCTGGTCGATCGCGACGCGCGCGTTTGCGATGCGCTCCCGGTTTCCACCAAGGTTAGCCAATGGTTTGCCAAATGCGGTGCGGGACAGGCTGCGCCGGCAGGCCAGTTCGAGCGCCCGCTCGGCTAAGCCGATGGCGCGCATGCAGTGATGGATACGGCCGGGGCCGAGACGACCCTGCGCGATCTCGAATCCACGTCCCGGCCCGGCGATCACGGCATCCAGTGGAAGCCGCACATCGGTGAAGGTGACCTCGCCGTGTCCGTAGGGCTCGTCCAGATAGCCGAAAGTCGTGAGCATGCGTTCGATCCGCACGCCAGGCGTGTCGAGCGGAACGAGCACCATGGAGTGGCGTTGATAAGGAGGAGCCTCCGGGTCGGTGAGCCCCATGAAGATGACGAACTTGCAGTTCGGATGGCCGATACCGGTGCTCCACCACTTGCGGCCGTCGAGCACGATCTCCTCGCCGTCGACCACGGCTTTCGCTGCCATGTTGGTGGCGTCGGAGGAAGCGACTTCGGGTTCGGTCATGCAGAATGCCGAGCGAATCGTGCCGTCCAGCAGTGGTCGCAGCCATTCCCGCCGTTGCTCCGCGCTGCCGTAGTGCAGTAGCACCTCGGCGTTCCCGGTGTCGGGGGCATTGCAATTGAACACCTCCGACGCCCAACTGGAACTACCCATGGCCTCGGCCATGGGGGCGTAGTCGACATTGTTCAGACCCGCGCCGAGTTCCGGATCGGGGAGGAAAAGGTTCCACAGGCCCGCCGCCCGTGCCTTCTGTTTGAGCTCTTCGACCACCGGGGGCACCGCCCACGGTGATTCCCGCAGGAAGTCGGTGTGTTCCTGGTCGCGGGGCTCGATCTCGTCGCGGACGAATTGCCGCACCTGGTCGGTGAGAAGAACGGCTCGGTCGGAATGTGTGAAGTCCATACCCATCCTCAGGGTTTGCTGAGCGTTGCTCAACTTCCGGTCCGGTCATTGGTAGCATACCGTTGAGCATTGCTCAATAGAGGAGCTTCGCTAGAGGAGATCGAATGACGGAGGGCGCCGCGCAGTCCAGCGGTCGCCGTTCGGCGGACGACCGCCGCGGACAGCTGATCGGGATCGGGCTCGGTATGCTCCTCGACCGCCCCTGGCATCAGATCACCATCGACGCGGTCGCCCAGCAGGCAGGCATCTCGCGTGGGTTGTTGTTCCACTACTTTCCGACCAAACAGGACTACTACACCCAACTCGTCGGTGCCGCCGCTCAGCGATTCCTGCGCGCCACCGGTCCCGACCCTGGTGCCGATCCGCTCGCGTCCATGATCGCCAACTTCGTGCGCTATATGCGCAGACGCAGTGGGCCGCTGACGGGATTGCTCCGCGCGGCTGGGCAGGACCGAGTGCTAGCGGCGATCATCGATCAGATGCAGGATGAGTTGACCGACCGGGTATTCGCTGCCCTCGGCCGAGCCGCCTCGTCGCCCGGCGAGCGTTTGCTGGTCCGGTCGTGGTGGGCGATGGCCGAAGAATTGACGGTGCAGTGGGTGGCCCGTGACGATGTGGATCAAGACCAGCTGGACTCTCTGCTGTTCGAAACATTATCTCGGGTACTCGACTCGGCAGCCGCCGAATTCCCGGCGCGGTAGAGCTGATCGGCCACAGCGTGAAAATAGTTGTCACAGATACTTGCTCAGTTGTTACTATTCCGTTGGCCATGGAGTAGCTCAGTTGGTAGAGCGCCGACTCGACAAGGCGGAGGTCGCTGGTTCGATTCCACGCCTCCATGGCTCCTTTACTACCGGGCATCGAAAGCGCTATCAATCGGGCTCGGCGAATCTCGAGGGATATCGGCGTATCCGAATGTTCCGCGCGAGCGCGTGCTCTGCCCTGAACAGTCGGTGCTCCGGAGCGGCCCAGGGCTCGATGTGTCGGAGAACACGATGAAGCGGATGCGTGTAGGACTGGTAGCCGATAGCACCGAAACAGGATGTAGCCGACGCGGAAATCGCATCGTGCCGCAGGTGTTGCCCATGACATGGATGGATAGTTCACCGCCGTGGTAAATGCGCGGTTTCGCTGCGCACGGTGCATCGGCTATGAATGGGGTGTGTCGTTCCCATACGCGATTATTTGTCTGCCGTCGAATCTCCCGTACGAGGACCGCTGATGGTCGTCGAACATCCCATCGAGGATGAGGTCACCCAGCTGGCGAGAAGGGTCGAGAAAGCCCGTGGCCGGCTCGCCTACCAGTTCGATCCAGCGCTGACCGAGGCGCTGTCGGAGGACGAACTGCATGCCGAACGTGAACTCGCCGAACGTATCCGCACCCAGGAACGGGAGCAGCGGTGGAAAGAGGTGCAGGCCGCTGCCGTGGCTTCCGACCGGGCCAGGCATACCACCGAAGCGATCGAGAAGGCCGACATGCGAGACCTCCTGCTTGCCCGCAAGGCGATTGCCGCGCAGCGCCGAGAATCCAGCCCGCACGCGAAGCTGGCCTCGCTTTATCGGCATCGGGCTTGGTCGCTGCGCGCTCTGGCCGGTGTTGTGGCAGCAGGCATGCTGTGGTCCGCAGTCAATGTGCAGCACAATATCGCGCCAGGCGGGGTGACCGATCCGCTGTACTGGTTCAGTTACCTTCTGGAAGGCATGATCAGTGTCTGCCTGATCATCATCATGATCGGCACCAACAAGGTCGCCGAATGGGGTGTGGTGGACAACCGGCGCCAGGTCGCTGCGGCCGAAATCGCGCTGCTGACCTTGACTATCGGCCTCAACACCTACCCCTATCTGCGCGAGAGCGCATGGTACGACGCTGCCGTGCACGCCATCGCACCGGTGATGATCGGTGTCGCGCTGCTCATCCATGATGCCGCGAGCATCCGTTACGGCCTCGCCATCGCCAAGGCCACCGAGCAGATTCGCGAGCTTCCCGACCCGGCTGAGCGTATCCGGCTCCGGGCGCCCGGGTACAGCGCGGCCGCTTCTTCGGACGCGCCGCCTCATCCAGGAGAACGTGAAACACAGCAGGCGCCGCGCCGCGAAGCCATGCCCCAGGACGACTCGATGGCAGACGCTGGAACGACCAGCGCACCTGAGCGTCCTGCTCCGATAACCGCGGGGAAGGCCGAAAAGAAACGCGCACCGGCCGAAACGTCCAGGAAGCTGGTGCTCCCGGAAACTATCGAAGCACTCGACGCGATGGTGGCATTCGAGCCACGTCCTACCGAGACGGCACAGGCCACGGGCGCCGCTTCCGGGCAGGCAGGCAAGGCCGATTCTGCCGCAGGCGCCGACAAGCAGCCCGCTCCGGAGGAAAAGCCCATCGCACCGAAGCCGGATTCCTCGGCCCAGGGCAAGAATCGGGCGACGCCGCCTGCGCCTGCCGCGGAAAAGCCGGCCGACTCGCGGAAGGGCCCCGCGAAGTCACGTACCCCGATATCAGAGACCGAGATCACCGCCGTGCTGCCGAAGGCGACCGCGACGACCAGTGGACCGCCTGCTGACGCCAAGGGCGTCACCGAGAAGAACGGAGGTAAGAACGGCAAGGACGGTTCCGCCTCCGATGATGCCCCGCAGGCCGCCCCCACGCCGGATATCTACGACACTGGCTCCTTCCGCGTCGCCGATATCCTCGAGCAGGAACTCGCCGAACTGCAGGCCGAACGCCGCCGCGCTCGTACCAGCAGGCAGCGGTCCATCTCGGCTGCTGGACAAGAGTCCTGAGTCGGCGCAGGCGCATCTCCCGCTGATCGGTTTTCGGCAAGGCCATGGCCTCGCCGAGCAGCCGCCCGCCGCAACCGTATTCACGCGGTGATGTGCGCATGTGACGGTGCTGTGCCTGCCGTCATCGGCCGTGTAGCCAGCGTTCGGTCAACTTCGTGTGGTTGTCCCACCAGTCGTGTACAGCGGTGTGATCGGCATTCCACGGCGGAGGTGGGGGCTCACCAGGGAACAGGAAGATGTTGTTGGCAGTGCCGCCGACGTTTGCCGGTGGAGCGGCTGTCGCTGGAGCCGCCGGAGCGGTGTACTGCGGTGTCTGCTCATGCGAGGGAGTCGACTCTTCCTCCGACGGGAGAGGTTCTTCCTCGAGTGGTGGAGCGGGCTCCGCAGGTGGCGGAGGCGGTGCGGGTGGCGGAGGCGGCGCAGGTGGCTGTTCATCAGTCCGGCGCGGCATGGGATGTGGCTCCGTGGTGGGAGAGGCCCATGGCGACGCTGCCGCGGAGACAGCGGTGGGTGATTTCGGCTCGAGGTGGTCTGCGCGTATCTGCGTGATCGCGAGCACGGCCCCCCCGAGCAGGGCAACGACCGTTGACGCGGCCAACAGCGTTCGCCCGGTGCGCCGACGTGCGGCTGGGGGAGTCGCTACCGAAATATTTTCAGCGCGAGGGGTGGCCACCAGTGCGGCACCGTACGCGGCCGCGTAGACGAAATCGAGTCCCCCGATCACAGGGACGTTGAGCCCGAGCCGCAGCGCGGACACGATCTCCGGATTCCCTGCCGCCGAGCCGCACAGCACGACCGCGTCCGGCGCCAGTCCCGCCGCATCCAGGGCCGGCCGCACCCGGCTGACCACTTGCCCCGCGGTCTCGGCATCGACAACACCGAACGACCACGCATCCGAAGCGAGGAGCGCACCATGCTGCGGACCGGCTACGAAATAGGAGGTGTACGCATCGCCCACCTCCAACACCAGCACAGTGCTGTATGTCGCCGGACCGGGCAGATCGTCGAGCAATGCCAGCAGTGCTGTCCTGATCGACACCAGCGACGGCGATTGCGCCGACAGCTGCGATACGATCGCCCGTCGCTCGGCCACCGTGCGGTAGGTGACGGCGACATCATCGACCTTGGTGTGGGGCCCAGCGGCGGAGACCAGTGCATCGAGGGTAGCGGCGACCGCCGCGGCAGCCGAGCTTCCGACCGGCTGCTCGACCTCCTGCAGCACGATCGGTCCCGTCCCCTGCCGCGCTTCGAATGAGAGCATGACTCCGCGCACTACGGTCTGCTCCGCCGATATCCCGACTGTGACTCCCATGAGTTCACCTCTGCTCGGATGTTTATTAGGAGGTTCGTCACAACGGTCACCAATGATTGGCCCGACGGTTGGAATGCGCCACCGCGCTCCACTGCCGCTGTCGCACTGGGGTGCGGACATGCCAATAGTTTCACCGGGATACCGCTGACCTGGTCGAACGTATGCGACACTTCGGCCATATCGATCCGGCCCGAAGGGGAAACGCCCAGATGTCCAGTGCGCTGTGGATTCGCATCATCGAGCGAGATAGTGAGGAATGGATCCGTGCCGACGAGATTATCGCGCTCACTATCGGCACGAGGCAGGCACAGCCACCGGTGTCGGAGACATTCCAGATCAGTGCCAGCGTGTTCGCCTATGAGCGCGTCTCGCGAGTACTGGTCAGCGGCCTGGCCTCCCGGAGGGGTGCGCAGGCCGTCGCCCAGCAGATCGTGCACGCTATGGCTGCCAACCACCCCGGCGTGATGTCTTTCGGCCAAGGCGAGGTGAAATTCGCCGCGACAGCGGATGAGCTGTCGTAGCCGGTTGTTTCCGCACGTGCTGGAGAAGTGTGCATACCCTCAGAAATCCCAGTCGTCGTCTTCGGTTGGTTCCTGGGCGCCGATCACATAGGAGCTGCCCGATCCAGAGAAGAAGTCGTGGTTCTCGGCTGCCCCTGGATCGAGTGCGGCCAGTAACTCGGGATCGACCCGGCATTCCGCGCGATCGAACGCGGGCTCGTAGCCGAGATTGGTCAGTGCCTTGTTCGCGTTGAATCGCATATACGCCAGGACCGTGGGCGTCCAGCCCGCCTCGTCGTAGAGATCCCGCGCGTAATCGATCTCATTGGCGTACAGCGTGTGCATCAGGTCGTAGGTGTATTCGCGGTGCTCCGCGCGTTCGGCTTCGGTCGATTCGGCAAGCCCACGCCTGCACTTGTACCCGATGTAATAGCCGTGCACCGCTTCGTCTCGGATGATCAGACGAATGAGGTCAGCGGTATTGGTAAGCTTTCCCCGCGTCGACCAGTGCATCGGTAGATAGAAGCCCGAATAGAACAAAAACGACTCGAGCATCACTGACGCGGACTTACGTTTGAGCGCGTCGTCCCCGCGGTAGTAGTCGACAATGATCCGCGCCTTGCGCTGCAGATGCGGATTGCGCTCCGACCAGTCGAATGCCGCGTCGATTCGGCGAGTCGAGCAGAGCGTCGAGAATATCGAGCTGTAGCTCTTGGCGTGCACCGACTCCATGAACGCCATATTGGTCAACACCGCCTCCTCGTGCGG
The DNA here is from genome assembly GCF_056629435.1 of Nocardia sp. TBRC8007. NCBI lineage: Bacteria > Bacillati > Actinomycetota > Actinomycetes > Mycobacteriales > Nocardiaceae > Nocardia > Nocardia sp. TBRC8007. The sequence continues at coordinate 3,383 of NZ_JBWSOR010000020.1, read as the reverse complement.
GGTGGCGGCATCGGCGATCATCGCGATGGCGCCCACCGTCGCCTGCGCGGTATCCAGCAGGGTCAACCCGGTGAACACGCGGATCGCCATCTGCTGCTCCTGGTCGGTCAGCGAGTGCCACGACGGCACGTCGTTCGACAACGGGATTCGCTCCGGCAACCAGAAATTGCCGGTCAATCGATCCCACACTTCGGCGTCCTTGGAGTCGGGCAGCCGATTCCAATTGATCGCGTGCACCCGGTTGATGAGATCATCGTTCATTGCGGCTCACTCTCCTGTGCGCCGAACCGCCGATCGGGCGACCTGCCCGTGCCGCATCGAAGTGGGCGGTGACACCCGTCCAGTTCACCAGCGACCGCAATCGTTCGATGTCATAGGCCGCGTGGTGCGCGCTGTGCTGTAACTCCATGATCTCACCATTGATCGCAGGCTCCAGCACACCGCAGTCATAGGTCAATTACCGGCAGCCGCACGGTCTCGCGTCGTCGCACCCGGCGTGGCGTCAACGGACATGCCGAAGTGCCGCTCGGCAGCGCTCGCGCAAGTGGTCCGTAGCGCTGCCAACTGGCGGTCGGTTCGATGAAGGTGTAATCGGTGCCGGGTTTGCGGGCGTTGGTCCGGTAGCCGCGGCGTCACGGCTCGGCGTCGAACGCCCGCTGTACTCAGCCGCGCACCGTGCTGATCAGCGCAGTCAGCTCCGTCGTCTCCTCCGGTTCCAGGGGCAACAGTGGCCGACGGGGATCGCCGGCTTCGACTCCGAGGGCGCGCAGGCCCGCCTTGACGGTAGTGGGCAGGCCCCGGTTGACCAGCATGGTGAGCAGCGGCCGCAGACGAGCGAACAGTTCAGCGGCGCGGTCGTGTTCGCCGGTGCGCAGCAGCCGCCACAGGTCGACGACCTGCTCGGGCACCAGGCAGGGCGCGGCGGTGCACCAGCCTGCCGCCCCCGCCTGGAAGGCTTGCAGTGCTAACGGATTACTTCCATTGAAGAAGGGAATGGTTCCTCCGCTCAATTCCCTGATCCGGTTCATACGGCCGATATCGCCGCTGGATTCCTTGATCATCCGGATGGTAGGTGTCTGCTCGACGAGTTCGACCAGGAATTCCGGAGACATGTCGATACTCGTGGTGACGGGATTGTTGTAGACCATCACCGGAACACCCACCGATTCGGCGACCGCGGTGAAGTGCTCGCGCAGTTCCCGCTCGGTGAGCGGCCAGTAGGAGATGGGCAGGACCATGATCGCGGTAGCCCCCACTGCCTCGGCGAAGCGGGCGCGTGCGATGGTGCCGTCGGTGGTCAGATCCGACACCCCGACCACCGTCGGCACTCGCCTGGCAGTCTGCTCGACACAGATGGCGGCGACCTCCTCCCATTCGGCGCGGTCGAGGTAGGCGCTTTCGCCGGTACTGCCGAGCGGTGCGATCGCGTCCACACCGGCATCGATCATTCGATCGAGCAGTGCGCGAAGGGCATTGGCGTCCACCTGCTCGGTGGTGGAGTACGGCGTCACCGGATAGGCGACAATGCCGGAAATAGCGTTGTCCCGCATGGGTTTCTGTTCCTCTCTTCGGATCAGGCTTGCGCGAGGGTGTCCGGGTGGTTGCGCAGGGCTCTACGCGCGTAATAGGCGAAATTCGCCTGGCTGCGCCGTGGCGTGAGCGTCCAGTCGTGCGCCTCCTCGGCCTGCTGCGGCGGCAACGGCTTGATCTCGCCCGCGGCCATCGCCAAGAGCTGCAGCCTGGCTGCGCGCTCGATGAGATGTGCCAGCGAGCACGCTTCTTCGATGGTCGCGCCCACGACAAGCTGACCGTGGTGGGCCAGCAAGATCGCCCGCTTATCGCCGAGCGCGGCGGAGATGATCTCCCCCTCTTCATTGCCGACCGGCACCCCCGGCCAATCCCGCAGGAAGGCACAGTCGTCGTAGAGCGGAGTGGTGTCCATCTGCGCGACCCGCAACGGCATCTCCAGCATCGACAACGCCGCGCAATGCAGCGGATGGGTGTGCACGATGCAGTTGACATCGGGGCGAGCCCGGTAGATCCAACTGTGGAAACGGTTGGCCGGATTGGCCATCCCATCTCCCGCCAGCACGGTCAGGTCCTCGTCGACAAGCACCAGATTCCGGTCGGTGATCTCGTCGAAGCCGAGGCCGAGCTGTTGGGTCAGGAACGTCCCCGGCTGCTCCCCGCGAGCGGAGATCTGCCCAGCCAAGCCGGAATCGTGCCCGGCGTCGTATAGCGAGCGACAGGTCAGGGCGAGCTTCTGTCGGTCGTTCCAGTCGCCCAGCTCGAGTTCGGTCTCCATGGACCGCTTCGCCATGGTCATCAGCTCGGACTTTCCGAGCGTCATTGTGGTGGCCATCAGAACCTCCTTGAGGACACTAGTTGACTATAAGACACATTGTGTCATCAGGCTAGTCTTGGATTCGACACGTGAGAGGAGGACAGGTGGCGGTATACCTGAGGACACACCGGCGCCGGGCAGGTCTCACGCTCGAGGCACTCGCCGAGCGGACCGGTGCGACGAAGAGTTATCTGTCCAAAGTCGAGCGTGGGCTGAGCACGCCGTCTATCGCAATGGCCCTGAAGATCGCCGATGCACTGAACACCGATGTGGCCCAACTGTTCTCTGACACTCCGAACCCCGCATTGATGCAGGTGAACGGGGCGGACGAGCACACGCCTGACCTATCCGCACCGGTCGCTGACTACCACCCGCTGGCGACCCAAGTGCTAGGAAAGGCGATGCAGCCCTTCCTCGTTCGACCGGCCACTGATCCACCGGCCGCCGATGAGGGCCCGAACTATCTGGCGCACATCGGCGATGAATTCATCTTCGTGCACAGCGGCGCGGTGGAGATCATGGTGCCGGGTGAGGTGATCACATTGCGGCAGGGCGACAGCTTCTACTTCGCCGCGACCACCCCGCACCGGATCCGGTCGATCTCGCCCGACCGAGCACAGCTGGTGGTTGTCGTCGCCGAACGAGAATCCGGTATGGGTGGCGTCGCGGGAATCGCACTGCGGCCGGAGGCGGTGAATTTCCGGACAACATAGATAGATGGACTCCGCTGCCCCGTAGTACCCCGAATAGGTCCCATCGAGGTAGTCGAGGAAAAGCTACTCTCCGCCCGGATGTTGTCCACAACGTGCTCAACTACCGTCGCTTGCGCATCAGCGCGGGAGCTACGGCCCGGCCATCGTCAGTTGGATCGGACACTAGACCACCGATGCTGTCGGCAACATGGCCTCGGCTGCCTGACATTGGTCGCATATGCGGTCTGCAATCAGACCGCGACGGCCCACACCCACCAGCCAACCGAACTCGGAGCAGTCCCGAACGGGTCGACAAGGCCAGTATCGCCCGCTGTTGACGTGTGAGC
>NZ_JBWSOR010000019.1:0-65655 GCF_056629435.1 Nocardia sp. TBRC8007 | reverse complement strand
TACGCCCAGTAGGACCAGTCCTTCTTAGTCTTAGGACCAGTCCTTCTTAGTCTGAGGGTCCAGGCCTCCGATCGGGACCAACCGCCCGATCGGAGACTATCTCCTGCCCCCAACGCCTGCTCTTCTCGCGTAGAGGCTGCGAGGTCAAAGGTGGCCATCGGCACAGCAGACGCGAAACGCCCTAGGGGTTGGAGGGGCGCGGGAACACAACGCAGGCGACACCACCCAGAACACGCGGCCGAAAGCCGCGCACGGCGCACCGCGTCGGCCTCGAAATCCATGTTCACGCTGCACTTCACCGGCCGCTGGACAACAGTAGGTCTACATTGCGACTACTGAGCAAGCGAAGGCAAAGGCCAGCGATACACCGGTACCGATCCCCACCGAACTCGTACAACTGCTGAAGGAATCAACGCGGAAGTACCGCGAGGAACACGCGATGTGCGACGAGCTGGGTAACCCGACATCGCCATGGGTGATCAGCTGGAATCTACATGGTGTGAAGGATGAGATTCCGGGTCTCCTTGATGGCTTCAGCTTCCAAGATCTACGACACTACTACGCTTCGCTGCCGATCCGTCGGGGCGCCGACATCAAGACCGTGCAGGCCCGTGTCCGGCACGACAGCGCGGTGACCACCTTGCGCTATTACGCCCACTTGTGGCCGGATGCCGACGAGACGACGCAGGCCGCAGTCGGTGGCGTACTCGAAACCTGACTCGACACTACTGCGTACTCACTGCGTACCGACGCCTCGAGCAACCCGGACGAGTAACCAGCCGAGCACGCGAATACGCTGGTCAAGACCTATCAGTTCAACCCTGCGTAACTGTGTAGGCCCGAGATCACAATGTTGATGACGAACAAGTTGAACAGCATGGCAACGAAACCGGCGATATTGATCCAGGCAGCTTTAGTGTCGCGCCAGCCAGAGGTCGCGCGGGCATGCAGGTAGGCGGCGTAGAGGACCCAGGCGATGAAGGAGCACGTCTCCTTGGGATCCCAGCCCCAGAAACGCCCCCAAGCGGCCTCTGCCCAGATGGCTCCCAGGATGACACCTGCGCCGAACAGCGGGAAACCGATGATGCTGGCCTTGTATGCCAGGCGGTCCAGCGTGCGGGCATCAGGCAGGCGGCGGGCGACGACGCCGAGGATATTGTCCGATTCTTGTCCGCTGGACTGCCACAATCGATACAGGAACAACATGCTCGCCACGCCTGCGAACAGGAAAACCCCACTACCGATGCTGACGATAGTGACATGCACCGGCAACCAGAACGACTTCAGCGCAGGTACCACCGGCGCGGCGTCGGTATAGAGCACAGTGCCCGCGAGGAACAGCAGAATCAGCACCGGTACCAGCAGAAACACCCACATCGCATGGTACTGCCTGTCGCGTAGGAACAGCAGACCGACGAGCACCGCAGTGGCGGTCGCCATGGTGATGAACTCGTACATGTTTCCCAGCGGAAAGCGCTGGGTCGCGAAGCCACGCAGTACGATCGCGGCTATATGCAGCCCGATGGCCACCGTCAGCACGGAGAACGCCATATTGCCTAGTCGCTCCGATAGCGGCGGATACGCCGAGTCTGCGACCCGGCCCGGCCCCTGCGGCGGCACCCCGCCGCCCACCGAAACCAGTTCGCGCTCGACAACCTGGCGACTGCGTGCCGTCGCGTACTGCCAGATCAGCAGCACCAGCACCAGCACATACACCACGATCGCCGTCTTGAAGGCGAAATCGCTGTATCTGGCGAGGGTCTCTTCGACTGACATGGTCACTCTCCCGTGGTCTCGGCGCCACGCGCCGCAGTAGTTCCAGCGCCACGCGCCGCAGTAGTTCCAGCGCCTGGCTGCTCGTCGAGCAGGCGCACGCACAGCCGGTCGAACTCGCCGCCCCAACCCGCTTGATCGGTTCTGGCGAGCCCGCCCATCTCTACGACAGTGCGTCGTTGATCTACGGTACCTGCTCCGGCCTCATCCTCGGCGAAGTAGGCCCGCACCCAGATCCGCCTGCGCTTGATCAGCAACGAGACCAACAGGCCCGCCATCATCAGTAACGCGCTCACCAGTACCCACTGCTGAGCGGGATCGTGTGAGACCTGCAGATTCACGAACTCCTGCGCGCCATCGAAGGTGACCTTGGCGCCATTGGACAGCGTGGTCGACTCACCCGGACGCAAATTGACCCTGGCTTCCTTGGTCAGCCGGCCCTGCTTGATCTGTTCGGGGTCGAGCGCGAACAGTGACTGCGGTTTGCCGGTGTCCAGTCCGGTATCGCCCAGATAGATGTCCACGGCGACAGCTGGATCTTTCATCTCAGGGAATGCTGAGGTCAGCAACTTTCCCTGGAACGTAGCGGTAGGGGCGAACAGGCCCTCGATGGCGATCTGGTTCTTGCGACGCTCTTCCTCGGTGGCGTACATGTCACCAGGGGGGTCGATCCGGAACGCGCCGCTGGACAAGAACGTGAAAGAATTCTCAGGACGCCATTGGATCGATTCCGTGCGAGTCCGGCCATCGGGAAAAGTAACCGTGAAGGTCGGCGCGTAGCCATGGCCCTGCAGATAGATCCGGTCACCAACGACGCGCAGCGGATGGTTCACCTGTATCCGGGTGTCGCGCCAGGTGTTGGTTTTCAGGTCGTTGCCCGCCTGATAAGCGATATCCGCGGTGAACATCTCGGCTTGCCCATTGGGCAGATAGTCAGCCTTGAAGTTTTTGACCCGCACACAGATCGGAGCCATGCCGGTGCCGTCGTTGATGTTGCCCGCCCGGAAAGAGTCGAACACTGCGGGCGAGGTGGTGCAGAAACCAGGGCCGTTGTTCGCCAGCACGATGACATTGCCTTCGTAGCCGAACAACTTGCCCATCGCAATGGCAATCAACAAACCGACCAGCGCGAGATGGAACACCAGATTGCCGAGTTCGCGGGTATATCCTTTCTCGGCGGACAGCACCAACTCCCCCTCGCGGGAACCGGAGCGGACCTCGATGCGCCAGCCACGTAACCGGGTGCGGGCATAATCGATCAATTCGCTGGGCGATTGCACGACACGACCCGTGTAATGGTGTGGCAACCTGCCCAGATTACGCGGTGCCCGCACTGGCGGCGTACGCAAGGCACGGTAATGGTCGAAGGTCCTGGGCAGGATGCAGCCGACCAAGGAAATGAACAACAGCGCGTAGATAGCCGTGAACCAGAAGCTGGAGAATACGTCGAACAGCTCGAGGCGGTCCATCCACGGACCGAGCATCGGCCGGTTCTCGATGTACTGGACGACTTTCTGCTTATTGAGGCTGCGCTGCGGTAGTAGTGCACCTGGGATCGCGGCCAGCGCGAGCAAGAACAGCAGCACCAAAGCAGTGCGCATACTAGTAAGCCCGCGCCAGCTATTGCGCAGCAACGCCCAAGCCCGGCCGACCATTGATTGGCGCGGCAACGGTGTGGAGGTTTCGATCGTCGGCTGGTCGGTTACGGTCATATCGGCAGAATCACCTCGGAGACGAATGCGTCGCGCACCCAGGCGATGAACTGGTCCCACATGCCGGTGACCAATGCGATGCCCACCGTGATGAGCAACATCCCCCCGACAACCTGGATGACGCGGGAATTGCGGCGCAGCCAGCCGACCCCGCGCAGCGCGCTCGCCGACCCGAAGGCGAGCACGATAAACGGCAGACCGAGACCGAGACAGTAGGCGACGATCAACACAACCCCGCGCGCCGCCGTCACTCCCTCGGTGCCTGCGGCCACCGCCATAACACCGGAGAGCGTTGGGCCCAGGCACGGCGTCCACCCGAGTGCGAACACCCCGCCGAGCAGCGGTGCGCCCATGATGCTGGTAAGCCTACGCGGCGCCATCCTGGTGTCACGCTGCAACGCGGGCACCAAGCCTATGAACACCAGTCCCATCAGGATCGTCACCACGCCGCCGATCCGCTGCAACAATTCTCGATTCACATTGAGTGTCTGGATGAAGCCGAAGACGGTGGCAGTAGCCAGCACGAAAATCACGGTGAACCCGGCGACGAACAGCCCGGCAGCACCGGCGACCCGCATCCGTCCCGAACGAGGCGATGGCGCGGTGGCGGTCGACCCCGGCTGGGTGGCGCGGGCTCCGGTAACTTCCGCGACGGTGGCGGGTGGTGCCTCCGCACCGACCAGACCGGCGAGATACGACAGATAGCCTGGCACCAGCGGCACTACACACGGGGAGGCAAACGACACCAGACCCGCGAGCAGACATGCGCCGAGCGCCAGCAACAGCGGCCCAGAAGTCACGGTCTGCTGGAACGACTCACCGACTCCGGCGAGCACTACCATCGAGCCTCCCCGGTACGCAGTGCAGTGCGCTCGGGGCTCACACCGATTCCTCCTGTGCATCCTCGGCTGATCGTCCCGCATCACCACACAACGACGCCCGTCGTCCTGACACGGTGTGCTCGTGCGTATCCGCGTCGACCACGCCGAACTCCAGCAAGGAGTCGGCAGCGACGCTGCGTGGCACGGTAGCTATACCCGCCCACCGATCATCGACAGCCCATCCACCGCTGATGCGTCGAGGGCCCTGGCGTGGCCTGCAGGCGCGCGGGTTGCGGGTACGACGGTCGCGATTCACTGAGGCTCCTTGGCGATGCGTTCGACCACCGGCTGCAGATCCTCGGCAAGCAGGGACCGCAGAAAGACCGCGGCGACCCGATGGCGCCGATCCAGGACGAGGGTGGTGGGGATAACACTGGTAGGGAAATTGCCGCCGAGCGCGAGCAGTGTGCGCATCGACGGATCGTAGATGGATGGATAGCCGACCTTATTGCTGACTACGAAGTCTTGGGCCTTGTCCCGGTACTCGTCGCGAACATTGATGCCGAGAAACGCGACGCCCATGTCCTTGGTCGCCTCGTAGACCTTCTCCAGCATGGGCGCTTCGGCGCGGCACGGACCGCACCACTGACCCCATATGTTGAGCACCACGACCTTGTCCGAGTAGTCTCCGACCGAGATAGTCGTGCCCGGCCGCATCAGATCCGGACCGGACAGCTCGCCGATAGTACCGCGGGTAGCGGGCGGGTCATAGAAGATGTCGGTCTTGCCGCCAGGCGAGACGAACTCGAAGGTACCGCCTGAAGCCACCGCGTCAGAACCGGTCGAACAACCCGCTAGCGCGGCAACCAGTGCCACGCACACGAGCAGAACGCGCGATCCCCAGCCTATGTTCGTCGTGCGCGTGGCGAATGCGACGCGGCGGATCATGCGCCGCGTACCGTAGGATCCGAACCACCTGTCGGTTCGGAATAGACGATGTCGACGAGAGTATCCCCCTGGTAGACCAGCGAAGTCAGCGAAGCGAGCGAGCACTGTCGGTGGCGCGGGTCATGCCAGAGCCGCTGGCCCTGAAGAAACCGGCGCAGCGTCCACACTGGTAACTGATGCGACACCAGTACCGCCTCGCGCCCCGCCGCTTCGACCCGCGCCTTGTTCACCACAGCCAACATGCGATGCGCGATCTGCAAGTAGGACTCGCCCCAGGACGGGGTGAACGGGTCACGCAGCTTCCACCAGTGCCGCGGCTTGCGCAGCGCCCCATCGCCGACCGAAACGCGCAGGCCCTCGAAGGTGTTCCCCGCCTCGATGAGGTTCTCGTCGGTCTTCACGATCAGTTGGTGATGTGCGGCGATCGGCTCGGCGGTCTCCTGAGCCCGTTGCAGCGGAGAGGCGATCACCAGCGCGATGTCATGATCAGCCAGCGCCCGCGCAACCGCACCCGCTTGCGCACGGCCGGACACAGAAAGACTGAAGCCGGGCAAGCGCCCATAGAGAATGCCGTTGGGATTGTGCACTTCACCGTGTCGCAACACGTGCACGATCGTCTCGACCGTCGTAGTACCGCCATCGCGCGCCTGATCACCGGTTCTGGCTCGGTTACCGGCGGAATCGGCCGGTTGGGCACGCTCAGTGGAGGAAACCTTGTCCTCGGCCGCGACGGCGTCGCGATCCCCGCCCTCGGCCGTGCTCTGCGCGGCCGCCGCGGCGAAGTGCGCCCCTGCGTCGACCACGCTCGATGCTGCGTCGACCACGCTCGATGCTGCGTCGACCACGCTCGATGCTGCGTCGACCACGCTCGATGCTGTGGGCTCGGTAATGGTGGGCTCGGTACTGGTCGACTCGGTATCGCTGGGTATGGACCCGCGCACTGCGTTCACGGCGGCAAACTGTTCACCCACTTCGATCACAGTCGCCTCCGCGTTGGCATCGGGATCGGCGGAATTCTGGTCGGCAGCGACCGCTTCGGCGGTACCGCTGGTCGGCTCGGCTAGCTCGAGCCGGTCGGCATCGGGCTGATCAAGATCGGAGCTCACGCGCAGGATCCTTCGGGGGTGGCGGCCGCCGCCGCGTGCGCGGCGGCGGGCAAAGCGGCGGCGATACGGTCGAACGCATTCTCGTCGAGCGCCGCGGAGACGAACCATGCTTCGAACGCGCTCGGTGGCGCGTACACGCCATTGCGGAGCAAAGCATGGAAAAACGCTGGGTAGCGCCAAGTCTCACTCGCCTTGGCGGCTGCATAGTCGGTGACCGGGCGTTCGGTGAAGAACACGCTCACCATATTGCCTGCGAACTGAACGTGATGCCTTACCCCTTCGGCAGTCAAGGCCGCGCTGAGTAAACCGCCGAGCTGTTCGGCATTACGGTCGAGCACGGTGTATAGGTGTTCATCGGCCGCGCGCAACGTGGCCAGTCCCGCCGCCACCGCCACCGGATTACCGGACAACGTGCCCGCCTGGTAGACCGGCCCGAGCGGGGCGAGATGGTTCATGATGTCAGCGCGCCCGCCGAATGCGGCGGCGGGTAGCCCGCCGCTCATCACCTTGCCGAAGGTGTACAGATCACCCGCGACGCCTTCCCGGCCGAACCAACCCGCACGGCTGACTCGGAAGCCGGTCATCACCTCGTCCATAATCAGCAGCGCGCCGTGCTCGGCGGTCAAAGCGCGCAGGCCGGCATTGAATCCGGGCAATGGTGCGACCGCGCCCATGTTGCCCGCCGCCGCTTCGGTGATCACGCATGCGATCTCGCCCGGATTCGCAGCGAACGCGGTGGCAACAGCATTCAGATCGTTATAGGGCAGCACAATGGTGTCAGCCGCCTGGGCGCCGGTCACGCCCGGCGAAGTAGGCAATCCGAGTGTGGCGACGCCGGAGCCCGCATCCGCGAGCAGCGCGTCCACGTGGCCGTGGTAACAGCCGGCAAATTTGATGATCTTGGTGCGACCGGTGTAGCCGCGGGCCAACCGGACCGCGCTCATGGTGGCCTCGGTGCCCGAATTCACCAAGCGCACACGTTCCACCGGCGTGACCCGCTGCACGATCGCCTCGGCCAGCTCGATCTCGGCCTCGGTCGGCGCACCGAACGACAGCCCGCCGCCCGCTGCCCGCCGCACCGCCTCTACGACTGTTGGGTGCGCGTGCCCCAGGATCATCGGGCCCCAGGAGCAGACCAGATCGACATAGTGGTTGTCGTCGGCATCGACGAGCGTGCATCCGTCAGCCCAAGCGACGAATCTCGGCGTACCGCCGACGGATCGGAAGGCCCGCACCGGCGAGTTGACGCCACCCGGGATCACCGAACTAGCCCGGTCGAAAAGCTGGGTGGAAGCCGGCACCACCGCACCGGTCACATGCGGAGAAGAACTCACAGGCTCCAGTGTCTCAGCCTTCGAGAAACAGTTCTACGACAGGGTGTAACACAGTGATATACACCGCAGCCGACCGGCAACACGCCGAAGTGGTGTTCAGCGTGGATTTCGATCGCTGAGCGGTTGCCGGTGCGTAGTGTCGGGACATCATCTATCGGCTGGGAGGGTCTGCATGCGGATCGGCATCATCAGTGCGCTTACCGCGGGCGCCGTCATCACCGTGGCACTTGGCACCGGTTCCGCCCACGCGGAGCCGCTCGAGCAACTCGGGCAAGGGCGTATCGGCATCCATCTGGACCACAGCGCGACCGCTACATTGGCCGATGGACCGATTCCCGCAGTGGTCACTATGGTCGTACCACCCAACCGAATCGGCGCAGGATTGAAAGACGACTCCGCGATCTACCGCGACAAGCACGGCGGGGTGCACGCTTCATTGCGCCAAGTGGTACTGGAAGCAGCCGACCATCCGGACGGGACGGTCAGCATCTATCTGAACGCCCCTGGCACCCGTGGCGGGCGCGTGCTGGACATCTATCAACATTGGAACTGAGCAGGCGACCAGGCTCTCCATGTACTCAGGTAGCCCCATGTACTCAGGTATACATGCAGGGCACCTGCGCCGATACACTGTGCAGCAGGCACATGAACGAGTTGTACGGGCCCGCGGAACCCGAATCCGGCACGAGGACCGGCGCGTCTATAGCGGATGGACCTTTCGGCGGCAAGCCAGGGTTCGCGGTGGCTTGCGCGGCTGGAGCCCCCAGGGCTGCCACGGCCAACGCGACACAGATCTTCACGGCAAATCGGTTCATCCGACACTTCCTTCATCAACGCGCATTCCAACTGCGGCCGAAATACTAGTGGCTACAGCAGCATTCCTGGCAGGGACCACTGATCGGCGAGCGCCTATCTCGCCGTGACCGCCGTGCAGGGTATGCGACCGACCGCGGATGGGCGGTCGGTCGCATACCGATCAGGACTCGCTCACCAGCCTGGCATCTTGTCCAGCGTTATCACATTAGGTGCCGCGTAGAGCTTGGCGATCGTGTTCTTGTTGTCATTGATGAAGTCGGACCACTGCATTGCCCAAACCCATTTCGGCTGCTGTCGCAGTAGGGCCGGTGTCGGCATGTGCTGCGCCTCACCGATCGCAATCGGCTTACCCTGGGCGTAATTAACGATCGCGTCGTAGAAATCTTTCCGATACGGGCCGCTGTACACATCGAGCGACAGTACGTCGTAGTAGCTGCGCCCCGGATCATATTTACGCAGGTCGTTCGGCATATTCGGGAAGTCCTGTATGTTCCACTCCCACACGATATTATCCAGCCCCTTGTTCTTGGTCAGGTAATCGTGGGTGATTTGATATAAACGTGCGGATCCGTTCGGCCCAGCGTGACACGCCCACCAGAAACGGCACTGATTCATCTCGTGCAGCGGTCGGAACACTACCGAAACGCCACTGTTTTTCAGATCTTGGAAGTAGGTGGCAAGGGTGTCGAGCCGGGATATCCAATTTTTGTAAAGTGCGGTGCCCGGCGTGGTGAGCTGGCGAAACTCCGCATCCGTCAGCTGCGCGTGGTTGGCGCCACCGATCTCGTCCCACTCGCACTTCTCATCGCGTTTGGGTGAGCAGGCGTGATAGGTCAACACCACCAACGCCCCCTTGGCGTATTGCGCCTTGGCCTCCTGGATCATTGTGTTCCGGTACTGTATCTGCTTACCGAAGAGGAAGTCGCTCCCCCACAGGGCCGAATGGCGACCCGCGATCGCATCATTTTGGTCGGTGTAGCTGTGCGGCGTATTCAAGTACTTATTGTGGACACCGACCACGGTCGCAGTGCCTGAGGTCCGATTCAGGAAGTCGATGATCTTCTGCCTGCCCGCGGAACCCGAACCCGAACCCGAACCCGGCGTGGGGATAGGCAGACTCGCGGAACCCGAACTCGGGGTAGAGGTCGACTGACTCGAGGAACCCGAACCCTGCGTGGAGGTCGACTGACCCGAGGGACCCGAACCCTGCGTGGAGGTCGACTGACCCGAGGGACCCGAACCCTGCGTGGAGGTCGGCAGACTCGCGGGACCCGAACTCGGGGTAGAGGTCGACTGACTCGAGGAACCCGACAGAGGGTCCGAAGCATTGATATCGGCCACCGACCGCTGGTCCGGGGTCGCACCTGCCGGCACGGCCGGGACCCCTAAGGCAGCGGCCACAGCAAATGTGGCACATATTCCTCCAACAAACCGTTTCATCAAACTTCCTTCATCGACACATGTCCTACCTGTGACACGGAATGTCCATGTTCGCAGGATATATCTGACAAAATACGCGGCGGACAGAAGTCCACGAAGCGCGGTAGCACCATAACGCATATTTAAGCGATTCGCAGCACTTCAGAAAATACATGGCTATTTCTTCTCGAGATAGCGTCCAGCCAATGCGTTGATCAGGTGCTCTACCACCGTGAACAGCACGTGATACCATCGTGAACAAAATGTGATAATCAGACAAGTCGCCGACGGCCGCATTTCACACAGTCAATCGAGTACAATCAGCGAAAGCAGCGCTCGGCCCCGGCCGAACCACGGACACCACGCACGAGCCGGGTCACCATATCGATCGTGAGCAGCCCGGCCGCCGCGATAAGTACCGCGGCCAACAGCTGCCACGGCGCGACATAGCGTGTCGCGGTGAAACCCGGCACATCGCCGGAAGGTCGAAAGGTGGTGATGCGCACACTGCTCTGCCAGCACAGCACTGCTCCGAATAACGCGAGCACAATCAGATCCAGTTCGACGAACGCCGCGATAATCCAGCGCTTCAACGATCCGCTCCGTCCTCGCTGCTGGACGTGGCTTCGGTCAATGCCCCCCGTAGCGCCCGGTGGTCTCTAGCCCACGCTTGCACCACAGTTCCATCGACCAGCCGCAACCCGATGCCGGTACGGCGACGCGGTACGCCAGTCAATTCACCGAGTGCCCTGGCCGATTCCCATTGCTCCTCGCGCCGAGAACGCTCGCCCCTTTCGGGGAAGACTTCGTCGATCGAATTCAGCGACAACGACTCGGTACCCGAGCGCAGCGTCGCCGGAGTCAGTTCTACGCTGGCATGCCGTTTACCCGCGATCACTTGCAACGCGACGAAACCCGCGATCAACGCGGCACAGAACGACAGGGCGAACCAGTGTGCGGAACCACCCGTGCCGAGCTCGAAGGCAAGAATGACAGCGCACAGGAAGGGCCCGTAGGACACCGCGCGCCAACGGGCACCAGGTTCGGCGAACAAGACGGTCTCGTCGGTCACACCGAAACCAGCACCGCAGGATACGGCGGAAGCACGATAGACGCGATCAGTGCGTGGAGCTGGGTAACGACAGCACGGCGATGGTCAGCACCGTGAACAGGATGAGCAGGCTCCATACGGCCAGATCTCGCCGAATGCTGTGCGGCTGCTGGATCACCACTCGCATCGTTGCCTCCGATCCTCCAGAGCCCTCTGTCGAACTTCCGCACGCGACGCGCGACCACATATGACAAACGACTACCGGTTTCCATGTCCACTGTGACAACCCTCACCATACATGCCGAACTGCCCCGGACAAACTGGAAACTTGTTCCACTACTGGCTCAGCGCCCGCTCGGATGAAAGTACGCGGTGGACTCCGCGCGATAAGCCAGATAGATCGCACCGACCGCGAGCACAGCTTGCACGATCGACGCGCCACCGGCCACCAACGAGGCCATCCCTGTCACCTCATTGATCGCCAACAGCGATCCGACACCGACCAGCACAGACCACCCGCCGAATACCGTCAGCACGGCCCGCGCCCAGAGCTTGCCTCGGCCGAACTGGTGCACGACCATCAGCGCGAATGCCGAGAACCCCAGCCCGGCCAGCGCGAGGGCCACATACACCAGCGCCACCGCCAGCTCAGCGCCTGCCATCGTGACTTCCGCGTCCTGCGTACGGGCTCGCTCGAGGACCTCCTCGGCGAAGATGCGCCGCTGCGGCAGTGCGGCAATGACCGACGCGAGCAATTGCACAACGCCGAAACCGATGACACCCCACCACAACCGCCGCGCGGTATCGATATCTTCCGGCATCGGAGCTCGGCTCAGTCCAGTATTCGATGGCCCCGCTCTGTTCGTCACGACAGCCAGTGCGCGACCTCGGTCGCCCAGTAGGTGAGCACGATATCCGCGCCCGCCCGCCGGATACCGAGTATTGATTCGAGAATAGCGCCGCGCCGGTCGATCCACCCGCGCTCCGCCGCTGCCGTGATCATCGCGTACTCACCGGAGATCTGATAGGCAGCGACCGGGACGGTCGATCGGTCTGCGACATCGCGCAGAATGTCCAGATAAGACATCGCAGGCTTCACCATGACGATATCCGCGCTCTCGGCTAGATCCAACTCCAGTTCGCGGATCGCCTCACGGCGATTGGCCGGGTCCTGCTGATAGGTGCGCCGATCACCACGTAGCGAGGAACCAACAGCCTCACGGAACGGACCATAGAACGCCGAGGCGTATTTCGCGGAGTAGGCCAGGATGCCGGTGTCGGTACACCCTGCAGCGTCCAGCCCGCGCCGGATCGCGCCTACCTGGCCGTCCATCATGCCGCTGGTACCGAGCAGGTCGGCACCCGCCTCGGCTTGGGCGAGCGCCATCTCGACATAACGATCCAAAGTCGTGTCGTTGTCGACGGAGCCATCGGCGGCAAGCACGCCGCAATGGCCGTGATCAGTGAATTCATCCAGGCAGGTATCGGCCATGAGCACAGTTGAATCGCCTACTTCATCAGCGAGCGCGCGCACACCGCGATTGAGTATGCCCTGCGGATCACCTGCTCGACTACCGACAGCGTCCTTGTCCTCCGGACGGGGTACACCGAACAGCATGATCCCACCGACACCTGCGGTAACTGCCTCGACAGCCGTTTTGCGCAACGAATCGAGCGAATGCTGCTCAACTCCAGGCATGGAACCTATCGCGCGTGGCTCACTCAGGCCATCGGCCACGAACATCGGCAATACCAATTGCCGCGGGCGCAAAGTTGTCTCAGCCACGAGTCGACGCAAGGCCGGGGTCCGGCGCAATCGCCGCGGGCGGTCCATTCCGGTCATGAACCGCAGGATACGCTCGGCCCAATAGGTTGTCGCAAGCAGCACTGGGGATGCGGAACCCATTCCGGACAGCCATACGCACAGATGACCGTACGCACAGATGTCATAGCCGTGGCGACGACGACATTCCGGTGCCACCACCGCACAGTTCAGCGCGGAATGGACCCGATTCGGGTATACAGCAACGAATGCGAACAGGCGATGGTCGGTGCGCGGCGCGGGTAAAGCCCACCGAATAACAGTGTGTGCAATCTCACCCACAACAGAATTCGAAGGGTCATACTCCGACTAGGCGAGACTCCATGGGGGATAACATGCCCGATCCGCACATCGATATCTCGCTGGCCACAGCCGCCGACTTCGAATCGTGGGTGGCGGTACTGCTGTCGGACTGGTGGCCGACATTGACCGGCGATCTTCCCCCGCCCACAACCACCAGGAGAGATTGGCACGCCACCGACTCGACCGGACAGAGCTTCCGAGTCGAGTTCCTTGCACAGCAGCGCACCGAGCCTCGCGTACTGCCCAGCGCACACGCCGCCTTCGCCGCACTCGGCGTCCATCCCGACGAACGCGAGTGGGCGGGTAGTTGCGGCACACACCTGATGGGCTGCACTGCGGACGCTGCCGTCGCACTGTGGTTCTCTGATACCGAACACTCCGTCTTCGTCCGGCTGCGCAGCCGGACCTGTCGGGTGGTCCCGGAGGCGGGCTTGCGATTGCTCGCCGACGCCGAAGCGACTCTGCCGTTCCCGAACACTACGACAGGGCCGCTGGATGCACGCGTAGCCCGCAACAGCGCACGACATTTGCTCGCCGAGCACAGCGCACGGCATGCTCCTCCGGGCGACCCTATGCAACTGGGCCCCCCGGAGCGGGTTGCCGATATCGGCTGGGCCTTCATCTTTCCATGGTCCACCGTGTCCTGGTACACCGGTAGCGCGGTGCCCATGCTCCCGCCGGGGAGTCGGGGGCCGATCGTGGTGGTCAAGGATACCGGGCATGCCTGGTTACTGGACAGCCTCGGCAACTACGACGAGCAACTGACCAACTACGCACGCGAATACGGCTATCCGACCCCGGCGGGACATACCCGCTGATCAGACGACACGGCCTCCGCGATGCCAGCGCACCACCGACTCGGGCCCGTCCACAACCGTCGCACGCCGGGAAGTGGCGCACAGTACGGCCCGCGAGAACTCCTACCCAGCGGAAGTGTCAGCATCACGCGGTAGAATCGAAGGTATGTTCGAGGGGTTGGTCGCCCCTGATCGTCATGGGAGGGATGCCAATGCGCACACCACACACCGTTCTCATCGATCGCCCCTATGCCCCGGTGCAGAAGCGTCCGCTGCCTCCGGGTCGCCCCCGAGCGTGGTACGTCATGCACAACCGGCGACTGAAGGCGATGCGGTTGGCGATCGCTCTGCTCGACTCCGGCGTCTACGCGCCGAGCTACGCGACGAACAAGCGGATCAGACACACTGCCGAGGTGATCGGCATTCGGCCACCCTCAGATACCACCTGCTCACTGGTCCGCACACTTATGCGCAAACGGTACTGAACTCGCCTTCAGCCGACACTCGGGTCGCGCACCATCTGAAAACCGACGGATCAGCGGCTACGACGGCTCTTCTTGCGCGGCGGCGGCAACAATCCCTCGGCACGCAGTCGGGCCGCATGCTCGGCCAGTGCCTCGACCAGGGGCCCGACCTGGGCTACCTCCGGCTGCACATCCACCCGCAGGCCGAACTCGATGGCCGTTTCAGCAGTCTTGGGACCGATGCAAGCGACGATTGTGCGCGCGTGCGGCTTGCCCGCAATACCCACCAGATTACGCACCGTGGAGGACGAAGTGAACAAGACCGCGTCGAAGCCGCCGGTCTTGATCATTTCACGCGTCTCCGCAGGCGGCGGCGAGGCGCGCACCGTACGATAGGCAGTCACATCGTCGATCTCCCAGCCTCGGTCGCGCAACCCCTCGGCCAACGTCTCGGTGGCGATGTCAGCGCGAGGCAACAGCACCCGGTTCACCGGGTCGAAAACGTCGTCGTAGGGCGGAAAGTCGGCCAGCAGACCTTCGGAGGACTGTTCCCCACTCGGCACCAGCTCTGGGTTGATGCCGAACGAGCGCACCTTGTCCGCAGTGGCCTCACCGACACAGGCGATCTTCACACCGGAGAACGCCCGTGCGTCCAGGCCGAACTCGGCGAACTTCTCCCATACCGCGCGCACAGCGTTGGTCGAGGTGAACACCACCCACTGGTAACGACCGTCGACTAAACCCTTGACCGCACGCTCCATCTGGGCCGGACTGCGTGGCGGTTCGACCGCAATGGTCGGGACTTCCATCGGAATGGCGCCGTGTGTGACCAGTCGCTCGCTCATTTCGGCCGCCTGGTCCTTGGTGCGCGGCACAAGCACGGTCCAGCCGTACAATGCGCGCGACTCCCACCACGACATCTTCGCGCGATGCGCGACCACCTTGCCGATAGTGACCACAAGCGGGCCGACCAACTCCGACGCCGCGCTGTTCAATGTAGCCAGGGTGGCCTCGATGGTGCGCTGCTGGCGGGTAGTGCCCCGCACAGTCACCGCAACCGGAGTCTGTGGTGCCATGCCATGTTCGACCAGTGCACTCGCAGTCTCGGCCAGATGCCCGGATGTCGCGTGCAGTACCAGCGGACCCAGCGCGGCAGCCAGGGCAGTCCAGTCGACTTCGCCACGTACATCGGCCTCGGTATGTCCGGAGCCGAGCGCGATACCGGCGTAACTGGGCACTGCCGAACCGTTGGGCAGACCGGGCAACACCTCGAACACCATATGTGACCGGGTGACAGCGTTGACCTCGGCGATCACCGAGTCTGTGGTCAGCGGATCACCCGCGACCACGCGGACCACATTGCGCCCGGCGCGCGCCTCCGCGATCAGCGTCTTGGCCACCTCGACCGGCTCGCCGAGCGCAGGCCGCACATCGACCTGGCGTTCCCCATCGGGGCATGGCTCGACCTCGGTACCGATAAGGGCGAGCACACCCTTATCCACATCAGGGTCGGTGAACGCCAACGTGGCTCGTCCGATCGCCGCACGTGCCCGCACAGTGAGCAACGCCGGGTCACCAGGACCCGACCCGACGAAAAAGATCCGGCCGGGGTGCTTCTTTGCAGCTCGACTCACGCTGCGTCCTTTCCGGCATGAGCGGGCCCCTGCGTGGTCACGCTCCGCTGCCTCCTCCGGGCCTGACCACTCATGCCGACGTCCTTTCCGGCATGAGCGGGCCCCTGCGTGGTCACGCTCCGCTGCCTCCTCCAGGCCTGACCACTCATGCTCGCACCTCGTTCGCGCCTGGCTCGGGCAGGTCCGAAGGCTCGGTGCCTGTGGTTCGCGCGATGCGCTCGCTCATTGGCTGTTCTCCATTGGGCTGGGGTTGATCAAGTCTGTCGCAGGCGAATTCGCCGCCTGGTTGTGCGAACTGTCGTCCGGTTCGATGGCGAGTAACTCTCGTGCGCCCAGGTCGAGTAGCTCGCGGGCCAGCGCCCGGCCGAGTTCCGCCGCGTCCTCGGGAGCGCCGAGTACCGACGCACGCAATACGTCTGATCCGTCGACGGCTGCCGCGCACGCCCGCAGCGATAGCTCGTCCACGACTCGCCCTTCGTCGTCGAGCGATTCGACCACCTCGGCGAGCGCGCCGACCGGAGCGGTACAGCCTGCCTCTAGCTCGGCCAGTAGAGAACGCTCGGCGAGCACCGCCGCTCGAGTGGCCGCGTCATCCAAGTCGGCCAGTATCTGTACGAGGGCGGCGTCATCGCTGCGGCATTCCACCGCTAGCGCCCCCTGGGCGGGAGCGGGCAGCATCTGCACCGGCTCCAATGCCTCGGTGACCGCTTCCAACCGCTCTATGCGAGCCAAACCGGCCCTGGCCACTACGACAGCGTCCAATTCGCCTTCGCGAACTTTACGCAACCGGGTGTCCAGGTTGCCACGCAGCGGGACGACGTCCAGGCCGAGACCGAGTGCGCGCAACTGCGCCGCCCGCCGTGGCGCCGAAGTGCCGACCTTGGCGCCTACCGGCAATTCACCGAGCACCGCGCCATCGCGCGCGACCAAAGCATCCCGCGGATCTTCCCTCGGCGGAATGGCGGCAATGATGAAGCGGGGGTCCGGAGTTGTCGGCAGGTCTTTGTAGGAGTGCACCGCGATGTCGATGACACCGGTGGCCAGTTCGTCGCGCAGCGCGGTGGTGAACACTCCGACGCCGATCTTCTGCACTGGGTCCGCGGACAGGTCACCGGCGGATTTGATCACGACCAGCTCGGCCGGGTGTCCTGCCGCGATCAGCGCATCCCGTACCGTACCCGCCTGGGTCAGTGCCAGCAGACTCCCCCTGGTGCCGATCCGCCACGGCGAGCGCGTCCCGTCGGTAGGCGCATCGTCTTCTCGGTACACCATGGTCATGTTGTCTGCCCCTGTTCCTCGCCGCGGTGTCCTTTGGTGAAATCGTCAACCAGTGCGAACTTGTCCCCGTCGGCCGATGCGATTTCGACATGTTCGCCACTGAGCGCGGTGAGCTCCATCGGTGCGGCCACCGCCTGCGCAGCACCAGGTTTCAGTTCGAACAGCTCGCGCAACGCCTTGGCATAGCTGTCGCCGCCTGGCTTAGACGCCAGCTGCTTGACCCGTACCGTCGGCGCATGCAACAGCTTGTCGACCACTCGACGCACTGTGCGCGCCAACTCGTTACGTTCCGGGTCGGTGAGACCGGGTAGCCGCGAGTCCAGGCGGAGCAGTTCCGCCTCGACCACCGCCGCCGCCCGCTGTCGCAGTGCGGCAACCGTCGGAGTGACCTCGGCCATCCGCTGTCCGGCAAAGTATTTGGCGAGCTCCTTGGCGATGATCGAACGGGCGGCCACAGTATCGGCGGCGGCGGCACCCGCCTCAGGGTCGCGCTGCAGTGTCTCGATATCGATGAGCACGACGCCAGGAAGCCCGGCCACCGTATGCTCCACATCGCGAGGCAAGCCCAGATCACAGAACACCAAAGGCCGTTCCACCGCGGCGGATTCTTCGTCACGCTCGCGTTCGGTCAGCGCACGGTGGGTGTCGGCGAGCGTCACAACCGCACCGACCGCACCGGTACAGGCGACCACCACATCGGCTTCCGCCAATGCCTGGGAAAGCCTGGACAGTTCCCTCACGTCCGATGCGACACCGTGCGTGCCCGCAGTCTCGGCGAGCCTGTGTGCCCGCTCAACAGTGCGGTTCACCACGATGATCCGTCCGATCCCCGCACGCGAAAGATGTGCGACCGCAAGGCCGCCCATCGCGCCCGCGCCGACCACAACAGCAGTCCGCCCGGTCAACGGCCCGAGTACCTGCTGGGCCCGATCCAGTGCCACCGACACCACCGAAGCGCCCGCGCGATCGATTCCGGTTTCAGCGTGCACGCGCTTACCGACCCGCAATGCGTGCTGAGCCAGCTCATGCAAAGTCCGTCCGACCGCCTGCTGCGCGTCGGCAGCGGCATAAGCGCCACGGATCTGGCTGATCACCTGCTGTTCGCCGATCACCATCGAGTCCAGACCGCTGGCTACCGAGAACAGATGCTCGGCGACGGCTTCGGAGTAGCGGACGTAGGCATACTTGGTCAGCTCCGGCAGCGGTAGGCTGGAGTGCTTGGTCAGCAGATCACTGACCTCGTCGAGTCCGCCGTGGAAGGCGTCGACTACCGCGTAGATCTCCACCCGGTTGCATGTGGAAAGGATCATGGCTTCGGACACGCGACCGGAAGCCAGCAAGCGATCGATCATCTTCGGCCTGTCGGTATCGGTGATAGCCACTTTCTCCAGCACTGACACCGGGGCGCTGCGATGCGATATACCGACGAGGAGGACGCTCATGGTGTGACCACCGATCTCTTACTGCTTGGCTCCGTTACCGCATGCGAAGTTCCCGAGTTCTGAATTGTCGGATGTGGTGCGGGCAGGCAGTGGGCGACGTGACTCGGCCCGGCGTGCACGACCTCCGGCAACGGGGTCTGCTCTGCGTTGCGCAACCGTTCGAATGACAGCATCTGCATTTCGACGGCCAGGTCCACCCGGCGAATCTCGACCGTCGCCGGTGCGATCAGCTCACACGGGGCGAAGCTCAGAATCGATTGCAATCCGGCGGCGACGAGCCCGTCACACACCTCTTGTGCCGCGGCTTCGGGAACAGCGATAACCGCGATGGTCGGCTTCAACTCGGCGACCACTGCGGCCAGCTCGGCGACCGCACGCACTGTCAGACCGGCGACCGACATGCCGATGACCTCAGGGTGGCTGTCGAACATACCGACCACGGTGAAACCACGACGCGGGAACCCACCGTAGCCCACCAGTGCCCGGCCCAGACTTCCCGCGCCGACCAGCACTACGCGATGCCCTTGCGCCAGACCGAGTACGTTCTCGATTCGGGAACGCAGCTTGGCCACGTCGTAACCGACGCCACGAACGCCGTTGGGGCCGAGGAAAGATAAATCTTTGCGCAACTTTGCCGAATTGACACCCGCCGCGGCGGCGAGTTCCTCACTCGATACGATGGCAATATCGTCATCGGCCAATACGGTGAGTACACGAAGATAGGTGGCCAACCGCGCGACCGTGGCCTGCGGGATTTCCTTCTGCAGAGCCCTGCCGGAGACGCCGCTCGGCGCCTCATGCTGCTCTGTCACGTCTTCGGCTCCTAGTCTTCGGCTCCTCGGGCAACCGGTTCGTCGCTCGACCCACTGACCCGGGACGTGCCGGTGCCGTGTTGTCGAAGTTTCGAATTTCGGGGCGGTCCCGCAGGCCTCGGCGGGCGGGTCGCGTGCCACCACCGTAACTGCTTGTGAAGCCCTGCACAAAGTCGGTGAAATTGGCCTCATTTTCCGCCGCGACCAGCACAGTGGCCCACATGGAGATACGGCGGCGGCACTCAGCTCATCAGATCCGCGCGTAATCGCCGCTCGTCGACGTCGAAATAGCTGTGCTCACGGCCATCGAGCAGAACGACAGGAAGCCGATCGCCGTACTCCGCGCGCAGGCCAGGGTCGGTCGCGGCGGCGACATCGACGTCGATGGTCCCCGGTTCGATACCGAATTCCGTACAGATCTCGCGCAACTGCTCCAGCGCCGTCGTGCACAGGCCGCAGCCCGCCCGAGTAAGCAATGTCACTGAATGCGTGGGAGTGGTCATGGCGGATATTACATCGAGGTCCAGACACTCTCCTAGGCCGGTATCTATTCACCCGATTGTGTCGCCCACTGAGTTATACGGTGACTGCCACCCGATCCGACTAGTGTTGACATGGTTCGTGCGACGGGCGGAGGTATTGGTGCCGGAACGATCGAAGGTGGCGAGAGCCGGATTCATCGCAGGACGCTTCGGTGAGTTTCCGGTGCGATGGAACCTGAGCCAGATGGGTCAGGGGCTGCAGGACCAGCTCGCCCGAATCTCGCGCAGTCCGTTCGGCCCGAGCGAAGAGGAATTGCGCGCCAACCTGGCCGGTGAAGCGAGCGCGGATGCCGCACTGACGTTGCACGACGCGGAACTGGCCGCGGGCGAGGCGGACACCGCACGATCGGAGGTACCGCGGGATCTGACCGCAGCGGCATTCTTCGATGTTGACAACACCATGGTGCAAGGCGCGTCTATTGTGCATTTCGCTCGTGGTCTGGCAGCGCGCAAATACTTCAAGTCCTCCGATCTGCTACAAGTCGCCTGGAAACAGGTGAAGTTCCGGGTCACTGGCAGAGAGAGCAGCACCGATATGGCCAGTGGCAAAGAAAAAGCGCTGGCATTCATCGCTGGACGCTCGACCGCCGAGTTGGCTGTGCTCGGCGAGGAGATCTACGACGAGATCATTGCCGACAAAATCTGGCCCGGCACCCGTGCTCTGGCACAGATGCACCTGGACGCGGGTCAGCAAGTGTGGCTGGTGACCGCGACACCAGTGGAACTGGCCCAAGTGATCGCCAAGCGACTAGGGCTGACCGGCGCGCTGGGCACCGTCGCCGAGAGCACGGACGGGAAGTTCACCGGGCGCTTGGTCGGCGACATCCTGCACGGACTCGGTAAGGCGCATGCGGTGCGTACGCTGGCGATTCGCGAGGGCCTGAACCTCAAGCGGTGCACCGCGTATTCCGATAGCCACAATGATGTGCCGATGCTCTCGCTGGTCGGTACCGCGGTGGCGATCAATCCAGATTCGGATCTGCGTGAAGTAGCCAAGAATCGCGGTTGGGAGATTCGTGACTTCCGCACTGGACGCAAGGCCGCCAAAATCGGCGTGCCGACCGCACTAGTGCTGGGTGCGGCGGGCGGCGCGGTCGCCGCCGCCATTACTCGGCGCCGCGGCAGCGCCTAGCCGAGACGACCCCCATAAAGACAGCGCCCACAGAGATAGATCCCACAGAGATAGATAAGGGCCAACCAATCCCACAATCAACCCAGCGCGAGTCCGACGCGCGCGTTCGGGCGGATATAAGCGCAGATCAGCCCATGAAAACGTTACGGCGCTTGGTGAGCAGTTTGTAGAGCGTCTGTTGAATGGTTTCGCGCACCTGGTCGGTGACCTCGAACATGGTCATCGGGTCATCGGCCGCTTCCGGCTCATAAGCGTTGGTCAGAATAGGGTCGCCGAACTCGATGTACCACTTCGACGGCAGCGGCATCATCCCGAGTGCGCCGAGATGCGGGAACAGCGGCGTCACCGGAAAATACGGTAGTCCGAGCAACCTGGCCAGCGGCTTGAGGTCGGCTATCTTGGGGTAGATCTCCTCGGAACCGACAATGGAGCACGGGATGATCGGTACGCCGGTGCGCACCGCTGCGGCAACGAAACCACCGCGGCCGAAACGCTGTAATTTGTAGCGGTCGGTGTACTTCTTGCCGACGCCTTTGAAGCCCTCGGGGAACACTCCGGTCAACTCACCGGAACGCAACAGCCGCTCGGCGTCCTCCGGGCAGGCCAGCGTGTGTCCAGCCCGGCGAGCCAGCACACCGAGCACCGGCACCTCGAACATCAGATCAGCGGCGAGTAAGCGCACCGCGCGTTGCTTGGGGTGGCGATCGTGCAAAGCCACCTGCAGCATCAGGCCATCCAGTGGCACGGTGCCGGCATGGTTGGACACGATCAACGCCCCACCCGCTTCCGGAATGTTCTCTATCCCGTTGACCTCCACTCGGAACCACAGATCCGACAGAGGACGCAGCATGGGGAGAAAAACCGAGGAGAGGAGATGTTCGTCGAAACCGAACTCATCGACTTGATAGTCACCGACCAGCCTGCGACGCGCGAAATCGGCGGTCTTGGTGATCCGCTTGCCGAGCGCACCACGCACCATTTCCGACAGCGACTGCGGCGGCGGAGGCTCCACCGATGCACGCCGCTCCAGGAGCGACGTCACCGGTCTCGGGGCGGGCAAGCGCCGCTGGGCAGATCGGTGGCGCGTCTCGAACTGGGTGTCGTGCAGTTGGATGACCTTCGCTACGTCACTCATTGATGTGCTCCCGTACCGGCCCCGAGCAGGCCGAGCAGTTTGTGTTCTGCGGCGTCTATCCATGTGGGATCGACCACGGGCCGCAACGCTGCGCCCCCGATGAAGTCGTCGAATGCCTGCACCGTCGTCCAGCGCGGCACGAACCCGAGTTCGGTGCGCATGCGTGTGGTGTCCAGGCCACAACCGAAGTGGAAATAGTCGAGCTGTTCCGCGAAGAACTGGTGCATCACTGGGCCCATCAACAGACGTCCCGCCGTACGGAACAGTGTGAAAGGCAGCGGCAATTCGATCTGGCCCGCCCGCCTGACCGCTTGTGACAGTGTCAACGCGCCATCGCCCGCGATATTGTATGTGCCGCTCGCCGCCGTCTGCGCCGCCGAAGTCAACGCTGACACCGCGTCCTCTTCGTGCAGTAACTGCACCCGAGCATCCCGGCCGAATACAGTGGGCGCCAGTGGCCAACCAAAATACTGCATTCCATGCGCGGCTAACCGAGGCCCTACGATCGGGGCGAATCGAAGAATTGACGTGGCGATATCGGGGCGCCGCCGAGCGAGCCCGCGAACATATCCTTCGATCTCGATCATGTCACGAGCGAACCCGCCTCGCGGCGGCCTGCGCGCACTCATTTCCTCGCTGAATTTCGCGGGGTCCTTCGCACTGCACCCATACACCGCCGACGAGGAACGCAGCACGACGCGCCGCACCGACGACGCTTTCTGACACACCGCGAACAGCTGCATCGCACCGAGGACATTGTGGTCCTTCATCACCGTGCGCCCGCCACCCGCCGGTGGGCGCGACAGCACCGCGGCATGTACCACGGTATCCACCTCGCCACCATCGATTACCTTACGGATCAATGGGTTTCGAATATCCGCACGCACGAACTCGGCGCGACCTATGCGCCGCAAAGCCTCTCGGCCGGGCGTTCTCGTATCCACGGCGAGAATACGTTCGACCTTGGGATCCTGAGCCAGCCGAGAGACGACCGTACCGCCGAAGTACCTACTGGCTCCGGTGACCAGCACAACTCTCGGCACATGCCCTTCCCGACCTTCAGAAATCACCGGCACCCGCTTCCCATTGCCAGCCGCCACAGTGTTTATTCCCAGTCCCTAGCGTAGCGGTTATCTACCCGAACACCGGGATTATTAACCAGGATCTAACGATGTCTTCAGTCACCCGATACAAGGGATGATTTCAAAATTTCAAATTTCACAAAAAAGGCCCGTCACCAATTGATGACGGGCCTTCTCGGCTACCGCGCAGCGATGATTTACTTGCCGAGTTTGCGACGCTGGACACGCGTACGGCGAAGCAACTTACGGTGCTTCTTCTTCGACATGCGCTTGCGGCGCTTCTTGATCACAGAACCCATAGGGTTGTCCTCGCGTTCTCTCTACTCGGCGCGCACGCTCACCGTGCGCGATTGCCGGACGTCCGTCCACCCAGCATCCCCGGCCGGACGGCCGGGTTGCTCGGCAAGCCTCACGCCCCGTGTCCGCGCCGCCGGGTACCACCGGGCAACCAACAGCGATGCCGCCGGCGGGCGGGCACGAACCGAGGAGCCATCGTACCGGTACCCCCCTCCGGCCCCGAAACCGCCTCAACCGGCGTCGAAATAGGACGCTTCCAGATAATCGTGCACCGCCTTGGCATGCACCCGGAACGATCGACCGACGCGCACAGCGGGCAGCTCGCCCGAATGCACGAGACGGTAAACCGTCATCTTGGATACCCGCATCAGAGTCGCCACTTCGGCGACAGTGAGGAACTGGGTACCACCGCCGAGCACAGATTGCCCTTGCGGCGCCGAATCCCGCTGTACCCGGGGATTTCCCCGGTTGCCCGCCGGTCCGGAGCTGCCGGAATCCGCAGACATCTTATTCGAAGACATCATTGCACCATCGACCTCCGGCACGTCCGCGCCGCCGGCTTCCCCACCGGCGGAACAGACACGCACGTGCTCCTTGAAGCTTAGCGGGACCGGTGGTGTTACTGCGACGGGAGTGAGAAATCGGCGTTTCCCAGCGAAAGAGGACCGGTTATTCCGCGGACGCGCCCTGTTCGACCGACCGTTGCCTGGCCGCGTACAGCGCTTCCAGAAACAATGAGCGTAATCCACCGCGCTCCAGTTCACGGAGCGCGGCCGCAGTAGTCCCCGCCGGCGAGGTGACCGCGGCACGCAGGTCTGCCGCGGTCTGGCCAGAACTGTCCAGCAGCGCCGCCGAGCCGATCATGGTCTGCACCACGAGCTCAGTGGCAACATCTCTGGTGAGCCCGAGCCCGACACCCGCGTCCACCATGGCCTCGACGACCAAAAAGAAATACGCGGGCCCAGACCCGGACACCGCAGTGACCGCGTCCATCTGGGTCTCCGCGACAGCCACCACCTTGCCCACCGCGCTGAGCACCTCGGTCACCAGTTCCAGATGTTGCCCCCGCGCGTAACGGCCAGGCGCGATCACGCTCATACCCTGCCCCACCAGCATCGGTGTATTCGCCATAACCCGCACTACTGGGAATCCGGCGGGCAACTTGCTCTCCAGCCGGGAGGTGGGCACTCCAGCAGCCAATGAGACAAGTACTTGGTCGCGATCGCTGCTCAGCTCGGCCTTGCCCAGTGAAGTGAGCACGCCGTCCACATCACTCGGCTTCACTGCGATCACCAGTAGATCCGCGCCGACGACCGCATCTGCCACATCATCGGTAACCCGGATACCGAAACGATCGGCTATAAGATCTGCTCGCTCTCGGTGTGTCTCCGCGATGACCAGATCCTTGGTCATTCGTCCAGACTCCAGCAGCCCAGCGATCAACGCCTCCCCGATACGCCCGCCACCGATCACCGCAATTCTCGTCATGGGCCTCAAGGCTAGACGGCGCGCGGCTCACATCCCGCGCTGGGGAACAAGAGCCAGCTGACGGCTCTGCGCGACAATCGCTCCGCTGGAGTCGAACACCAACTGGTCCTCATCGAACATTCGATCACCGACCTCATGCGCGGTGGCGATAATCCGCAACCAACCCGGCGCGGGCCTGCGCCGTAAATATGTGGTCATCTGCACAGTAGGCGCCCAACCCAAGCGACCGAGATTCAACGGCACCGGCGGGCTCATGTCCGCGCACATCATAGCGAAGAACATGGCGATGTCGGAGTCCTGCTCATCGCCGGGCCTTGGACGCATCCACATCCGCAGGCGCGGCTCTCCCTTTTCTCCATCGGCGAAACGAGCCCATGCATGGTCGAGGTAGACTTCGGCACCCTGACCCATGCGCATCATATTGCCCATCGGGGAACCCGGCGCGTAACTAATCGCATCGGCGGGCGGCTGCATGGGCACGTCGATACCTTGCGCCACGTATATCGGGTCGGTGTCGTCCAACCGCCCGAAGGTGAACGCCGTGCGCACCAGAGCGCGCCCGTCTTGAATGAGCTCGGTGTCGGCAAGACAGATCTGGCGACCGATCTTACGGACGCGCACCTCGTACACCACCGCACCGGGATTCGGCGCACCGAGAAAATCGGAGCTCGCGGCAAGAGGGGCCATCTCGACCAGAGCTGGATCAGAAGCCCGTAACCACTTCGCTGCCGCTGCCGCACTGGCCGCGACCATGGTGCCCCCGTGCACCTTTGTTCCGATAGTCCAGATTTCGTCGATAACACCCGCGTAACGACCCACGTCCGGGGTTGTCGTCCGCAGCTCGGTCAGCTCACACACCCGACTGAACGGCGCATCGATGGTAAGCGCAGGGCCCGAGTCGGCCGCCAGCTCCGTCGTCATCCTCACTCCTGTCCTCTATGGACTGCGCCACTAGCGCCACGCACGGTTCCAGTCGCAGTTCGGCTACTAGAATTCGTACAACGTACAACAGTGAGAATTCGATGTTCATCTCTCCCCATCCGAGATGGGACGGGTGTCACATCGGCGGTTCGGCCGAGACTCGGCTCTGGCCGGTGGAGGCGGACGTTGAAGTGGGGGAAGTGTCTAGATGCCTGCGCGCGAAGGTCAACGTGCGGTGCAGCATGGCAGCCCGGTCTCCCACCGTACGCGCGTTCTGGGTGTTGATCTCTGCCACTGCCTGGCCGGAGAAGCCCGTGCGGACCAGATGCGCACACACTTGTGCACAGGGCTGAGTGCCCTCACCCGGAACCAGATGCTCATCGTGGGCGGCACCTCGGCCATCGGCCAAGTGTAGATGCGCCAGACCCGACCCCATACGGGTCGCCAAGGCCAGCGGATCGGCACCTGAGGTCGCCGTGTGCGACAGATCGAGTGTGTAGTGCCGGAAACCGGTATCGGTGGGATCGTATGACGGGCTGAAAGCGGTGAGCGCGGGGCCAGGGCCACCGCGCCGTTCCAACCTTCTGACCGCTCCGCCACTACGACCGAACAGCGTGTCCGCGCGCATCGGGAACATATTCTCCACTGCGACGATCACCGAGCTGGTCTCTTCCAGTTCGGCCACCTGCGTAACGAACCCCGCCGCATAGCGACGCTGCCAGCGGAACGGTGGATGTACGACCACAGTGCGCGCGCCGAGCGCCTCCGCAGTACGCACGCTTCGCGTGAGCTTGGCAACTGGGTCCGCGCCCCACACCCGCTGCGAGATAAGCAGACAGGGCGCGTGTACCGCGAGTACCGGAACACCGTATTTGCGGGAGTAAGCCTGCACGGTATCGATACTCTGACTGGCCGGTTCGGCCCACACCATCAATTCGACACCGTCGTAGCCGAGCTCGGCCGCGTAGTGGAAAGCGGCCTCGGTATTCTGCGGATACACCGAAGCTGTGGACAAGCCGACTTGGATAGGCCTGTGTCTGATCGCCTCGCCCGGCTCGTCCGATGCGACAACTCCTGTCCGTGCCACCGGACCAGGCGCATATTGTCGCCCGGTCTCGCTCGCCTGTCCGATGTTCCCCACGACCGCTCCCTGCTCAACTCGTACTGAGAAGAAAGGCTAGCGGCCCCAACGTGACAAAGGTGCCCACGACGACAGCGATCACAGTACTGAGGATATCGTCGGTCCTACGCAGGATTCGGACGAGAGCCACCAAGCCGAGAATGACGATCGCCGCCAAGGCCAGCGCCCCCAAGGGAAGCACCTCCCACATACGCTCGAACCCCTTGAACAGCACCATGCCGACGATGGCCGCACTGATACTCTGACCACCCAGGATCATCCACTGACGTCGGTTGACATTGTCCACCGACTTCTTCGCCGCACGCGACCGGCGCGGCGATGCGGCGCGGGCAGGCCTGGACTGCTCCTCCTCGTCCGCTTCGACCGGCTCGTGCACATCGGTGATGCCATCGGATTCCGCAGCATCGCCATGAGAATTTCTGGCTTCGCGCTCACTATGGCTGGCTCCGTCTTTCCCAGCGCGCTCAGCCCGCTCGACACCATCACGTAACAAATCGCCCGCCACCGTCTGACCAGAGACCAGCTGCTGGTCTCGACTGGCCAGGGAAAATGCGGCGGTCGGGATGCCGCCGGACGCCAGCTCCGCGTCACGTGACGGGTCTCGATTCTTGTGTTGTCGAGCGGACCGGTCGGGAAGATCGTCCTCACCATTGTATAGAGGCGATCTCCCGTATGTACTCCGCTCGGTGTCGGCCGAAACGACCGGCTCCGGGTCGATCGGCATTTCCGGATCAGGAACGTCATCGCCATCAGTCGGTGTCCACGCCGCAGTGGGCGGGCCGGATTCCTCGGCCGCCGCCTCCGCAGCTCTGCGCCTGGCCGCACGGCCACCCCGAATACCATTGTGCTCGGAAAGATTGTGCCCGGAGAGCCGGATCGAGTGCTCGATCTCCGCATCCTCCGAGGCAAGCTCGTCTCGCCTGCGTCTGCGGCCGGAAAGAGCCGGTACCTCGGAAACACCGTTGAACAGCGGGTCGGCCACATGCGGTCCGGATCCGGCCGAGTGGGGTCTGGGCAAAGAAGTGCCCGATGAAAGCGAGCCGAAGGGCGCGACGTATTGTGCGGAGGAAGACAGCTCCCGATCCGGCACGGCAGAGTGGGACGGTGGCTCCGTCGTAGTGGAAACTGGTTCCTGTACAGGCGGTTCGAGCGCGGACGCCGAATACTCGGGCTCTTCCTCATCTGAATCCGACGCGGCGTGAGCGGAATGGCCACTCTCCCGGACGATCGGCAGGTCGCCGGTCAGTTCGGCAACGGAGATGCCCCGGCCACTACGACGGCGCCTGCCTCCACTGGTTCCCGCACCCCCCTGCTTGCCGTTTCGCGCTAGCAGCTCCGCCACCGATAGTTGTTGGGAATCCTCGCTCATGAAGGCACCACCCCGATCGAGCCCGACGATCGCGTACTACCGCCAACCGGCGTGCCGCCTTCGGCCGCAGGCCCCGCTGAGCAGATCGCTTCGGGTCCACCATTCATCTCGGTATCCAGTTTGCGCAGAATGAGCCCCTCGCGCAGCGCCCAAGGGCAGATCTCCAAGGTATCCAGCGACAGCGCCCGCATACTCGCCTCCGCGACCAACGCGCCGGCCACCAATTGCTGTGACCGATCGGAACTCACGCCTTCCAATTCTGCACGGTCGGCCGCCGTCATCCGCGAGATGAACGCAATCAGTTGGCGCAGACCAGAACTGGTGAGTGTGCGACGCACCCGCAGGCCCGCCGCGGAAGGCGCCGCACCGGTCAGTCGAGCGAGCGAGCGAAACGTCTTCGAGGTGCCGACAGCCAGATCCGGTCTGCCCGGCTCGATCAGTTTTTTCGCCGGAACCACCAACTCGGCGTCGAGCCAGTCGCGCAGCACCGCCACCCGGCGCTTACCTGGAGGATCCTCACTCAACCACTCCCGTGTCAACCGGCCCGCGCCCAGTTGCAGAGAAAGCGCTACATCAGGTTCTTCGTCGCCGCCATTGCTCATTTCCAATGATCCGCCACCGATGTCCAGATTGAGAATGCGGCCGGCACTCCAGCCGAACCATCGACGCACCGCGAGGAAGGTCAGCCGCGCCTCATCGACGCCGGAAAGCACCCGTAAGTCGACGCCGGTCGACGCGCGCACCTCGGCGAGGACCTCATCGGAATTGGTCGCCTCACGCAGCGCCGAGGTGGCGAACGGCATCAGCTCGACACAACGGGAGGTCTCGGCGATGCTGGCGAATTCGGCGACGGTGTCGATCAGCCGTCGCGCACCAGCCTCGGTGATGCGTCCCGCTTCGTCGATGTTCTCCGACAGACGCAGCGTGGCCTTCGTTGAACTCATGGGCAAGGGGTGGCCACCGCGATGCGCATCCACCACCAGCAGGTGGACGGTATTGCTTCCGACATCGAGTACCCCAAGCCGCACATGAATACGGTACTGGGTGCCGTGGTACTTCAACCCAGGCGACCGAACTGTTAGCGTCCTCAACCGTGACGTTAGGCGTATCCGCGAACGGCCCGGCCCAGCCCGCACCAGCGAGAAAGCTTGTTCCGACCCCCGAGGTCGATCCCGACTTTCCTCGCGAATGGATCGAATTCCTTGATCCTGCAAACGATGAGCATCTGATTACCGCTGATCTGACCTGGCTTTTATCGAGATGGACGTGCGTATTCGGCACACCAGCTTGTCAAGGCATCTTGACCGACCGGCCTTCCGACGGTTGCTGTTCACACGGCGCATTCCTCTCCGACGACGATGATCGCAAACGGTTACAACGCGCTGTGAAAATGCTCACACCGAAGGACTGGCAGTTCATGGCCGAGGCCACCGACCCGGAAGGCAAGGTCACCAAAAAGGGTTACCTGGAATCCGACGAGCTGAACGACGAACCCGCGTTGCGCACTCGTCGACTCGACGGTGCGTGCGTCTTCCTCAACCGTCCCGGCTTCGCGGGCGGCGTCGGCTGTGCGCTGCACACCATGGCACTGCGCCGCGGCATCGAGCCGCTGGAGGTGAAACCGGATGTCTGCTGGCAACTACCGATCCGACGCACCCAGGAATGGGTGGACCGGCCCGATGGCGTGGAGATCCTGCACACCGTGATCACCGAGTACGACCGTCGTGGTTGGGGTCCCGGCGGGGCCGAACTGGCCTGGTACTGCTCCGGTTCCCCCGACGCACATGTCGGCAGCAAGCCGGTCTGGCAAGCCTATGCACCGGAACTGACCGAACTACTCGGCGCCCCCGCCTACACAGAACTGGTCAGACACTGCGAACGCCGCGCCGGGCTCGGCCTGATCGCCGTCCACCCCGCCACTGTGCACGCCGAGCGGATGCATGATCCCGCCGAGCAGCCCACGTGATAGCCCGCCCACCGAGCACCCGTCCGGCAGACGGCGGTCATGCCTCCAGCTTGTAGCCGAGGCCGCGGACTGTAACCAGGTGCTCCGGTTTGGCCGGGTCGGCCTCGATCTTCGAACGCAGCCGTTTGACATGCACATCCAAAGTTTTGGTATCGCCGACGTAGTCGGCGCCCCAGACCCGATCGATCAACTGACCGCGGGTGAGCACCCGCCCGGAATTGCGCAACAAGTACTCGAGCAGATCGAATTCTTTGAGCGGCAAAGTCACCGACTTGCCGTTCACCATGACGGTGTGCCGATCGACGTCCATTCGGACCGGTCCTGCTTCCAACACGCCGCTGTCGCTGGAGCCGTCCAGCTCGTCGCCCGTACCGCGGCGCAGTACCGCGCGAATGCGCGCGATGAGCTCCCGCGCGGAATACGGTTTGGTGACATAGTCATCGGCACCGAGTTCCAAGCCGACCACCTTGTCGATCTCGCTGTCGCGCGCGGTGACCATGATCACTGGAACGCCACTACGGGTGCGTAATTGCTTACACACATCGGTGCCGCTCATACCGGGTAACATGAGATCGAGCAAGACGATGTCCGCCCCGGACCGGTCGAACTCGGCGAGCGCAGATGGCCCGTCACCGGCCACCATGACCTCGAAACCTTCCTTGCGCAGCAGGAACGCGAGCGGATCGGCCAGCGACTCCTCATCCTCGACGATCAGAACACTGGTCATCTGCGTGCCTCCACACCATTCGGTCGGCCCGAGCTAGAAGAGCGCGGGCTGGTTTCTTTCGTGCGCACCACAGCATCACTGTCTTCAGCGTTTGCTTCGTGGTGGGCGGGTATGCGCAAAGTGAATGTCGATCCGGTGCCCAGCTTGCTCCACAGGGTGATTTCCCCGTTGTGATTGGCAGCGACATGTTTGACGATAGCCAGGCCGAGCCCAGTGCCGCCGGTAGCCCGCGAACGCGCCTTATCGGAGCGGAAGAACCGCTCGAATACTCGCTCCTGGTCTTCCTTCGCGATGCCGATACCACGGTCGGTAACCGCCATCGCAATGTGATCGCCGCGCAGCGATCGGCTCACCGACACATGCGAACCGGGCGGCGAGTAGGCGATCGCGTTCTCCACTAGATTGGATAGTGCGGTGATCAGCAGGGTTTCGTCACCGAGCACTTCCAGCCCACTCGGACGGTCGGTGCTGACTGTGATACTCGCGGCTTCGGCAGCGGTCCGTGACCGGTCGACCGCCTGCGCCACCACAGTATCCACATCCACCGCTTCGAGCTCAGGTAGCTTCTCCGCGCCCTGCAAGCGCGAGAGCGCGATGAGTTCGGTCACCATCTTCCCGAGCCGAAGCGATTCGCCGAGCACACGCTGGCCAAAGTGTCGTACGGCCTCCGGGTCTTCGGCCGACTCCAGTAGCGCCTCGGCCAGCAGGCTCATCGCACCGACCGGTGTCTTGAGCTCATGGCTGACATTGGCGACGAAATCGCGCCGAGTGGCCTCCATACGGACCTGCTCGGAGTCGTCGTCGGCGAATAGCACGGTGAAGGTGGTTTCTTCCCGCGATAACTGCCTGGCGACGCCACGCACAGCGATGCGGCCGCGGCCGGGAACCAAGTTCTTGGCAGTGAGGTCGAACTCGGCGGGCTCACCGGTAGCTCGCGCTTTCTCCACCGCCGTCCAGGCACGCTCGTCGAGCAGACGTTCGCGGACCAGACCGAGTTCCTCCGCACGAGGATTGGCCAGCACTACATCACGGTACTCGTCGACAACCGCGATGCCGCTTTCCGAGGCGAGCACAATCAGGTCGAGCACTTGGGAGGTGGTGAGGCCAGACTCGGCTCGCTTCCTCGCAGCCTGCCTGGCATTCATATACGGGATCAGCAATCCGCCCACTGTCAGGCCGACAACAGCCGCAAGGACTGCAAACAGCATGGCCTGCGGAACACTCACACTTGAATCGTACGGTCGCCGACCGACCAGCCCACTCCGGGTGCATAAAGTTCCGCGCAGGTCATAACGCCTTCCGGCCTCATTCGCCGTATGTTTACGCAGAGTTCGGCATCACGGTCCCACGGGAGATGACCCAGTGGACGATCCACTGCGTCCGCTGTATCACAGCAAGCTCGGCAACCGGGTCGGGCAGCATGTGCCCGCACCCGACTTCCCACCCCCACAGCCGAGACAGTGAAAGGTATGCGGGCACCCGCTCGACCACTCCTTGGATTACCAGCCCGGATTTCCGCCGATCGGGATATTGACGAAACTCGGCCGGTTCGGATCCAATTGCAGATGCTGTGGCCGCAAACCGGTGTCGACGAGCATCGGGAGGATCGGCAAGCTCTTGGGGAAGTTGCCCGCGTACACATCGACACGCAACCGATGGCCCGGCTGCAAGATCGCCTCCGTGGCAGGCAAAGCGATATCCAGTGTGGTCGCCTCACCTGGAACCGTCAGTTGTCGCCGGTCCAACGAGGTGAACGGGCGCGGATCGGTGTAGTCACCATTGGCCGATCTGCTGCTCCGCGCATCATCGATCGCGCGAAGCGAAGCCATGAGCTGCCCGGACGACAGCACCGTCGACTGGCCGTTCGGCGCGACGTCATTCACAGTGACCGCCCAGTAACCGTCGTTGGCATCCTGAACGGTGTTGAGCCGCACCGCGATCTGCCCCGAGATCGTGGTCGGCTCGGCGACCGGGGCGCTGGTGAAGGTCAGCCCGTTCAGTTCTTGGATCCTGGAATCCTTGGCGCAACCGTCGATAACCGACAGCACACCACCGCTGCCTTGCGCGGCGTCGTTGGAACACAGCCCGGTCAGCCCTGGCGCGACAGTCAGACGGGCGAGCCCTCCGGGGGCTTGCGGGCTGAGCGTACCGTCATAGACACTGTGTGCCGTACCGCTGAGTGCCGCCGACAGGTACATCCTGCGATGCACCGCCTGCTGCGGACCTGCTTCACCGGCCGGTGCGGCGAACGAATCGG
Source organism: Nocardia sp. TBRC8007 (assembly GCF_056629435.1). NCBI lineage: Bacteria > Bacillati > Actinomycetota > Actinomycetes > Mycobacteriales > Nocardiaceae > Nocardia > Nocardia sp. TBRC8007. The sequence continues at coordinate 32,066 of NZ_JBWSOR010000019.1, read as the reverse complement.
TGGTGATCCAGCCGCCGCCCTGCTGGCGCAACGTGATCGGGCCGTACTGCTCGATGCCGTTGTCGATGCCTTTGAGCCATTTGTCGAACCACGCACGTTGCAGGATGTCCAGCCGCGGCGGCAACCCCGGCCTGCCGTACTCATTGCCTGAGTTGACGTGATAAGTGTTGCCCATCAGCAACTGTTTCTGCCCCGGAGGCAGCGGAATCTGGTTATAGATCTTGGATTGCGAGTAGGCGAACAGATCATGCCATCCGCCGGTGATAAAGGTCGGTATCTGGATCAAGCTCGCATCTCCGAGCCAATCCTTGCGCGGTTGGGAGCTGTCGGTCAGCAGCTGCCTTGCGCGCGGATCGATATCCTTCATGGGCACGGTGGACAAGACGTTGAGCAAAACATCCATGAACGTCCATGGATCTTGCGTGCGATCAGCCAACCGTGTGGTATCGAGCTGCCCGGTCAGGATCGAAGTTATATCGGGGAGGTGCTTGAGTCCGTTGACCGCGGTCAGCCATATCGGAATGAAGGTGAGACCGAAACCACCGCCGGGCACGAGCACATCGTTGACCAGATCATCGCCCGGCACGATCGGGAAGATCGCCTTCAACGCAGGGGGGCGTTTCTCCGCCGCCTGCACCTGGTTGATCCCGGAGTAGGAGATTCCGCTCATCCCTATACGCCCGTTGGACCACGGCTGCCGCGCCGCCCAGTCGATCACCTCGACGGTGTCCTGCTGCTCACGCCCGCGCAACATGTCCCAGATGCCCTGCGAGAAGCCGGTGCCGCGCACATCGATGACCAGCTGGGTATAACCACTCTTGATCAACTGACGATCAACGGTGAAGCTGCGCAACTCGCCGCCACCGAACGCCTTGGTCAGGTCGGTGACACCAGACAGCGGCGTGCCGCTCATATCGGTCTGCCGGAACCACTGCATCAGCGCGTCGGACAGTCCTGGAACGGCCTGCGCGTGATCGGCCAGATTCGACACCAGCTTGGTATAGGGCGTGAGGTTGACGATCGTCGGTGTCGGAGTTTCTATCGGTCGGCCGGAGGCATCAGCCGGCCGATAGAGATTGCCCTTCAAGACGGTGCCGTCACTCATCGTGATGGGGACGTCCCACTGGATGTGGATATTCGGGTACTCCTGCGGGGCCTCGTGTGTCGCTGCCCATGCCGCGCCCGCAGCGCCGCCGTCAGGGCCGGTCGGCAGCGGCGCAGCAATGGCGCCGCCTGCGAGAAAGGGGGCGAGTACCGTGACGGCAACCACTGCGACCGCGATTCGCAACGCGTGCTTCATCGAACGTGATCCATCTCTCGGCTGGTCGGACCAGCCGAGTGTACATAGCCACACCCGGAATTGAACAATGGGTAACATCAACTGCGCTTCATTTTCCTGCGCACACCCCATGGGCCGACCATATCGATGGAGACGAACGCCGATCTGCGGAATCGTTCCACCCGCAACGGAATAATCGCCGGTAACGGTCGGCGATCACACCTGCCGTATCGAGCGACGCACAGGCCCGACCACTCACATAGCAAGCCAGGACAACCGGCTACAGAACAACACCGCGCCGCCACCCGAAAAGGATGGGGCGCGGTGGGATCGCTTACCGATTGCTACTCGCCGCCCTGCCCGGCCACAGCGGCGGCACCAGCAGCGGCTGCTTCCGGGTCCAGATATTCGCGCGGCCGTATCGGGCGGAGATTCTCATCGAGCTCGTAACGCAGCGGAATACCAGTAGGGATGTTCAGACTCGCGATGTCCTCGTCGGAGATCCGGTCGAGATGCTTGACCAGCGCGCGCAGCGAATTGCCGTGCGCGGCGACCAATACCGTCCTGCCGGACAGTAGATTCTTGGAGATAGTCGACTCCCAGTACGGGACCATCCGGTTCACCACGTCGAGCAGGCACTCGGTCTTCGGGACCTCGATGCCTGCGTAACGCGACTCGCCTTCCTGACTGTACTCGTTGACCGGGTCGATCGGCGGCGGCGGCGTATCGTAACTGCGACGCCACAGCATGAACTGCTCTTCGCCGTACTTCTCCCTGATCTGTGCCTTGTTCTTGCCCTGCAGTTCGCCATAGTGTCGTTCGTTGAGCCGCCAGTCGCGGACCACCGGAATCCAGTGCCGGTCCGATGCATCCAATGCGATATTCGCGGTGGAGATCGCGCGGCGCAGCAGAGAGGTGTAGACAACATCCGGCAAAATGCCGTGCTCGGCCAGCAATTCCCCAGCACGCTTGCCCTCGGCGACGCCCTTGTCGGTCAAGTGCACGTCCACCCAGCCGGTGAACAGGTTCAGAGCGTTCCATTCGCTTTCGCCGTGGCGCAGCAACACGAGGGTGTACGTCATGTCGCCATCCTTCCATGCGTCCTCGACCGGAGCGCGGCGGTTCCCGCTACTGGACCGGGCGGCTACCCGCAGTAGCGGGCCCCCATCGAACCGTTTCGTCTGCGGCGAGCACGCCAGCACCGACCAGGGTGGCGCCATGGTTGATCCTGGACGGCTCCACCCGTAAGTGCCGCAGATAGCCCAACCGAGCGTGCTTGTCCACCGCAGCCCGCAACGGATCCCACAGCGGCGCACCGGATTGCGCGAAGCCGCCACCGATCACCACCCTGTCGATGTCCAATAGCGCCGCAGCGGAGGCGATCGCCGTGCCGAGCGCGGTGCCCGCCCGGTGCAGTGCGGCGACGGCGATCTCTTCCCCTTGGTGGGCGGCCGCGGCCAATTGCGTACCGGTGGCGCCGGGCCAGCCCTGCGCACGCGCCCACCGCACCGATGCCATACCGCCCGCGACTGCCTCGACACACCCGATGCCACCGCAACCGCAGGGCGTATCCCACCCCGGCACGACGATATGCCCGATATGACCAGCGTTCCCGGTGCGCCCCAAGAGCACCGCACCGTCGGCGATGAGCCCGCCACCGATTCCCGATGACACGGTCATGGCGAGCGCATCTGGTACCCCACGCAATGTTCCGGCACACTGCTCAGCCAATGCGAGACAGGCGCCGTCGACAGCGAACCGAATCACGGCGGAGGGAAACACTTCCTGCACGGCGGAGACGATCGGGAAACCCGATTTCCACTCGGGGATGTTCAACGGCCCGGTGACCCCGGTGCGCACATCCACTGGTCCGGCCGCACCGATACCAACCGCGGTGACCGGCTCTGTCCCCGCGACTTCGAGCAGCAGCTTCCGGCAGGCTTCCCACACTCCGACCGGAGGCACGTCGACGCGACGCACATCATCCACCGAACGGCCGGGGTACACCACCCCGGCCGCGATCTTCGTCGCACCGATATCCACAGCGAGAACGGTCAATGCCGCGCCCTTCCAACAATCTGAATTATCGAGATCTATGGCGAACCGCGCGCCAGGCTCGAACCCAGCTGGCCGGTTCCGCCGAGCGGCTCAGGATCTGTCAGCGGAGTCGACCATGTGCTCGAAAGCACGCAGATTCTGCAACGACTCGCCGCGTGAGACCCGCCATTTCCATTCTCGCCGAATGGATTCGGCGAAGCCTAGTTCCAGTAATACATTGAAATCCGCATCGACGGCCTCCAAGACCTGACCGAATATCCGATCCAGCTCATCCGCCGTAACCGCGTGCGCGGCCATCCGACCGACCAAGTAGATATCGCCGACCCGGTCCAGAGTGTAGGCAACCGCGTAGAGCCTGCGATTACGGCGAAGCAGATGTTTGTAAACGCCCTCGAAGTTCTCGTCCGGCTTACGGCAGACGAACGACTCGATCCGGACCCCATGCTTACCCACCGTGAGCATCACCGTGGTTTCCAGCTTGCGCTCGCCAGGCAAGACGACGACAAAAGTCGTATCTCCGGGCCTGGTGTACTCGATCTCTCTTTCACGCAGCGCCGCATCGATGAGCCGCGCGGTTGCCTGCGCCTCGTTCATCGGCGTACTCCCATCCGGCGCCGCCACAGCGCCCGCGATCCGACCTGGCTGCTCTCACTGAGAAGAGCGGCAGTCCGTTCTCCAGCTAGGTTAGTGCGTTCTCCAGAGATGGAATCATAGGCGTCGGCGCGCACCGAGCTGCGCGCGAGGCCGCGCCCGCCGAGCACCATATGATCATCGCGATAACCAGACAGCGCCGCGCGGTAGCTGGCCATCAATCCATCGGCAGTATGCGCCCAAGAGAAGTTCCCGGCGTGCTCGACGGCACCTTCACTCATCCGGCGTAGCCGGTCGGGGTCGGCGAGCAAAAGGCGCAGCGCGTTCGCCCAGTCCGTAGTGCGATGCCCTGGGACGAGCAGACCAGAGACCTCGTGCCGCACCGCCGTACCGAGCCCGCCGACCTCAGCTGCGATCACAGGCGTGCCGCTGGCCTGCGCTTCGATCGCGACCAGCCCGAAAGACTCGCTGTAGCTTGGCACCGCGACCAGATCAGCGGCGCGGTAAACCAGTACCAGCTGCTCCGGCGGCTGCGGCGGAAGAAAGCTGATCCGCTCGGCGATGCCCAGCTCGGCGGCCAGCTCGATCAGTGCATCGGGCTGCTGCAGCCCGCTGCCAGATGGACCTCCGACGATAAGCACGCGCAGCGCGCTCGCTGGATTCGTGCGCAGTACCTCGGCGACGGCACGGACCAGCACATCGGGTCCCTTCAGAGGTTGGATGCGGCCGATGAACGCGACGACCTGCTCACCGGTGGTCAAACCGAGTGTCGCGCGCGCCGCGCTCTTGTCGCCAGGGCGATAGCGGGCCAGGTCCGCGCCTGGCGGCACAACGTCGATGCGCTCGGCGGCGGCGCCGTAGAGCTCGACCAGTTGGCCTGCCTCCTCGATGGTATTGGCGACCAGCCGATCGGCCTCGGTGATCACTTGCTTCTCGCCGATCTCACGGGTCACCGGCTCGGGGCAGTCTCCCTCGGCCAGCGCAGCGTTCTTCACCGCCGCCAGCGTGTGAGCGGTATGCACAAGCGGTACCCGCCAGCGGTCCCTGATCAGCCAGCCGACCTGGCCGGACAACCAGTAATGTGCATGCACCAAGTCGTAATAGCCGGGCTGGTGCCTGGCCTCTTGCCGCAACACTTCCGCCGCGAACGGACACAGTTGAGTAGGCAGGTCGTACTTGTCCAGCCCTTCGAACGGGCCGGCCACCACGTTGCGCACCAATACGCCGGGCGCCGCCTCTTGCACCGGGGGAGTATTCGATGCGGTAGCCCTGGTGAAAATCTCCACCTCTATCCCGCGACAAGCCAGTTCGATAGCCGTTTGCAGGATGTAGACGTTCATACCACCCGCATCGCCAGTCCCCGGCTGGGCCAATGGCGAAGTGTGCACCGACAACACGGCAATACGGTTCGGCCGTAGGTACAGGCGCTGACTCACGCTCTCCATAGTGCACGGCGCTCTAACGGGTCAGACACTCCGACCGCGCCAAGTGAGAGCTATCACATAACGACAGTGAATCAATTCACAGACATTCGGCGAACGTGCTCACCTCGCCGACGAACCGGGAGCGATCCTCGATGAACAAGCCGTGTTGAGCGCCTTCCCAGAATGAGGCATGCGCGTTCGTGACGGTATCGGCGATGTAACGGCCGTTCTCGACCGGGACGACCCGATCTGCGGTGCCGTGCAGAACGAGTACCGGTATATCCAGCGCACGCAGCATTTCGGTGTTGTCGACGGTCCGATAGAACAGCGCCTCGCGCACTGCGGGCGCAGTGGCGAGGCTCACCCCGAACAGACGTTGCGCATCCGGCCCTTTGTCCGAGCCAGGTCCGGTATTGGCATTGCCGAACACGCTGAAGGCGCGTACCGCACGGCCTGCACTCTCGGCGAAGACATCCGGAATCGCCTCCCGCATCAAGCTTCCGGTCGCCGCACCCGGCACACCGGGGCCGATGTTCGCCATAGAGCCGGTATAGACAACGCCTGCGACAGCAGCGGCGCCGCAGGCGGTCAGATAATCCGACAACACGATCCCACCATAAGACCAGCCGAGCAACAGCGCGCCCGACGTGATGCCCTCGGCTGCCAGCACCGCCTCAACGTCGGCAGCCCAGTTCTTCGGATCGTCGTACCCTGTGACGGGCGTGTCCGAGTAGCCATGGCCACGCAGATCGACCGCGATTACCCGGAAGCGCGCGGCAAGATCGTCGGCGGCTGTCCCCCAGCAGCGCAGATTCGCCGACCAGCCGTGCAGCAGCACCAGCGGCCGAGCGTCGGCCCGGCCACTCACCCGGTAGACGATGGTCGTGCCGTCCGCGCTCACCGCGTCTCGAATAGCCATGCCAGCCAGGCTAACCGTGCTACACCGATAGCCTTCGGGTGTGGCGAGAACCTCGCACTTACGATCAAGGCCATGAGCACTCGTATCGCCGTCGTCACCGGAGCCAGCTCGGGTATCGGGGAGGCCACCGCCAAGGAACTGGCCGAGCAGGGCTACCACGTCTATGTCGGCGCACGCAGGCTCGACCGCCTGCGCCACCTCGCCGATGCAATCGGCGGCACCGCACTGGAACTCGACGTTACCTCGGATGAGTCAGTGCGCTCGTTCACCGAGGCGATCGAGCGCGCCGACGTGCTGGTCAACAACGCGGGCGGCGCCAAGGGCCTGGCACCGGTCACCGAGGCCGACCTGGACGACTGGCGGTGGATGTGGGAAACCAACGTGCTCGGCACTTTGCGCATTACCAAAGCCCTGCTGCCTGCGTTGATCGCCTCTGGCGATGGATTGATCGTCACCATCACCTCGGTCGCCGCGTTCAGTGCTTATGACAATGGCTCCGGCTATACCTCAGCCAAACACGCGCAAGCCGTGTTGCACCGCACGCTGCGCGGCGAGCTACTCGGGCAACCGGTGCGACTGACCGAAATCGCCCCTGGGGCAGTAGAAACCGAGTTCTCCTTGGTCCGCTTCGGCGGCGATGCCAAGCGCGCGGCGAAAGTGTACGAGGGTATCGACCCACTGGTCGCCCAAGACATCGCGGAGGTCGTCGGTTTCGTCGCATCGCGACCCGCGCACGTCAACCTGGACCAGATCATCATCCAACCGCGCGATCAAGCGACCCCGTCCCGATTCGCCCGGCGCGGCTAGGCTCTCGCGATCGATCGGGGCGCTGCCGGTTCAGTTACCGTGCGGTGGCACTGGCGTGGCCGACGCCATCGCCGCTGGTGCGCTCGGCAACGCCGACATGCTCTTCCAGGTCGCCCAATCGATCGCCCAGTCGTAGATATCGCCGTCCGCGGCCGAAAGCGGGATCGACGTTCCGGTCACCTCGACCGGGTCGCCGTATAGCGCGGTAGGGAAATAGGCTTGCGCGTCGGCGGGCGACAGATTGATACAGCCATTGGTGACATTGACCGAGCCCTGCGCCGCCAACGACGCCGGATTGGCGTGGATGAATTCGCCATTGTTGGAGATACGTACCGCCCACCGTTCCCGAACGTTGGTGTAGTACGGCGGATTCGACATCATGAAGTCTTTGTATTTCTCAGTGACCACATGAATGCCGGACCGGGTGACATTGCGCGGCTCGTTCCCCTCTCCGTAGCTGACCGCGAAATCGAAGACAGTCTGTCCGCCCCGAACAACCTGCATACGGTGGCTCGGGGCATTCGCCTTGACAATCTGGCTACGGCCGATACGGAAGTCCGAGGTCAAGTCGGAATAGCCCCATTTGCCGCCACCGAAGTCGAGACCATACAACTGGGCTGAGACATGCACACTGGTACCAGGCGTCCAGTAGTTCTTCGGCCGCCAGTGCACTCGCGAGCCGCCACTGTCGTCCGGAAGCCAGGCCCACGCGCCCTCTGTCGGCGGGTTAGTGGTGACGGTCAGTGCCCGCTCGACCGCAGCCTTGTTCGGTACGGCGGATTTGAACTGTATGATGATCGGCGCCGCGATACCGACCTCCTGATTGTCGCCGATGTTGATCGTCGCGGGGACGGTGCTCTTCGGTGCGAGGGTGTGGAATGAACCGGCGATCGAGATCGGTTTGCCGTCGGTCCCCATGGCAGTCCCCGACCAGGTGTAGGTGGCGTCGTAGCCGAGCGGTTCTGTGATGGTGTAACTGCGCTTATCCGGCGCGAGTTCGCCGCGAACCTGCTTGCCCGCAGCGTTGGTCAGTGCGATCTGATCGATTGTGCCGTGGCTGATCGTCGCCGAAATCGGCGCGGTCGGGTTGACGCCGGTAGCGTTGTCGCCGGGATTCAACTCGGCCGCGGCGATCGGACCGGTTTTCTGTGGCGGCCTCCCCTGGCTGCGATCGACCGTGCAGCCTGCGGTCAGGAAGACAACTGCCACCAACAGCACGGCCGACACCACGGCAGCCGGTCGGCCGATCATCAGACGGTTGTTCATCTGGTCGAATCTACGCGTAAGATGCCGACCGGTCTGTAGCCGCAGTAAGTAGCGTTGATTTCAGCACTTCAGAGCGTGATGCCGACGACAACCGGTTCCGGCTCCAATCGGATTCCGAAGCGCTCGACAACCCCGTCCCGCACCGTCCTGGCCAATGCCACCAGATCGGCCGCACTGGCACTACCGCGATTGGTCAACGCCAACGCGTGCTTTGTCGACAACCGTGCCTGCGCCTCTTCGCCTGGGAAACCCTTGCCGAAACCCGCCCGTTCGATCAGCCAACCCGCGGAGAACTTGATCCCCTCATGAACTGGGAAGGCAGGCACCGGGACATCACCCACATGAGCGACTATCGCGGCCCGCGCCCGCTCCGCCTGGTCCAGGGAAAGTACCGGATTAGTGAAGAACGAGCCCGCGCTCCAAGTATCGTGGTCGACCGGGTCGAGCACCATGCCTTTGCCCGTGCGCAGCCGCAGCACCGCATCCCTGACCTGCGCCGTCGGCCGGGTTTCTCCGACGTCGGCACCAAGCGCGGTAGCGAGTTCGCCGAAGCGCAGCGGCACGCTGGAACCGTCGGCGCGCAGTACGAATTCAACCGCGAGCACCACCGTCTCACCCTGCTGCTTCAACACACTGGTGCGGTAACCGAACCCGAGTTCCTCAGGCACCGCCCAGCGAATCTCGCCGCTGGCTCGGTCCAGCAAGCGCACCCTACGCAACAGGTTCGACACCTCGGCACCATAGGCACCGACATTTTGCACCGGCGTCGCACCCGCCGAGCCGGGAATACCCGATAGACACTCTAGCCCGCCGAACCCAGCGGCAACCGTTGCGCGTACCACCTCATCCCAGTTCGCGCCCGCCTCCGCGACAACGCCGCCCGCACCGATCTCGACACCGGTGGTGGCGATCCGGACCACCACACCATCGAAACCGTCGTCACCGACGAGCAGATTGGAACCGCCCGCCAACAACAGCAGCGGTATGTTCGCCGCGTCCAACGCGCGCACTGTCGCGACCAGCGCCTCGGTTGTCGTGCACTCCGCCAGTACAGCGGGTCCACCTACCCGCAGCGTAGTCAGCTCCGCCAGCCGCCCACCAGCACGCAGCCGCGCGCCGGTGCCTGCGAGGAGATCCGACAGCACTACATGTGAACTTCGCACGACCAGACGGTAGCGTGTCGGCTCATGGCTACACCGCTGGCGTACACGGCCCGCTACTCTCATCCCCTCGCCGCTGTGCGCGCGGCCCTCGCAGACGATCAGTACTGGAAGGATCGTATCGCGCGGGTCGGCGGCGCCAACTCCCGCTTGGAGTCGATCACCATCAGCGGTGAACAAGTGCGCGTCGAGATGGTGCAAGCCGTCGCCGCCGAATTGCTGCCTGCCGCGATCACTGCGGTACGCCCCGGCGACCTGATCATTCCGCGCGTCGAATACTGGACAGGAGATACGGGCACCTTCGAGGCCCGCGTCGAGGGTGCGCCCGCCGAGGTGCGCGGCACCCTCACACTGGCAGGCGACGACGATGTCACGGTCACGGCCGAAGGCACCATCGAGGTGAAGATTCCGCTGTTCGGCGGCAAAATCGAGAAAGCGATCGCCGAGCACCTCACCGAGCTGCTGAAGAACGAGGCGGAATTCACCGCCGACTGGCTCGCGTCCCGCTGATCAGAACTCCGGCGCCCGGCGCGCTGCCCGGCAACACGCCGGGCGCGCACCATATCCGGGCTATCGCTTATCACCCACCCGTCAAAGCGCGTACTTCGAACCCAGTAACGTGTGGGCCCATGGCACGCCGACTGGACTACTCCGCTCGCTACCCGCTACACACTACGAAAGAGCTGTACGGGGCGCTGTCGAGTCGTGACTATTGGGAAGCGCGGATGACGGAAATGCGGAAGCACACACCCCGCAACGAGGTAAGCCGGGTGGAGGCGGGCGATAGCGGAATCGAGATCGAACTGCTCCACATTCTGCCTCGCGACATGCTTCCGGAGATCGCGCAGACGATCATACGCAAGGATATGGTGATCACTCGCAAGGAGCGCTACAGTGCCTATGGGCTGGACGAGATCACCGGAAAGTACTCGGCGTCCATTCCGGCCGGACCGGGCAGCCTCGGTGGATCCATGCGCCTTTTCCCCACCGAAATCGGCTGTACCATGCGCTTCTCCTCGGAAGCCAAAGTATTCATTCCCATGGTTGGGCCGCGTCTGGAACAGCTGATGCTGGTGAACGTGATCGACTTGTTCCGGGCCGAGGCCGAGTTCACGGCGCAGTGGCTGGAAGAAAACCACCCCGCCCGCTGACCAAGCCGGTCGGCACCAGCACTCGCGGCACCACCGCCGTCAATCGCCTCCGCCGGAGCGACCGCTGGCTGGTCAATGATGAGTTCGTTGCCGCGCGCCTACGCGACACGGCTGACCCGCTGGTAGTGGACCTCGGGTACGGCGCAAGCCCATGGACCACCTTCGAACTGGCCACTCGGCTGCGCACGGTCCGCACCGACATGCGAGTGGTGGGGTTGGAGATCGACCCGCAGCGTGTAGCACTCGACCGGGACGGCGTCACCTTCGCACGCGGCGGGTTCGAGTTGGCCGGGCTGCGACCGGTCCTGGTGCGCGCATTCAATGTATTGCGGCAATATCCGGAATCGGCGGTCCCTGATGCGTGGGCGACTATCCAGTCTAGGCTGACGCCGGATGGGCTACTGATCGACGGCACCTGTGACGAACTGGGCAGGCGATGCACATGGGTGCTGCTCGACCAGGATGGCCCACGTTCACTCACCCTCGCTTGGGATCCGTTCACCGTCGAGCAGCCCTCCGATCTGGCCGAACGACTGCCGAAAGCATTGATTCACCGCAATGTCCCCGGTGAGCCGATCCATGCTCTGCTCACCGCCGCAGACCGCTCATGGGCCCGCGCCGCGCAACTGACCCCCTTCGGTCCCCGAGTTCGTTGGCGTGCGGCTGTGCAGTTGCTGCGCGAGGACGGTTTCCCGATCCGCCATTACCGCCGCAGGCTGCGCGACAATGTGTTGTCCGTGCCGTGGTCGGCTGTGGCTCCTACCGAGATGGATCGCCCCGGCCATCACACTGATTCTTGACCGCTTCTGTTATGCCGTAGTGAGCGCCCGGTGCGTTCTTTTCGCAGCGCGCGGCGACAACCGTGTCCCGGCGGCGGTGATCTCGTCGGCCGCACAACGGTGGATGGCGACCGCATCGGCTACCACCTCGTTCAAAGCGACCTGTCCGATATCGGACTCTGCCAGGTCGAGTACCGTGCGCACCGGCGTCGTCACCAGGAACGAACCGGTCGATTCCACATCGGTACCAGTCGGCGCGCGGTGCAACACCACCAATCGCGGTGTCACAGGCATGCGACCGGCGGCCACCGACAGATGAAGGAACTGTGGATGTAGTCTGCCGAGTCCGTGCAACTCCGCCGCGCTCTGGTGAGAAAACGCCGCAGCGCCGTCGAACCATGCCGCCCACATCGCGTATTCATCGAGCGGTCCCTCCGGCCAGCCGGATAATCGGAACACGCCCGCCCCAGCCCTGGTCACCGAACCGTCCCCGAGACCAGTCCGCACTCGTCCAGCGCACCCGGTGCGGGCTACCTGTCTGGTGGTGAAGAAACCGGCGTGCCGACCGGCCCAGCGACGCAGCACCCGCCACCCTTGTCCAGCGGCTCCGGTTGTCCGGCTCGCCGCATCGCCGATCATGGGCATCAGACTACGCCCAGTCGCTGTGCTATACATCACATTCTGACCCCTCAATGCCTCCACAGAGATGACACAGAAAGGTCGGGAAGAATCGGCCCATGGGTACAAAAGTTCCGTTCACCTCGACGATCAACCGGCGCATGCTGCTGATCGCGCTAGCGGTAGTAGTGACCCTGCTCGCCACGCTGCTGATCGGTGGAGAGCTCTACGCCAGACACGCGGTGGCAAGCTGCATCAGCTCCCAATTCGAAAAGGAGATGGGGTCGAAGATCACGGTGCGCTTCGGTGCCAAGCCGATGCTGATCACCTGGATCGATGGCAAGGTGTCCTCGGTACAAGTGGACAGTGATGACACCAAGTTCGGCCCGGCCATCGGGATGAAGGTCCATGCTGTCTTGCACGATGTCGAAATCGATGAGCAGAACGGAGGCTCAGTCGGCAGCTCCTCCGCCGATGTCACCTGGAGCAACGAGGGCATCAAAGAAACGCTCGGCGGATTGGTCAACAAAGTGAGCTCTTCCGCCAGCTCGGGCACGCTCACCCTGTCGGTACTGAGCGGCATCGGCCAACTCCAGTTGAAGCCGCATATCCAGGATGGAAAAGTGCAGATGGAGACGACATCGGCGGAACTGCTCGGCATCGGTCTGCCCTCCGATCTGGCACAGAGCATCCTGGATATCTTCACGCAGAGCTTGAAGAGCTACCCACTCGACATGGTGGCGACGGACGTGCGGGTCACCGACTCCGGTATCGCGGTCCAACTCGCAGGCGGTCGCACCAAACTGGAGCCCGTCCAGGGCAATACGGAAGCGCTTTGCTGAAATCCGCTCTCCCACATCGCAGCCTGCTCCTCGGATTGTCCTGTTCTACCGAACGGCCCGAAGGCCCGTCGCATGCCTGCAGCCGGTGGTCAGTCCGGAAAACCGTCGAGCACGGCACGAGATCTCGACAATCCGAGCCTGGTCGCGCCCGCCGCGATCAGCTCGGCTGCCGCTTCAGCGGTCCGGATACCACCACTGGCCTTGACACCGAGCCGGCCACCGACCGTCTCCGCCATCAACCGCACCGCATGGGCGCTGGCACCGCCCGCAGGATGAAACCCTGTGGAGGTCTTCACGAAATCGGCTCCAGCACGCTCAGCGATTCGACACACTTCCACGATTGCCTTGTCCGGCAGTGCGGCGGATTCGATGATCACCTTGAGCAATGCCCGATCATCCACGGACTCACGCACCGTGACAATATCCGCGAGCACTGCTGTGTAATCACCGGCGCGGGCCGCGCCGATATCGATCACCATGTCGATCTCGGCCGCGCCCTGCTCTACCGCCAGCCTCGCCTCGGCGCCCTTCACCAGCGAATGATGTTTCCCCGAAGGGAATCCGACGACCGTGGCGACCACGAGTCCTGGCGCGCGCACCGGCAACATCGACGGCGATACACAGATCGCGAGGACACCCAGCGCCCGAGCGTCTTCTATCACCTCGGCGACTTCCGCCGAGGTGGTTTCCGGAGCCAACAACGTATGGTCGACCATGGCGGCCACTTCTGTCCTGGTCTGTGTAGCCCACTGTGCCATGGGCTGAGAGTCTTGCACACAAAGGATGTATTCCATTGCGCACCTACGAGGCCTACCGCACACTCATGGTTGATGGCGCATCGGAGACAACTCCACCATGGTCGACTGACTAACGTGTGCGGATGAGCCCTACTTCGTTCAGGAGGAGAAGACCGTGCTGATCCGTCGCGAACGCGCCGAGGACGCCACCGCTATCGCCGCGGTGCACCGCAGCGCATTCGCACCGCACTACGCCCACACCTCCGATGGTGGCGCAACCTCCATCGACCGGGACAACACCGATCCACCCGAAGTAGGACTCGTCACTCGCCTGCGCAGCGATGCGGGTTGGATCCCTACGCTTTCCCTAGTAGCCATCGAACACGACAGAGTCGTCGGCCACCTGAGCCTGACCAGGGCCACAGTGGGCCCATTCCCGGTACTGGCACTAGGCCCGGTCGGTGTACTCACCGATCATCAGGGCATCGGGATCGGCTCGGCTCTCATACACGCGGCCCTCGGCGCCGCCGACGCGCTCGACGAACCGCTGGTCGGCCTGCTCGGCAGCCTGGAATTCTATCCGCGCTTCGGCTTCGTCCCCGCGGCCAGGTTCGGCATCACCCCCGACGAACCCGCCTGGGCGGGCCAGTTCCAAGTTCGGCCGTTGTCTGCCTATGACTCGCAGATCGTCGGCGAATTCCACTACCCGGAGCCGTTCTATACCCTCTGACCCTGCCTCAACCGGAACATCCCGCCCATAGGCGTACAGTGCGAGCCCGGCGAACGCATGAACCCGCGCGCCGTTCGCGGCCCGGCCGTGTCCGGCCTCCCGCAGCGCACGCAGCAGTCGTGAGTCGCAGTCGGCTGGACACGAGCCAAGAAAGGCCGCGAACGCGCGGCAAATCGAAAACAGCACACCTGGGAGAATGAGACCATGAGTTCCGCTCCATCCGATCAGGGTGATCGCCGCTACGTGCTGACCTTGGTCTGCCCAGACCGTCCCGGCATCATCGCCGAGATCACCTCGTTCATCGCCGAGTTCGGCGGTTCGATCGTGGAAGCCGGCTATCACTCCGATCCCGGCACCGGCTGGTTCTTCACCCGCCAGGCGATCGAAGCCGCGACAGTTCCGTTCGGGATCACTGAGTTACGTGACCGTTTCGCCCGGACAGCCATCGACCTGTGGCCTGCGGCCGAATGGCAGCTGCTGGACTCAGGGGAACGCCGCCGCGCCGTCCTGCTGGTCAGCAAAGACGGACATTGCCTGCACGACTTGCTCGGACGCGCCGTCAGTGGCGAGTTGCCCACCACTATCGATGCGGTGATCAGCAATCATCAAGACCTGGCTGCGATGACCGCGGCACATGGCGCAAAGTTCCATTACGTGGCGTTCCCGAAGGATCCGGCCGAGCGGGGCCCTGCCTTCGCCGAGGTCCGTGCGCTAGTGGACGCATACACTCCGGACGCGGTGGTCCTCGCACGATTCATGCAGGTGCTACCTGCCGATTTGTGTCGGCACTGGGCGGGCAAGGCGATCAACATCCACCATAGCTTTTTGCCGTCGTTCGTCGGCGCTCGCCCCTATCACCAAGCGTTCGCGCGTGGCGTGAAGCTGATCGGCGCCACCTGTCACTACGTGACAGCGGAACTGGACGCAGGCCCGATCATCGAGCAGGACGTCATCCGTATCGACCATGCCGACCAAGTGCGCGACATGGTCCGGCAGGGACGTGATATCGAGCGAGTGGTGCTGGCGCGTGGACTGCGTTGGCACTTGGAGGGAAGGGTATTGGTGCACGGTCACCGGACGGTCGTCTTCTCCTGACCGGCGCGGACCGAACCGGACGCACGCGGATGAGCATGCCGACCGTAGACATATCGCCTCTCGTGCCGATGCGCGCGTCCGGATCGGTCAGCGGGCTATCGCCTCACCACCTCGGACCCCGCTGCACTTCGTCCACCTTGGGCCGCACATCGGTCAGATAGATACCAGTCGCGATGGCCGCGATAAAAGAAAGCAGGCTCAAACCAGCCTGAAAGAGCAGAAGCACGAGCACAGCGCCCCCGAGAATCGCCAGCCAGATCGGCTTGGTCAGCTTGTCCACCGCGGTGAAAGCGTCCGGACGCTGACGCACAGCGTGGATCAGCGCGAAAATCGTCGCGCCGAGCAAAGCCAGCCACAGCACCCACAAGATCGCCCCGGTCAATCCGTGCACCATGTTCACCCCACCCATCATAGAAGCCCCCACCCATCATAGAAGCGATACCTCCGTACACCACGGGTGCACGAAGGCATCGACTAGCAAGTGACTACGGAACGTTCAGACATCCTTCGGGGGAGCCTTCTTCGCCGAAGCCTTCTTGGCAGCGGAGGTCGCCTTCTTGGCCGGAGCCTTCTTCGGCGCACCGTTCGTCACAGGAGCAGGGGTGGACTCGGTGGTCACCTCGACGACCTCTGCCTCCACGAACTCTGCCTCCACGACCTCGGCGCCCGACACGCCCTCGGCCTCATGTCCTTCGGTACTCGCCGGGCGACCGAACAGCTCATTGACCCGCCCGAGCACTCCCTCGGCCCGACTCACCGCATCGTCGTAAAGGGTTTCGACTTGGCCGAGCCGATCCTCGACGAGCTGGTTGGCGCGCAACCGTTCGATAGTCTCCTCGCCCCGGGTGGCGAGATCGGTGTAGATGTCGAGCGCTTGGTGGTAGTACTTTTCGGCCAAGGCACGGAGCTCTTCGGGGGTGAACTTCTCACGTAGCTCGGCGAGATCCTCCGGCAGCTCCGAAGGCAGTCCGGACAACCGCTCGCGCAACGAGCCGAACTGGGCCTGTACGTCAGCGGGCACATTGGCGAAGCGCTCACGGGCCTCCTCCACCCGTGCCTGCACCTCGGTAGTAGCCGTACGCTCACGTACCTGTGTGACGACATCGTTGACAGCGGCATAGAGCGCGTCGCCGGCACCGACGGTGGCGAGCAGAGGTTTGGTTACAGTGGCGTTTTTCTCGGTCATGATGTTTCGTTCTCCTGGCGTGGCGGAGTGTCGGTTGTTGTGCGCGGAACCTCGCTGTCCCATGTATCCCCCCCTGCCTCGCTTCCCCCGTTTTCCCGGCGAAACGATTCATAAATGTCCAGCAGCACCTGCTTTTGCCGCTCACTGATCGATGTATCGGCAAGCAGGGCGTCCCGGACCGGACTGTGCGCCCGCTGCTCTAGATAGCCGGCCTGTACGTACAACACCTCCGAGGAGACACGCAGCGCCTTGGCGATCTGCGTGAGCACCTCGGCGGACGGATTACGCAATCCACGCTCGATCTGACTGAGATACGGATTGCTCACCCCCGCCAGCTGAGCGAGTTGACGCAGCGAAACTTGCGCGGCTTCACGCTGCGCTCTGATGAAGCTTCCGATATCGTGCGCCGCGTTGACAACACGCCCCCCTCGCTCCCCGGCATCGGACAAGTGCTCATCCGATCGTCGGGCGTACTCGGTGGAAACCTCGGGCTGGTCTACCATCACTCACCTTCTGGCGGTTGTACGGGTACGATTCTAAAATAGAGTGCTAGCAATTGCAAGCAGTCTGCTAGCAGAGTTTCGGCAAACGATCCATACGCAACGGATCAGCCGCCGAACATCAGGTGAGAAATCGTGTAGATCGCTAGTCCTGCAAGCGATCCGACCACAGTTCCATTGATACGGATGAACTGCAGATCTCGACCGACCTGCAATTCGATCTTCTTGCTGGCTTCCTCGGCATCCCACCTGGCAACCGTGTCGGTGACCAGGGTGCTGATTTCCTCAGCATAGTTCTCCACCAGGTAGCGAGCACCACGGTCGATCCAACCGTCCACCTTCACGCGCATGTCGGAATCATCGCGCAATCGTTCACCCAGCTGCTGGACATTCTCGGCGATCTTGCGCCGCAAGGTGCTGTTCGGATCCTCGGCGGACTCCAGGATCAGCCGCTTCGCCGCACGCCATGTGGCCTGGGCCATCCCAGTGATTTCCGTACGACCCATAATCTGCGCCTTGACCCGTTCCGCCTTCTTGATCATGGCCTCGTCGTATTGCAAGTCATCGGCGAATTCCTGTAGAAACCGATTCGCCGCGGCACGCACCTCGTGCTCGGGGTCGGTACGGATTTTCCAGGTGAACTCGACCAGCTCCCGGTAAATTCGTTCGGAAAGCATGATGTTGACGAATTTCGGCGCCCACTGCGGTGCGTCTCGGAATACGATTCGATCGATCGTCTCCTGCGCTCCGAGCGCCCATTGGTGCGCACGCTCGGCGAGCAAATCCAAGAGGGCCTTTTGCCGGTCGTCGGCAAGCAATTCTGCCAATACCCGGCCAATAGGCGGCCCCCACAGCGGCTCAGCGATCCGCTTGACAATGGTGTTGTCGATCACCTGTTCGACATCTTCGTCCCGCAGGACCCCGATGATGGCACACAGGATCGCCGAACTCTCTTGTGCCACCCGAGCGGCATGAGCGGGGTCGGCGATCCAGCATCCCACTCGCCATGAGATACGCGCGGAAAACAACTTTGCCGAAACAACTTCCGGTGCAAGGAAATTAGTGCCGACAAAGGCGCCGAGACTGGTGCCGAGCTGATCCTTCTTCCGCCGGATGATCGCGGTGTGCGGGATGGGTAAGCCGAGCGGGTGTCGAAACAGCGCGGTCACCGCGAACCAGTCCGCCAAAGCTCCGACCATGCCCGCCTCCGATGCCGCCCGCAGATAACCGACCCAGTCGCCACCCGCGCCCCGTGATTCGATCCAGCGACAAAACAGATAGATCACGGTAGCCAGCGCGAGCAGGCCAGTGGCGAACGCCTTCATCCGCCAGAGGTCACGGCGCTTGGCTGCCTCGTCGAGCGCAGCGGCCAGCCCGAGTGGCGCGGCGGGTGGCGCGGCGGGGACGTCCAGCACCGCAGTATTGCCGGGGGCTTTCTCCATGCCTCCCATTCTGCTGTGCTCATGAAGAGGTGACCCATGAAGAAGCGCACTCCGACAAGAGGATCTCGGCACGCCGAGCATGCCTGAAACTGTGGTTCCTACCGCATCCGGCAGCTAAACAGGCGTACTACAGGTGTTCGACACATAAGCTGGAGGCAGAAGAGCAACGAAAGAGCACTGCAGAGCAAGGGGGTGCACGCTGTCCACCGAGAATCTTGTCGCCACCGACGAGCGACCGTCCGCGCTGCGCGGCGGCCACACGGACGGCCGCAAACGCCGGTGGCGACAACACAAGATCGATCGTCGCGCAGAGCTCGTCGACGGCACCCTCGCGGCAGTGCGCGCCCGCGGCAGCAGCGCGGGTATGGACGAGATAGCCGCGGAGATCGGTGTCTCCAAGACCGTGCTCTATCGGTACTTCTCCGATAAGAACGACTTGGTCCACGCGACCATGCAGCGGTTCATCGAGACTACATTGATGCCACGGGTGTACAACGCGATCAGCCTGGACGCCGATGAATACCAATTGGTTCGCTCCGCGCTGGCCGAGTACGTCGGTACCGTCGACGAAAATCCCGAGGTCTACCACTTCATCATGGGCAATGGATCGGCCGACCAATCCTCGCTCGCGGAGTTCGAAAAGATCTTCGCCGAAGTGGTGTGCACGATCATGACCGATCGTGCACGGAAGCTCGGCGTTCGGACCGAAGGCGCGGCATTGACGTCTTATGTCCTGGTCGGCGGTATCCAGCTGGCGACGCATTGGTGGACCACCGACAAGTCGCTGCCCCGCGATACCGTGATCGACTACCTCACCATGATGTCATGGAGCGCCCTCGAGGGCATGGCCCGCGCGGGTGGTTCGCCCGAAGTATTCAATGCTCGGCCACACGTACTGCCTGCTGTCGAGTCACCCGTGGAAGGTTGATCAGGCTGTTCGCCCGGTTGCCCACCGGACCGTTCGCCGAAGTTCAGGGATCATTCGGCGTAGCCGTGCACTTGGCTGAGCCGGACGCGAACGATGCGTCGAACCGGGCGCGGTGACGACCGGTTCGGCGGTCCGCGCACTATGGACGCAACTGACCATGTGAGCAGGTCTGAGGCAGTACGGGCTAAACTGTCCGAAGAAGCTGTGCTTCGCATCACAGACGTCTCACCGTATCGCACGACGCGCCCAGGGTCTTCTTCGTGGCTATCCGCAGTGAGCCTGGCTTCGCTACCATCCAGCTATTCCGAAGAAACAGTCGCGGATGAGGTCTTCGAAGTAGTCACTGAACGGTAGTTACTGAACGGCACGCGACAACAGAGGATAATGCCATGGCAGATCTTCGGGAATTCGACTTGGTCCTCTTCGGTGCGACGGGTTTCGTCGGCAAACTGACCGCGCAGTACCTCGCAAGCGCCGCACCGGAAAACGCACGCATCGCCCTGGCCGGACGATCACTGGACAAACTGACCACCGTACGCGACGAACTCGGCGACGAAGCCGCGACCTGGGACCTCATCGTGGCCGACGCCACCGACCACACCGCACTGGACGAACTCGCCACACGCACCACAGTGGTCGTCACCACCGTCGGCCCCTACCTGCGCTACGGAATGCCCCTGGTCGCAGCCTGCGCCAAAGCCGGAACCCACTATGCCGACCTCACCGGCGAACCACTGTTCATCCGCGACGCCATCGACACCTACCACGAACAAGCCGCCGCTACCGGCGCGAAAATCGTGAACTCCTGCGGATACGGCTCCATCCCCTCCGATCTGAGCGTGTACCAGCTCTACCGCAGCACTGTCGAGGACAACACCGGCGAACTCACCGACACCACGGCTATAGCCGCGATCAAAAGCGGCGTCAGCGGCGGCGCTATTGATTCCAACCGCGCCACGATGGAGGCGATCGCCGTCGACCCGGCCAAGAGCGCGGTGATCTCGGATCCCTACTCGCTGAGCCCGGACAAGTCCAGAGAATCCGACTTCGGCCACCAATCCGATAGAGCACTGTCACGGGCGAGCGCGATCGACCCGGCCTTGGACGGCTGGGTAGGCACCTACATCTTCGCTACGCATGACACGAAGCTCGTGCGTCGCAGCAATGGTCTGCTCGGCTGGCCCTACGGCAAGAATTTCCGTTACCGCGAGGTGATGAGCACCGGAAACTCGCCGATAGCACCACTGCTGGCAGCAGGTATGACCGGCGGCATCGAGGCGATAATGACAGTGGGCGCGCTGCTGTCACGGACCTCGGTAGGCCGCAAGCTCTTGGACCTGGTTCTGCCCCGACCTGGTACCGGACCGAACAAGAAATCCCGCGAACGAGGCTGGTTCACTACGAAAACAATCGCGCACACCACCTCGGGGGCGAAATACCTGGCGACTTTCTCCGGCATCGGCGACCCCGGATACAACGGCACTGCGATGATGCTCGGGGAGAGCGGCCTGTGCCTGGCGTTCGATACCGACAGACAACCCGAACTCGCGGGCATCCTCACCCCCGCCTCCGCGATGGGCGATGCACTCACCGATCGACTACGCGCGACAGACATCACCATCACCGTCGACCGCGACTGATGCTTCGTCCCGCTTGTTCCCGCGCTTCTGCTGTTCCAGCAACGATCACGCTGTGCCGCAGTAACCCGAGCCGACCCTAAAAGTAGCTTCAGACCAGCCGCACACAGGAGAATGCAAGACCATGGCAGATCTTCGGGAATTCGACTTGGTCCTCTTCGGTGCGACGGGTTTCGTCGGCAAACTGACCGCGCAGTACCTCGCAAGCGCCGCACCGGAAAACGCACGCATCGCCCTGGCCGGACGATCACTGGACAAACTGACCACCGTACGCGACGAACTCGGCGACGAAGCCGCGACCTGGGACCTCATCGTGGCCGACGCCACCGACCACACCGCACTGGACGAACTCGCCACACGCACCACAGTGGTCGTCACCACCGTCGGCCCCTACCTGCGCTACGGAATGCCCCTGGTCGCAGCCTGCGCCAAAGCCGGAACCCACTATGCCGACCTCACCGGCGAACCACTGTTCATCCGCGACGCCATCGACACCTACCACGAACAAGCCGCCGCTACCGGCGCGAAAATCGTGAACTCCTGCGGATACGACTCCATCCCCTCCGATCTGAGCGTGTACCAGCTCTACCGCAGCACTGTCGAGGACAACACCGGCGAACTCGCCGACACCACGCTGGTGGCCTCGGCCAGAGGCGGCGTCAGCGGCGGCACTGTCGATTCGACGCGGGCCACGATGGAGGCGCTCGCCGCCGACTCGGCCAAGAGCGCGGTGATGTCGGACCCGTACTCGCTGAGCCCCGACAAATCCAGGGAGCCCGACCTCGGTCACCAAATCGATGTGGCGCTGTCGCGGGCGAGCGCGATCGACTCGAGCCTGGACGGTTGGGTGGGCACATTCATCATGGCCAACGCCAATACGAAGCTCGTGCGCCGCAGCAATGGTCTGCTCGACTGGCCCTACGGCAAGAATTTCCGTTACCGCGAGGTGATGAGCACCGGAAACTCGCCGATAGCACCGCTGCTGGCAGCAGGTATGACCGGCGGCATCGTGGCAGTCATGGCGGCAGGCGCGCTGCTGTCACGGACCTCGGTAGGCCGTAAGTTCTTGGACTGGATCCTGCCCGAACCGGGCACCGGACCGAACAAGAAATCCCGCGAACGAGGCTGGTTCACCATGAAGACTGTCGCGCACACCACCTCGGGGGCGAAATACCTGGCGACTTTCTCCGGCTCCGGCGACCCCGGATACCAGGGCACCGCGGTGCTGCTCGGTGAGAGCGGCCTGTGCTTGGCATTCGACACCGACAAACAACCCGAACTCGCGGGCATCCTCACCCCCGCCTCCGCGATGGGCGATGCACTCACCGATCGACTGCGCGCGGCAGGCATCACCATCACTGTCAACAGAATCTGAGCGAGTTCGTCGGTGTGCCATCGAAACTCGGTGACACACCGACGACAGCGGCCGCTCAGCCCGCTTCCACCACGCCGGGCGGCCATGCGGCACCGAGATCGGCCATGCGATGCAGAATCGCGGGTGCCAGGGCGAGCTCGAATTCGATTCCGCTGCTTTCGAAGATGAATGCGAGGTAGTTGTCGCGAGGCAGGGGCGCCAGCCGTACCGAGCAGTGCTCCCCTACGATCACCCATCCACCGATGGTCAACTGATCGAACATCGCAACTCCCCCTTCGACACTTCCGATAAGTGGACTATGCCAGTTGTGGGCACGGTGTGTCAACAGTGGAAATCGGGCACTGAACTGGCGGAATACTCCTGCCGTAATGCCCAGCTACCGGTCGGGTGCACGGCTTCGCAGAATACGAGGGCGCTGCCCTCGTGATCGAGGCAGATCCGGTGCACGATCGAGACCGCGGCCGGATGTGGCAGCGCGAGAAGACTGCGCTCGTCGGCCTTGGCCAGGCGCGCACCGATACGCTCGCGCACAACCGCAATACCGCGGCCGGTCGCGGATTCCAGATAACGCGAGATTCCGCTCGGTAGATGCGCGCCGGCGAGCAGGCGTGCCGCTGATTCGGCGAATTCGCCGGGGAACCATGAGGTCAGCAACACCATCGAGTCGGAATTATCGGTACTCGATTCCTTACGCATGACAACCATGGCGCCAGAAGGCAGACCGAGCGCATCAGTAACCTCAGAGGGCCCTTCGACCATCCCGGATTCGAGTACCGTCAGCGACCTGTCCGCGGGGAAAAGCGTGCCGTATCGAGGCGCGCTCTCGCGCATCCGGACTACCCGATCAGCCACATAGGTGCCCGAACCTCTACGGGACCGTACAATTCCCTGCTGGCGCAAGGTATTCAACGCCTTGGCCGCAGTAGGCCTGGCTACCTTCCAGGATGCGGCGAGTTCCCGCTCCGAAGGAACCTCGGCGCCTGGCGCCAGCTCACCACGCTCGATCCGCTCACGCAGATACCCGGAGATCTGCAGGTATTTCGGTAGTAAATCATCTATTTCAGCCACCGGTCGCCTTCCGCCACAGACGCCGCCCCTCGGGACGCTGGCCAGTGTAGCAACGACAGTGCCGACCCCCTCGAGCCCCACAAGCCACCACCAAGGCGGTCTACAGTGTGATATTGCCCGGTAGAGTTCGAATTCAGCACGGCACGGGCATGACCGAGCGGAAGGGGGCTTCCGGATGGCGGTACCCGATACCGGACAGGCGGCAGCGCGGGAGCTGTACGCCGCGGCCATCGGCAACGGCGGAGGAGAACCGTTCGAGCTGGACACGGCGGTCGCCGAGAATCTCGCTGCCGCATGCGACAAACTGGTCGACGATCTGCGACGCGCGATGGCCGATGGACATCTTGTTACCGATGTGTCCGGCTTTCCCGACCTGCCGACCGGACAAGGACTCACCCGCGGGTTCGCCGATAAGGGTAGGCAATACCTCGACACCCTCGCGGCATTCCAGGAAACGGCACTGCTGTTCAAGGCCGCGTACTTGGCAGCGGCCAACCGGCTGGCCGACGCGGAGGCGGCGAATCGAGCCGCGCTACGGCTGATCACCGAGTATCTGGAGCCTTGATGAGCGAGCGCTCGCAGACCGGGGCCAGCTGAGGGGACAATCATGACAGATTCCACCGCTCGCGCGTCCGCTGACGGCATCCGGCGGGAACTCGCTGGATTCTCCAGCGGTGCGAACGATCCCGCCTATGCGCCGGATCGGGAAATATTCGGCGCCTACACCCACCAAGAGATATGGGAGCTGGTACACGAGATGCTCGACGCGTCGGCGCTCGGCCGGACAGCCGCGGCATGGCAAGCCAATGCCACCGCGGTGGCCGATGCGTTCCAGTCCTTCTCCGACGCCACCACTCGTGAGTTCGCATGTTGGTCCGGCCGGACCGCTGACGCCGCCGCGGCGGCGACCAGGCAATTCATCAGGGTGGGTGAAGCAACGCACGATGTGTGCCGGGCGGCCGCACGGCTGATGGAGCTCAATAGCGATGCCGCACAAGCGATCCGAGGCGGAATTGTACCACCCCAGCAATATCGGCCGCTGACAGACCCGATCGCCGAAGCTGTCTATGGTGGACAACGCAGGATGGAGCACGATCGTGCGGCCGCAGAACTGGAAGCGGATGCCCGCGACACTATGACCTACGTTTACAACCCGACGATGCCCGCTACCGGCGACCGCGTTCCCCAGTTCGCTCGGCCACCGGAAGGTCCGGCGGCAAGCGATGGCGGCCCGGCGAGTCCCGACGCTGTCCGTGGAGGCCGCGCGCGGTGAAATGGGTACTCACCTCAGACGAATTCACCCATGTCTGGACGAACGAAACGGGCCTGGATCGCAGACCTTACCCAGTCAACATGATTCCGTCGGCAACGGTGCGCACCGAAGCGGAGTACCGAGCACTGCGCTTGCCGCAGCGCTTCGCCCGCCAAGCCGACCCCGACCTGGCCGCCGCGTTGATGCTCTGCGCACGGAATGACGCGACCACCATCACGATCTCCGGCGAACGCACCTCACGCCCGCACGCGGAGCACAATCGTGGGGATCGCGACACAGAAACCGAACGAATCCTCGCCTTCGCCGCAATGGTGCACAACCACGCGGGCATCCTGGTCGCTACTCAGGAGACGATGACCGTGCTGGCGTGCCATGCTCGCACGGTAGGAGAACATCTGGTGCGGATCATCGGCTCCGCACAGCCGGGTCGGCTCGCTCCGATGCGTGAGCCGCAGGACGCGGTGCTGAGTCCGGACCTCGCCGAACCATCCATCACCAATGGCCAGCGCGGCCCGGCGCGATTCCGCCGGACGCTGCGTAAGCCGGTCGATGGGCGCGGCTTCATCACCGTCACGGTGGAACCGGACGATCCCATGTCCCCACCTACCCGCCACCGCACCTGGTTGGACTTCAGCGGTGATGGGCGCTACCTGCTCACCACCACGCACGACCTCGTTCTCGCCCCGGTGTCGGACCGAGAGTTCGCCGCGCAGCTAGCCCGCCTCGCGCATGTGTGACTCTGTTGGGACACACGAATGGTTAAGTGGACAGCATGACCAAACACTGGGCGGTCACGCCGACCGAGGCTTTGCGCGCCGACGGTTTGCGGGTCGCCGAACTCAAAACCTCCGGACTTCCCGGGTTCCGGGGAGACAAAACGGCGGGCACCCAACTACTCGCCGAGCGCAGCCTGGTGCTGTCGGACCTCCAAGAGAAGCTGTACGCGAACGGCCGGTCCGGCGACCGGCGCAGCGTGCTATTGGTTTTACAGGGCATGGATACCGCAGGCAAGGGCGGTATCGTCCGGCACGTCATCGGTTCGGTCGACCCACAAGGGGTCGACCACGCGGCATTCAGCGTGCCGACCAAAGAAGAAAGACGCCACCATTACCTGTGGCGTATCCGTAAAGCACTGCCACGGGCGGGTCAGCTAGGGGTATTCGATCGTTCACACTACGAAGATGTGCTGGTAGTGCGGGTGCACAATCTGGTACCCCCCACCGAGTGGGAGCTACGCTACGACGAGATCAACGCTTTCGAGCGTGAACTCGTCGACGAGGGCACCTTATTGGTGAAGGTCGCCATGTTCATCTCGCTCGACGAACAGAAGAAACGGCTCGCCGAGCGATTGGACCGCCCGGACAAATACTGGAAGTTCAAGTCGGCCGACATCGATGAACGTGCGTTCTGGCCCGCATACCAGGAGGCATACCAGGCGGTGCTGGACCGCACGTCGACCGAATACGCACCCTGGTATGTCCTGCCCGCCGACCACAAATGGTTCGCCCGCCTAGCCGTCACCGAACTGCTCATCGCAGCTTTCCTGCGTTTGAAGCTCGACTGGCCCCCGGCGTTGTTCGATATCGCGGAGCAGAAACGGCGCCTGGCACAGGCGTAGCCTCGGTTCGGGCCGCGCTCACTTTCCGGATATGTCGTGGCGATCGCTCCGGCCCAGCCGAGCCGAGCGAGCAATCCGGCCCAGCCGAGCCGAGCGAGCAATCCGACCCAGCCGAGCCGAGCGAGCAATCCGACCCAGCCGAGCCGAGCGAGCGTTGTTGACCTCGACGGACGCGGCCCACGGGCACGAAAGCGCCGCCGCGATCTACCATCGTGACGGCAAGAACCGTCCATTGAACGAAAGGCGAGGTGAGCGCACGGTGGGCAAAAAGCAGGGTGGGAAATCGAACCCGCTGCTGGCGGCGCGAGGAGCCGACCGAAATCGGAATATCTTGATCCAGGTGGCTGTCGCCGCTGTGCTCATCGCATTGATCACCGCCATCGGTATCAGCGTCGCGGCGAAGAAAGCCCGCAGGGACGATCCCGGCCCCATCCCGTCCATCGCGGCGACCGCGAACCAGGACCCTAGCGGCATCTCCGGCTCGATCACCGACAACGGCGCCATCCGGATCGGCAAGCCGGATGCGAAGGTCACGGTCCGGGTCGTCGCCGACTTGCAGTGTCCTGCCTGCAAAGCTTTCGAAGACTTCAACGGTCAAGTGCTCATGGATGCGGTGCACAACGGCACCGCGGCGGTCGAGTACAACGTGATCGCGTTCCTGGACCGGGGGTCGACCACGCAGTACTCGTCGCGGGGTGCGAACGCCTCCTACTGCGTCGCTGAGGCCGATCCGACGAAGTATCAGGCGTGGCTGGCGACGATGTACAAGCGACAGCCCCCGGAAGGCGGCGCGGGCCTGTCCAACGATCAGCTGATCCAGATCGCCAAGGAGGCGGGCTACGACACAGTCGCCGACTGTATCACCGATCGTAAGTACGACAAATACATCAAAGCGCGCACCGCGGATGTACTGAAGAGCGGTGTCAAGTCCACCCCGACAGTGTTCGTCGACGGCAAGCAGGTCGATCAGCCGAAGGCACTCATGACCCCCGGTGGCCTCGGACCCGTAATCGCCGCCGCCGCAGCGAAGCCATGACGACCGCGGGACGACGCACAGCGTGGATCTTGCTGATCGGTGGACTGATCGGTTGGGTGGCCTCGGCAGCTCTGACATTGGAACGGTTCAAGCTGTTTGTCGACCCCGGCTACAAGCCGTCGTGCAGCATCAACCCGATTCTGTCCTGCGGGTCGGTAATGGTGACCGATCAGGCCGCGGTATTCGGATTCCCGAATCCGCTGATCGGCATCGTCGGGTTCGCCGTCGTAGTCACCCTCGGGGTGCTATCGGTGGCAGGCGTGGGTTTTCCGCGCTGGATCTGGGGCGGTTTGTGGCTGGGTAACCTGCTCGGCGTCGTTTTCATCTGCTGGCTGATCTTCCAGTCGCTTTATCGGATCAACGCGCTGTGCCCGTACTGCATGGTGGTTTGGGCAGTCGTCACGCCGCTGCTCGCGGTGGTAACCGAGCAGTTATGGGGACAAATCAAGGGGCCGCTGGGCGTGCTGGCCGAGTGGCGCTGGACTATCGTCGCACTGTTCTTCACAGTGGTGCTACTGCTGGTGTTCCTGCGTTTCCAGGACTATTGGATGTCTCTGGTCTGATTCCGACCGAATCAGTTCGGTGGCCCTGCGGCCAGCATGACCGCCACCGTGCGCTGTCCACCCACCCCATTGATCCCCAACCTGACCGTGTCATGCGGTTTACGTGTGTTCAGCGCACTACGCAGGGACTGCGTGGTAGTAATGGCGCGATCGTCGACCGAGACGATCACCTCCCCCACGACCAGCCCGACGACCTGGGCAGGCATACCGTCGACCACCTCTTCAACCCGGACGCCCGTGCCGAACGGCACCGCGTTCGAGACGAGTACGCCGAGAGTGGCCGTCGGACCAATGTGCACGGTGTCGGTCGGGATACCGGTTCGGATCTGCTGGACCACCCGCATCGCCACATCGATCGGCACCGCATAACCATTCGGCGGGCGCACCCCGGCGTGCAGCGGGTCGCCCGAGGCCGCGGCGATGACCCCGACTACGGCCGCATTCCGATCCACTAACGCCCCACCGGACTGTCCCGAGGTGACCGCCGCCTCGACCTCCAACACGCCGCTGAGCGCTTTACGAGACAGATCGGCGCTGTTGACGGCCACGATCGTGCTGTCGAGGTCGGTGAGGGGACCGTATACCGCTGTCGGCGTACCACCGGTCCCGCCGGCATTGCCGATCGCGAGAACCTCATCGCTCAGTCGTAGACCTGCCGAACTGCCGATGGCGGCGACCGGCAGCTCGGCAGCCTCGGACAAACCGAGCAGCGCGATATCGGCGCCGGAGTCGTAGCCCAGTACCACCGCATCATAGACATTGCTGTCACCGACGTCAGCCACCCGGACGGCGGTCGCGCCCTTGATCACATGGTGGCTGGTGAGCACCTCGCCGTCGGCGGTGAGCACGATGCCGGACCCTGCGGTACCAGGGCCGAGCGGTTCGGTGAAAGCATTGATACTGACCAGGGCCGGTCGCACGGCCGCGGCAACACACATCGGGTTCAGTGACTCGGCCATGGTCGAGATCCCGGCCGAGCCACCAGCCTGCTCTCGACGGGGCAGTTCGCTGCCATACCCGAGAAAAGCGACCGTCACGAGCATGAGCGTGACGATCATGATGAGAATGCGGCCACCACCACGTGCGCGCCGCGCGATCTCTCGCTGCCGTTCTTCGTCCATGGCTCTCCTGGGCTCTCCTGCCGCAGCCGAACCGCTGACCGTTCCATTGTCGCCGCAGCCGGGCATCCTCGACCGTAGAACTGTGAGACCGTGTCGAAAAAGCCACGACCGGGCCACTGAGCACCATGGTTGGCAACCATGCCGCTAAGCGGTAGGTATGTAGTTATGAGCACAGCCGCCGCCTACGCCATGTCCGCCTCCGATGGCTCGTTCGAGAAGATCACGATCGAACGCAGGAAACTGGGGCCGCACGACGTATTGATCGACATCAAGTACGCGGGCATCTGCCACTCCGACATCCACACCGCGCGTAATGAATGGGTCGGTACCCGATACCCGTGCGTACCAGGACACGAGATCGTCGGCACAGTCGCCGAGGTCGGGTCCGCGGTAACAAAACACCGGGTCGGCGATCGAGTCGGTGTCGGGTGCATGGTCGACTCTTGTGGGGTGTGTGCACCATGCCTTGCCGATGAGGAGCAGTACTGCACCGCAGGCGCGACGATGACCTACAACAGCGAGGTCGATCCGGCGGTGCAGCCCGGAGGGAACACTCTCGGCGGTTACTCCACACAGGTAGTGGTGACCGAGAATTTCGTGGTCCGCATCCCCGATAGGCTCGGTCTGGATGTCGCCGCACCGCTGCTGTGCGCAGGCGTCACGCTGTATTCGCCACTGCGCCACTGGGACGCCGGGCCGGGTAAGAAGGTCGCGATCATCGGGATGGGCGGGCTCGGACACGTCGGGGTGAAGATCGCCGCCGCGTTGGGCGCCGAAGTCACTGTGCTGAGTCACTCACTGAGCAAACAAGAAGACGGAAAACGCTTCGGTGCGAGCGGCTATTACGCGACCAGCGACAAACAGACCTTCCGCGAATTGCGCAACCGATTCGACCTCATCATCAATACGGTCTCGGCGAACCTGCCAATGGACGACTACCTTCGGCTGCTGACCCTGAACGGCACTCTGGTGATCCTTGGGCTCCCCGAAAACCCGCTGAGTGTGCAGCCATTCAGCCTTGCCGGGAACCGACGATCACTGTCGGGCTCGATGATCGGCGGCATCGCGCAGACGCAGGAGATGCTGAATTTCTGTGCCGAGCACGGCATCGGCCCCGAGATCGAACTGATCTCCGCCGACGAAATCGACGGTGCCTACGACCGAGTTGTCGCCAGCGACGTGCGCTACCGGTTCGTCATCGACGTCTCCACTATGTGATTCGTACTTCCGGTACTGGCGTTGCCACGTCGGTGTCGGCCAGCGAAACCGGCCACGGTGTGGGTACGTTGGCCTTGTGCCCGCAGAGGACGACAACAAAACAACCGAAACGGCAACCACCGAAACGGCGACAACCACCGAAACGACACAGCCTGCCAATGACAGCGCGGGCATGCCGCCGTGGCTGCTGCGCGCGTTCCTGCTCGCCGCGGCGACAGTCGCCGGGTTGTTCGCCGCTTTCTGGATACTCCAGCGCGTACAAGGCCTGCTCACCGTCCTGCTTGTCTCCCTGTTTCTCGCCTTCGCCATCGAACCCGCGGTGAACTGGCTTTCCCGGCGCGGCATGCGCCGCGGTCCCGCGACCGGGCTGGTGTTTCTCGGCCTGATAGCGTTCGTCATCGCGTTCGGATGGACCCTCGGCGCACTACTGGTGGACCAGGCCACCACCCTGGTGCAGAACGCACCCGATTATGTCGACCGTGTGGTGGAGTGGATCAACTCCACGTTCCGAACCGACTTGTCCGGCACCGATATCCAGCAGTACGCCACCGACTGGAGCTCGACCCTGGAGAATTATCTCAGCGGGTTGGCGGGCAATGTGTGGGGCATCGGCACCGCTGCGGTCGGCGCCGTCTTCCAGACCCTCGGAATCCTGCTGTTCACCTACTATTTCGCCGCAGACGGGCCGCGTTTCCGGCACGCCATGTGCTCGCTGTTGCCGCCGCGACACCAGCGACATGTGCTGCGCGCCTGGGATATCGCGGTGGAGAAGACCGGCGGCTACATCTATTCCCGTGGCCTGCTCGCACTCGTCTCCACCCTTGCGCACTACCTGGTCTTGCGCGTACTCGACCTGCCCTCGGCGTTCGCCCTGGCGCTGTGGGTGGGCGTGGTCTCACAATTCATCCCCACCGTAGGCACCTATCTGGCCGGCGCGCTACCGGTGATCGTGGCATTGGTGCATGGCCCGAGCACCGCCCTGTGGATTCTCGGCTTCATCGTGCTCTACCAGCAATTCGAAAACTACGTACTGCAACCGCGGATCACCGCGACCACCATGGACATGCACCCGGCCGTCGCCTTCGGCGCGGTGCTGGCAGGCGCGGCGCTACTCGGCGCGACCGGCGCACTACTGGCCATCCCGGTGACCGCGACAGTGCAGGCATTCTCCAGCGCCTACATTCGTCGCTACGAAGTCGAGACCAATCACGATCGGACAGCGCCGCCGAAGCGAAACAGGAAATGGGCCAGGCAGCTGACCCTCCGGCTCGCCAATAGCTCAGCCAAGACCTGAATCTGCGACTTCCGCAGGGTACAGACCGATAAACAATCGATTGCCATAATCGGGACACGATTGTCTGGGTGCCGGCTTGCCGTTCACGGGTATTCACGCCACCGCGCAGCACGAGAATGCCATCTCTGCCAACCTCGATCAATCGTTTGATGATAGGGCATCGAGATGGCCGACCCAGCCGGTGCGGATCATGATGTCGGCGCCAACATGGTGGGCGACGAGGGCATCATCGGCGATACGTTGTGGGCGAGTCCGATCGTGTCGGTACGCCGTTCAGCTTCGTTGATGTCGAGCAGTATGGAACCATCGACTCCCGCACCGTATCCCGACTGCCATGGCACCGGCTCGGGG
>NZ_JBWSOR010000018.1:0-71364 GCF_056629435.1 Nocardia sp. TBRC8007 | reverse complement strand
TTGGCCACCACCAACCGCGCACCCACCTGCAACGGCCAAAAGAACTCCCACACCGACACATCGAACGTCACCGGCGTCTTCTGCAACACCACATCATCAGCCGCGAGACCATACTCCGCGTGCATCCATACCAAACGATTCACAATCGCCGCATGCGAAACCACCACACCCTTCGGCCGACCCGTCGAACCCGACGTAAAAATCACATACGCGGTATTGCCCGGCCGCAAAGGCTTGCGCCGATCGGCATCGGTCAGCGGTTCATCGGAGAACTCCGACAGATCCAGCTGATCGATGCGGACCTGTCGGGAGACAGTGGTCGCCAGATCGAAATCGGAGGTCAGCACCAATACCGGACAAGCAGTTTCCAGGATGTGCTCGATGCGCTCGGCCGGATGGTCCGGATCCAGCGGCACATAAGCGCCGCCTGCGGCATTCACCGCGTACATGCCGACCACGAGGTCGAGCCCGCGGCGCATACCCAGCGCCACATACGATTCCGGGCCTACGCCATTGCGCTCTAGCCACCGCGCCAACCGGTGCACCCGGCGGGCGAACTCGATATAGGACAGACTTGTCCCCTCGAAAGTCACCGCCGCGCTGTCCGGGGTACGCACGACTTGTGCCTCGAACAGCGAAACCAGCGTCGCCGCGGCATCGCCCACCGGAGGGGTGAGTGCGGCATCGACCGAGAAGGCGGTGTCGTTCCACCGCTCGATCACCAGTGCCCGTTCCGCATCATCCAGCAGGTCGATATCACCGATGGCGATCGAGGGATCGGCGGTGGCTCCGTCCAGGAAGCGCACGAAACGCTCGGCCAAGGCAGCGGCGAATGTCCCATCGAAAAGATCGGTGGCGTAAACGAGTTCGGCGTCCATCGCCGACTCGGCGCCGGGCACCTCGCTGAGCGTCAGCTGGAGGTCGAACTTCGCCGTCGACTGGTCGATACCCATTTCACGGACGGTGAGGCCGGGGAATTCCAGCGCGGTGCGACCGAGGTTCTGGAACGACAGCATCACCTGGAACAGTGGGTGGCGTGCCTGCGAGCGAGTCGGGTTGAGCACCTCGACCACCCGCTCGAACGGCACGTCCGCATGCGCGAACGCCTGCAGGTCGCGCTCACGGACCTGAGCGAGTAGAACGGTGAACGACTCCGCGATGTCCACCTGAGCGCGCAACACCAAGGTATTGACGAACATACCGACCAGGTCGTCGAGCGCCTGTTCGCCGCGGCCGGCGACCGGTGTGCCGATGGCGATATCGTCAGAGCCGCTCAACCGCGCCAATAGCGCGGCGAAGGCGGCATGCACCACCATGAACAGCGTGGTGCCATGCGCGCGCGCGACCCTGCTCAGCTCCTCGATCAGTTCACCGGGCACTCGGAACCGATACGTGCCCGCTCGATACGACGCCACTGCGGGCCGTAGACGACCGGACAGACGCAGCTCGTCGGGTAGTCCGCTGAGCGTGTCCCGCCAGTAGCCGAGCTGCTCGGAGATCAACGAAATCGGATCATCCTCGGTACCGAGCGTGTCGCGCTGCCACAACGCATAGTCCGCGTACTGCACCGGCAGTGGCGGCCAACCGGGTTCGACGGTGGAGGTACGCGCCACGTAAGCAGACATCAGATCACGGACCAGCGGTCGCATCGAAAAACCGTCGGCGGCGATATGGTGCACTACTACGACCAGAACATGATCAGTCGAAGCGAGCCGATAGACGCGCAGACGCACTGGCAGTCGGCTCGTCACGTCGAAACCGTGGCCGACGAATTCGGTGAGGACCTGCGGCAATTGTCCTTCGGCCATCTCGACGACATCGAGTTCGGGAATTGCCTTGGTAGCGGGCAAGACCCGCTGATAGGCCACGCCCTCGTGGGACGGGTAGATGGTGCGTAGTGATTCATGACGCGCGATTACGTCGGCGACAGCGCCGCGCAGTGCGGCCAGATCCAACGCACCTTCCAGCCGCACTGCGGCCGGGATATTGTAGGCTGCCGTGCTCGAACTGGTCGGCGCGTCGACGATATCGAAGCGGTTAAGAAACCACATCCGCTGCTGCGACAGCGACAGCGGCGGATACTGCGGCCGTACCTGTGCGGTGAGAGCTCGGCGCGCACTGACTGCCGTATGTGACTCGACCCGGGTGGCCAATGCGGCCACTGTCGGCGCCTCGAACAGCACACGCACACCAATCCCGGTGTGCAAAGCGGCATTCAGGCGCGCGACCACCTGCGTGGCCACCAATGAGTTGCCGCCCAACTCGAAGAAATCATCGTCCACCCCGATGCGTGGCACACCGAGCAGATCGGCGTAGACTTCCGCCACGATCTCCTCGATCGGCGTCGTAGGCGCGCGGAATCCCTTGACTTCGAACACTGGCGCAGGCAACGCCCTACGATCCAGCTTGCCCGAAGCATTGACCGGGAACGCCTCCAACACAACCAACGCGGCCGGGATCATATAGCCAGGCAGCACCGTAGCCAGTGCGGCCTTCACCGCATCGATGTCGATCGCCGTCTCCGGTTCGGCTGCCAGATAGCCCACCAGCTGATCGCCCGCGCGCGCGTCGGAACGCAGCACGACGACCGACTGTGTGACACCTGGCTGCGCCAGAAGCGCGGCTTCGATCTCGCCGAGCTCGATGCGCAGACCGCGCAGTTTCACCTGGAAATCGGTGCGGCCCAGGTACAGCAGCTCTCCAGCTGTGCCTGACTCAGCGCTCGCCGCAGCGGTCCAAGCCACCAGGTCACCGGTGCGATACATCCGTGTGCCCGGGACATCATAGGGGTTGGCGACAAATCGGTCCGCGGTCAGGTCCGGGCGACCCAGATAACCAAGCGCCAGCTGATCTCCCGCCAGATAGAGCTCACCCGCGACACCAGGAGCGACCGGATGCAGCCGACTATCGAGCACGAAGACCTGGGTATTCCACACCGGCCTTCCGATCGGTACCGACATCGTATCGGCATCGGTCACCTCATGATAAGTCACGTCGACGGCAGCCTCGGTAGGACCATAGAGGTTGTGCAGCCGCGCACCGGTCAGCTCGCACAGTCGGGCCGCGGTCGAGGCCGGCAACGCCTCACCCGAAGTGAATACCTGACGCAGCTGCGACGATGACAGGACTTCGCTGTCCTCCCCACCCAGCGCGGAAACGAAGACCGACAGCATCGAAGGAACGAAATGTACTGTTGTGATGCGCTTTTCAGCAATTATCCGAGCAAGATACACCGGATCACGATGACCGTCCGGCCGGGCGACAACCAGCCGGGCGCCGGTCTGCAAGGGCCAGAAGAACTCCCACACCGACACGTCGAACGTGGCAGGAGTCTTCTGCAGCACTGCGTCCGCGGGGCCGATCGGGTATTCATGCTGCATCCATCGCAGTCGGTTGACGATCGCGGCATGATCGACCGCCACCCCCTTCGGGCGTCCGGTAGAGCCCGATGTGAAGATCACGTACGCGGTGTGCTCCGGTCGCAGCAGTCGCGTGCGCTCCGCATCCGTGATCGGCGCACCGCTGGTGACGGCGAAACCAGGTGCCCCTTCGATACCTTCGATCGGCACAGCGGTCGCCGACTGCTGTAGATCCGGAACCAACCCGTCCGCCGAGCTGTACAAGACCATGCGCGGTCGGGCGGTCTCGATGATGTAGTTGATTCGATCGGCAGGCTGATCCGGGTCGAGCGGCAGGTAGGCCGCACCAGTCTGCACCACCGCATATATCCCGGCAACCAGTTCAGTCGAACGCCGAAACGCCAGCGCCACCATCGATCCTGGTCCGATGCCCGCGCCGATCAGCTGTCTGGCGATGCGGTTGACGCGCTCACTCAACTGACGGTAGGACAGTCGCTCATCATCGAAATCCAGCGCGATCTCCTCAGGTGTCGCGCTCACCTGCTCGTCGAACAACGAGGCCAACGTCTCGGCAGGTACCGGATGCGCGGTGTCGTTCCAATCGATGAGCACCTGCGCACGCTCCTCGGGCGTGAGCAGGTCGATATCGCCGATGGGCACATCCGGATCGGCCGTCACGGTCGCGAGAATGCGATCCAAGCGCCGGGCGAACGCGGCGACAGACGGCTCGTCGAACAGATCGGCAGCATAGGAGAATTCGGCCGACATGCCGACCGAATCACCTAGTTCATCCTGCGTCTCCGAAAGGGTCAGCTGCAGGTCGAACTTAGCCAGCCTGGCATCGTAGTCGATGCCGTTGACCGAGAGGCCGGGTAATTCCAGGCTGGCCTGTCTGGTGTTCTGGAAGGTCAGCATCACCTGGAACAACGGATGACGCGCCTGCGATCGGGCCGGGTTGAGCACTTCTACCAGCCGCTCGAACGGCACGTCCGCGTGCGCGAACGCCTGCAGGTCGGTCTCACGCGCTCGGGCGAGCAGATCTGCGAAACGCACTCCACCGTCCACCTCGGTGCGCAGCACCAGAGTATTGACGAACATACCGATCATGTCGTCCAGCGCGGCCTCGCCGCGGCCCGCGACCGGCGTGCCGATGGCGATATCACTGGTTCCGCTGATTCTGGCGAGCAATACCGCGAGCGCACTGTGCAGCACCATGAACAGCGAGGCATTGTACCTGCGGCCCAACTCGGTCAGGGCTTGCTGTGTGTCGCCGGAGATCACGAACGGATAGGTGCCACCACGGTAGGACGGGACCGGGGGGCGCAGCCGATCCGATGGCAGTACCAATTCGTCCGGTAAATCGGCGAGTTCGTTTGTCCAATAATGGATCTGGGTGGCGATCAGCGAATTCGGGTCGTCTTCCGATCCGAGCACCTCGCGCTGCCACAGCGCGTAATCAGCGTATTGCACCGGCAATGCCGACCAGGAAGGCGCCTCCCACGAGGTGCGGGCAGCGTAGGCCACCATGACATCGCGCGCCAGCGGGCCCATCGACCAGCCGTCGGCTGAGATGTGATGCACCACCATGCACAGCACATACTCGGTCTCACCGAGTTCGAAAAGCCTGGCATGAAGCGGCACTTCACTGGTCACGTCGAAGGCCATGGAGGCGAGCTCGACCAAGTGATCGATCAAGTTGTGCTCGGTTACCGGCATCGGAGTCAGATCAGGCACGATCTGCGCGGCATCCAACACCACCTGCACCGGGCCATTAGTGGTCTCCGGGAAGACCGTCCGCAGCGACTCGTGCCTATCGATCACATCGATGACCGCGACCTGTAACGCGGCGATATCCAGATCGCCGGACAATCGGATGGCGATCGGGATGTTGTTGACCGCGGAGGCGGTATCGAACCGGTTGAGGAACCACATGCGCTGCTGGGCCAACGACAG
Source organism: Nocardia sp. TBRC8007 (assembly GCF_056629435.1). NCBI lineage: Bacteria > Bacillati > Actinomycetota > Actinomycetes > Mycobacteriales > Nocardiaceae > Nocardia > Nocardia sp. TBRC8007. Next base: position 66,052 of record NZ_JBWSOR010000018.1, on the reverse strand, counting down.
TGGCACATGTTCCGGACGCTGCCTGGCGACCAGCGCTTTGCGGGCTCCGTCTCCAGCATGCGATTCCACTCGTGCGGCCAAAGCCTCAACTGTGGACGCTTCGAAAAGCATGCGGACCGGCACCCTGGTATCCAGCGCGATGCCGAGACGGGAAACGACCTGCGTGGCGATCAACGAATTGCCACCCAGTTCGAAAAAATCGTCGTCGACGCCGATCCGGGATGCGCCGAGTACTTCGCCGAAGATCTGCGCGATGATCTCCTCGATCGGCGTGGTCGGGGCGCGGAATTCGCGCACTTCGAACACCGGGGCGGGCAATGCCTTTCGATCCAGTTTGCCGGAGGCATTGAGCGGGAATGTCTCGAGCACCATCATCGCCGAGGGCACCATGTACGCAGGCAAGGTGCGGTGCAGCATGTTCTTGGCCGTGTCGAGATCGACCGGCCCCCCCGTGGTGACCAGATAAGCGACCAGCTGATCGCCCGCGACCGTGTCCACGACCGATACCACGGCCTGGGCGACGGCCGGATGCTCCAGCAGGGCGGACTCGATCTCACCGAGCTCGATGCGCTGACCGCGGAACTTCACCTGGAAGTCGGTGCGGCCGATGTACTCCAGCACGCCGGCGGTACCGACCTCCCGGTCGCGTGGCCGTACCCAGCGCACCAGGTCACCGGTGCGGTACAGGCGGGAACCTGGTGCGCCGAACGGATCGGCGACAAAGCGTTCTGCGGTCAGATCAGATCGGCCATGGTAGCCGCGGGCGGTCTGCTCACCACCCAGGTACAGTTCGCCCGGCACACCGACCGGCACCGGATTGAGGCCCTCGTCCAGCACATAGGCCTGCGCGTTCCACACGGGGCGGCCGATCGGCACCGAGGTCGGCGCGACCTCGGTGAGCTGCCACGCGGTGGCGTGCACGGTGAATTCCGTCGGACCGTACAGGTTGTGCACCACGGCGGTGGAGAACTGCCGGAATGCGGTGACGGTCGCGGCTGGCAATGCCTCACCGGCGACCAGAACCGCGCGCAGCGAGGCACATTCGGCTGTCGAGGCGGCACCAGCGAACACCGACAGCATCGACGGCACGAAAGAGGTCATGGTGACCTGGTGGCGTCCGATGATCTCCGACAAATACATCGGATCGCGGTGACCTTCTGGGGTAGCGATCAGCATGCGGGCACCGGCAGCCAGGGTGCCGAACAGCTCCCACACCGATACATCGAAGGTCGCCGGTGTCTTCTGCAGGATCACATCGGCCGGGCCGATCCGATATTCGCCGATGATCCAGGCGATCTGGTTGACCAACGCGGCATGGTTGACCGCCACGCCCTTGGGGCGACCGGTGGAGCCGGAGGTATAGAGCACGTACGCTGTACTGGCAGGCCGCAACGGGGCATGACGCTCCGCGTCGGTGATCGGTTCGGCACCGTACCCGCTCAAATCCATGGTATCCACCATGAGCACGGGGATGCCTGCCGCGGTGACGTTGTCACCGGTGGTGGTCAATACGCATACCGGCACCGAGCTGTCGAGCACATACTCGGTGCGTTCGGCCGGATGGTCCGGGTCGATCGGCACATAACCGCCGCCAGCGCTCATGGTGGCGTAGATCGCCACCAGCATGTCCACCGAACGGCGGATACCGATCGCGACCAGAGTTTCCGGACCGACACCCGCATTGATCAGCGCACGCGCCAAACGATGAGCCCGCGCAGCGAATTCGGCGTAGGTCAGCTCGACCACCGGGCCGGATTCGCCCGTCCCACCATCGAATACGACGGCGAGGTCCTGTGACCGGGTCCGCACTTGTTCGGCGAACAACTCGAGTACGGTGCTGGCCGGCACGGCGCGACCGGTGTGGTTCCACTCGGTCAACACCTGGGCGCGCTCGGCCTCGTCGAGAAGCTTCAGGTCGCGTACGGCATTCCACGGTGCACGCGTGGCAGCGTCGAGCACACGCACGTACCGGCGACCGAACTCTACGACTGTCGCGGCATCGAACAGATCGGCGGCAAAGGAGATCACCGCAGTCATCCCCGAGGGCTCGCCCTGAACACCACGCTCTTCGGTGACTGTCCACTGCAAGTCGAACTTGGCGATATCCACCTCTAGCTCGTCAGCGGTAATCGAGAGCCCTGGCAACTCCAAGGTCGCGTGCGACATCTCCTGGAACGACAACATCACTTGGAACAACGGGTGCCGTGCTTGCGAACGGGTCGGGTTGAGCACCTCGACCAGCCGCTCGAACGGCACGTTCGCGAACGCGAACGCGGCAAGGTCGGTTTCCCTGGTGCGGTCGAGGAACTCGGCGAACGACTCGGCACCGTCCACCTCCGAACGCAGCACGAGAGTGTTGACGAACATACCGATCAGATCGTCGAGCGCCTGCTCGCCCCGGCCTGCGATCGGGGTGCCGATCGCGATATCGCTAGTCCCCGACAACCGGGCCAGCAGTACAGCCAGCGATGCGTGCAGCACCATGAAAAGACTGACGCCCTGCGCACGAGCCAATGCGACGAGCCGCTGATGCAACTCGACATCGATCTCGAAACTCACCCGTCCGCCGCGGAAGCTCTGGACCGGAGGACGCGGCCGATCCGTGGGTACATCAAGCTGATCCGGCAGTCCGGCCAAAGTCTGCCGCCAGTAGGCGATCTCGCGCGCTGCCATGGACTCCGGGTCGGACTCGAAGCCGAGCAACTCACGCTGCCATACACTGAAATCCTGATACTGCACCAGCAGTGGCGCCCAGCTCGGCGCTTGGCCCGCAGCGCGAGCCAGATAGGCGGCAGCCACGTCGCGCGCCAACGGACCGAACGAAAAGCCGTCGGCCGCAATGTGATGCACTACGACCGCGACCGCATAGTCGGCTTCGTCGCCGTCGTGCCCATCGGTGACAGTGAACACCCGCGCCCGGATCGGCAACTCACGTGCCACATCGAAGCCACGTGCGGCGAATTCGGTCAGCGCATCGTGCAATTCGACCGTATCGATCGGCTGCACCGTAATGCCGAGATCGACCTGGTCGACCGAAAGCACCTGCTGGTAACCGCCGTCGCCGGATTCGGGAAATATCGTACGCAGCGACTGTTGCCGGGCGACCACATCGAGCAGCGCCGACTGCAGCGCCGCCACATCCACCTGGCCGCGCAACCGCACCACGAACGGCAGGTTGTAAGTAGGCACGGTCGGATCGAACTGGTTGATGAACCACATGCGCTGCTGTGCCAGCGATAGCGGCACTCGTTCCGGTAACTGCTGGGCCACCAAGGGCGGGCGTGTTTCATCGGCAGGGGCGGCACTGCGGGCCTTGGCCGCGATGCCTGCGACAGTCGGGGCCTCGAACAGCGCGCGCACTCCGAGCTGGGTGCCGAAGGCCGCGCTGATGCGCGCCACCACCTGGGTCGCGACCAGCGAGTTGCCACCGAGGTCGAAGAAATTGTCGTCGATGCCGATCCGGTCCTGACTGAGCACATCGGCGAAGATGCCTGCTACGACCTGCTCGGCCTGGGTACGTGGTGCGCGGAATCCCCCTACGTCAGCACCGAATACCGGTTCGGGGAGTGCCTTACGATCCAGCTTGCCGCTGGTATTGAGCGGGAAGGCATCCAGCACCATGATCGACGAGGGCACCATATAGCTCGGTAGCTGCTCCGCGACGAATCGGGTCAGCTCCACCGGCTGTACTATCCGGCCCGGAGCCGCGACGACGTAAGCGACGAGCTGCTGACCGGTGGCTGTGTCCATGACCAGCACCGCGGCCTGGCTGACCGCCGGGTGCGCGAGCAGATCGGTCTCGATCTCACCCAACTCGATGCGCTGGCCGCGGAACTTCACCTGGAAGTCGGTGCGGCCGAGGTATTCCAGCGTTCCCGCATCGGTCCAGCGCACCAAGTCACCAGTGCGATACATCCGCGATCCCGCTTTATCCGCCAATGGGTTGGCGACGAAGCGGTCCGAGGTCAGGTCCGGGCGACTCAGATAGCCGCGAGCGAGCTGGCGGCCGCCGAGATACAGCTCGCCCGGTGCGCCGATCGCAGCTGGGCGAAGCCGCGAATCCAACACATAGACTTGGACGTTCCACTCCGGAGTACCGATCGGCACGGTCACTGTGTCGGTAGCCGTCGCCGTCCAGGCAGTCACCGAGACCGCGGCCTCGGTGGGACCGTACAGATTGTGCAATCCTGCTGGAACGGAGCCTGCGGAGCGACCGTCCGGCGCTGTGGTGAGCGCTCTGAATTCCGCTGCCGTCTCCGGCGGCAATGCCTCACCGATCACGAAGACCGCACGCAACGTGGCGCATTGCGCGGAGGTGGCATGCGCGAGAAACACCGTAAGCATGGACGGGACGAAGTCGGTCACGGTGACCCTGTGCCGTCCGATCATGTCCGCGATATAGAGCGGGTCTCGGTGTCCATCCGGGGCGGCGATGACCAGCTTCGCGCCCACCAGCAGCGGCAGGAAGTAGCCCCACAGCGATACGTCGAAGGTGGTCGGGGTTTTCTGCAGGTAGACGTCTTCAGCAGTCAGCTGGTACTGGTCCAGCATCCACAGCTGCTGATTGACGATCGCATGGTGGGTGACCGCCACGCCCTTCGGGCGGCCGGTCGAGCCCGAGGTGTAGATGACATACGCGGTGTTGTCGTGGCGTAGCGGCGCGCGGCGGTCGGCGTCGGTGACCGGGCCCGCGGAGTACGCCGACACATCGATCAAGTCGATCGCCACCCGGCGCACCGACACGGGGAGCTCCGGCTCTTCGGTGGACAACGTCAACACACAGACCGGCGCGGCGCTGTCGAGGATGTAAGCGGTGCGTTCCGCCGGATGCTCCGGATCGATCGGTACATACGCACCGCCTGCCTTCAGCACCGCGTGCATGCCGATCACCAGCTCCAGCGACCGACGCATCCCCAATGCGACCAAGGATTCCGGACCGATGCCGTCGGCGATCAACGCGCGGGCCAGCTGGTTGACCCGCGCGTCGAACTCCGCGTAGGTCAATGTCGCGCCCTCGAAATCGAGCGCGATGGTGTCCGAGGGCACCGACGTGCGCGCGTCCAGCAACGCCGCAAGCGTGGTCTCCTGGACATCGCGCTGAGAGTCGTTCCACTCCCGCAGCATCCGCTCGCGCTCATCGGCGGTGGTGACGCGCAGCCCCCATACCGGCTCATCCGCGCCTGCGTCGAGAAAGCGATCGAAGAACTCGAGGAAGCGACTATGGTGCCTGCGCGCCTCGTCCTCGGTGTAGAGGTTGGGATTGGTCTCGAAGTCGATGTGGGTCCGTGATCCCGCGACCGACTGGTAGAGGTTGACCCCCAGATCCTCGATGCTGCCGGTGGACAACAGATGTATCTGGCCGACAATCGAGCCGAGCACTACCTCGTCCTGGAACAACATGATGTTGACCCACGGACCGAAGAACTGCGTGGTCACCACGCCGTCGGCAGCCGAATCGCGGCGGATGTCCTCATGCCGGTAGCGCTGATGACGCAGCGCGCCCGACACTTCGGCCGCCACCTGCCGCAACAGCCCGGCTACGGTGGTGTCGTATCCGACACGCAGGCGCAGCGGCACAATATTGGACGAGACGCCTGCCGAGCGCCGCATCGCAGCGGTGGTACGCGCAGTCACCGGCAAGCTCAGGATCACATCCTCTGAGCCGGTCCACTGCGCCAGATAGCTGGCGAAGCCGGCGAGCAACAGCCCGGCGGGCGAAGAATCGTGGCGGGCCACAGCGGCTTCGAGCAGAGCGTGCTGCCCATCGGACAGCGCGGCGCTGGAGATCCCGTTGACTGGAGCGGGCGGCGCGGCCCGGCCGGGCAGGCTGATACCCCCCTCTAGACCGGCGACTCGTTCGGCCCAGTACGCCTTATCGGTGGCGAAACGTGCGGTATCACGATAGGCCATCTCCTGCTCGAACAACGTGCGCAGGTCGGCGGCCTTGCTAGGGGCCGGTTCGGTGCCGGTGACATACGCAGTGTACAGCTCGGCGATCCGAGTCAAGGTGTTCATCGCACCGAAACCGTCTACTGCGATGTGGTGCGACCGCATGTAGCAGTACCAGTGGTCGTCGCGCAGCTGGAGAACCGCGATCCGCACCAAACGGTCGTGGACCAGGTCCAGCGGGCAGCTATAGTCGGCGCGCATCCACGCCATTGCCGCCGTCTCCGGATCGTCCTCGTCCCGCAGATCTACGTAGCGGAGCCCGTCACTGTCGCGCAGCGTGTAGTCGACATACTGCAGCGGCTCGCCGTCGATCTCGATGATGCGCAGGAAACCGGAGCCGAGTTCACTCGCGGTATCGATACTGGCCCGGTTCAGTGCTCGACGGTCGAGTTCGCCGCGCAGGTCAACGTACTGCGCGACATTGATCGGCACCTGTGGGTCGACATGCTGCGCGTACCAGATGCCCAGCTGAGCGGGCGACAGTGGAAAAGCGCCGGACAGATCGGGTTCCGCTCCGGAACCAGCGTGTGTCCGTTCGTCACCAGTTTCGCCGTTTCCGCCGAAATCCAGCCGGTTCAACCGTAACCTCACTTCCGGAACACCACACAGCGCTCCCCGCCCATCCGGAGGGACGCCCACTCGTCCATACGAGTGCGGCGCCCGCATCTCCGGATTCAGTTCTCATATCAATCAGGTAAAAAATATTCGTTGAACTATCTGTCCAACAGACCGATCTTGTTACATGAGTGCGGCCGCACCCAGAACCGACCGAACGGCTCCATCAGGGCTGTCGTCGCGAATCACCGGAACAATCTACCGCCGCCTTCGGCACGCAACCAACCTATGCCTATAGCTGCTATGCATCAGCACAGGCAGTGTCGATGCTGTTACCACAGGCAGTTGCTATCACAGGCAGTGCCGTTGTCGTTGTCGTTGTCGTTGTCGTTGTCACGGGGTCGCTGATGTCGCGGGCCATGCGCCGCGCACCAGGACCGGTTATCGCCGCTACGGCCCGATCACCTGACGCGCTCGCGCGGGATCATAGAGATGTGACTGGGCGCAGGAGAGCGTGGGTGTGAGCGCGCGACCGACCAAGATCACCGCAGCCTGCCGCAGTCCAGCCGCTTCGACCTGGTCGGCGATATCGGCCAGAGTGCCCCGGAGAACCAGCTGCCCCGGCTGACTGGCACGGTAGACCACCGTGACCGGGCAGTCCTGCCCATAGTCAGCGGCCAGCTCGGTGGCCAGCGAGCGGATTCGGGTGATGGCCAAGTGCAGCGCGAGCGTCGCGCCGGTCGCCGCGAAGTTCGTCAGTGCCTCCGATTCCGGCATCGCGGTCGAGCGGGCTCTGGTGCGGGTCAGCACGACCGACTGCACCAACTCCGGCACAGTCAACTCGGCGCCGAGCAATGCCGCCGCGGCGGCATAGGCCGGCACGCCCGGCGTGACGTCCCAGGGAATACCGTGCGCGTCCAGCCTGCGTGTCTGTTCGGTGAGCGCCGAATACAGCGAGGGATCCCCCGAGCACAGCCGGGCCACATCCTTACCCGCTGCCGTGGCGCGCACCAGGTGGTCAGTGATCTGATCGAGATCCAGGCGCTGGGTATCGATCAACTCGGCATCAGGCGCGCAGTAGGCAGGCACGCCTGGGTCCAGATAGGTTCCCGGATAGAGGCATACCGGCGTCGTTCGCAACAACTCGACCGCACGCACCGTCAATAAGTCGGCCGCGCCCGGCCCGGCCCCGATGAAGTGCACGGTCATGCGCGCGAGTCTATGACCATCCCCGCGCGTACCGTTCAGCTGGTCACATCGAAGTAAGCGAGCACCTTCGTCGGCCGCAACCGGACCACCAGCTCGCCGGGCACGCCATTGCGCTTGCCGAACTCCTCGGCCCGGTCCCGCCCCATATAGCGCCCGCCGATCTCAGTGGCTACCCGCAGCAGCTCGCCCGGATCCGCCGAGCACGCCACAGTGCCTTGCACCTGGACGAACCCGTAGGGCGGCTCCTCCAGATCGACACATACCGCGATGCGCTCATCCCGAGCGAACGCCTTGCCCTTGGCACTCGAAGCGCCGGTGTTGAAGACCAGTTCGTCGCCGTCGAGGACGAACCAGACCGGCGTAACCACCGGCCTGCCGTCAGCGGCAATGAACGCCACCTTGGCTGTTCTGGTGCCCTGTGTCAGGAATGCGCGGATATCGGGATCGGAAAGCGCCGCCATCGACTCACTCTAACCGCCGGGAATCCGGGTGGAACGATTATCAAGAGGGCGAGTCGGAGTCCTTTCGCATCTCGGAGTCCTTTCGCATTCATAGACACCGCTGCTGCCTCCGGACAACAACACCACCAGCACCGCAGCCGCTATCCGAAGAAGGACTGCTGTGACTCCCGCTACGCCAACCCTCCGAACTACAACGCACTCCCGGCTTCCTCTCGAGCCGTGAAGCTATGGAGACAGACGGCAGATCGTCGGCACAACTGTCGGCAGATCGTCGGAATATCCTACCATTTCCCATGCGACAAGCCGTTGACTATTTGCCGCGCCGCGCCGCCGAGCTGGTCGAGGAGGCTCTCGCCGATACTCGGGTCGTTATCATCAACGGCGCACGTCAAACCGGCAAAAGCACATTAGCTGAGCACTGCCTGATCAACCGAGGGGGCGCCGTCGAACGGTATCTGGACGACCCGAGGACCCGATCGGCAGCCGCCGCGGACCCAGTCGCCTTCCTCGACGCGCCAGGCACCATGTTGATCGACGAAATCCAACGCGTCCCCGAACTGTGGCTTGCTATCAAGAACACAGTCGATCGCGATCCCCGTCCGGGACGGTTCCTGCTGACCGGTTCAGCACGGCTGCTCGGTCTGAGCAAACTGCCCGACTCCTTGCCAGGGCGCTCCGAAACCATAGAGCTTTTCCCGCTGTCCCAAGGAGAAATCAATAGCGCGCCCGATGGTTTCGTCGACGCCGCCTTCGCCGAAGGAAGCCGCTTACGGACCGAACAAGCGGAACTGCGCCGCAAAGACTACCTATCCCTCGCCACACGTGGTGGATACCCCGAGGCGATCAGTCGACATTCGCCCCGACGCCGCGCCCAGTTCTTCAAGTCCTATCTCGACGACATCATGAGTCGCGACGTCCACCAGATCGCCGACGTTCGTCGTAGTTCCGATATGCGCCGCCTCATCGCGACCTTGGCCGCGCAGAGCGGGGGGCTGCTCAACTACCGACGCGTATCCTCCGATCTGGGTGTCCCAGTGACGACAGTCCGCGAATACATCGGCTTACTCGAGGTCATCTACCTCATCCGGCTCATCCCAGCCTGGTCGTCCAACGCGACATCCAGAGCAATCGCCACACCCAAGCTCGTCGTCAACGATTCCGGCATCGCCGCCCACCTGCTCACCGACGTCACCACCCACACGACGGCAGGCAGCCTCATCGAAACATTCGTCCTCGGCGAACTCGCCCGCCAACTCACCTGGAGCCAGACCATGGCCCGGCTGTACCACTACCGCGACCGCGACGGCCGCGAAGTCGACGCCGTCCTCGAAGACAGCGCGGGCCGAATCGTCGCCATCGAAGTCAAAACGGCCGAAACCGTTCGCACCGACGACTTCCGAACGCTGCGTATTCTGCAAGACCGCCTCGGCGACCGGTTCCGCGCCGGTTTCGTCCTCTACTGTGGTGACCAGCGACTCCCTTTCGGCGAAGGATTGTCCTGCCTACCGATCAGCGCTCTCTGGAAGTGTGCTGCCGCAGCGTGAATCAGCTCGAGCCAAGAGCGGCCAGCGCCATGCGCCGCAGCACGGGCCTGGCCCGGACCGCGGTCGCCGTACTCGCACTGTGCGGGGTCGAGTTGATCAAGCCGAACGCGGCATGCGCCTGCACCCGCGCTGTTTCTTCGGGAAGCTCCGGATGCAGTTCGCGCAGTACGGCCACCCAGATCTCCACATATCGGCGCTGAGTGCGGCGGATCTCGTGGCGCGCGGCGGCGGGCACATTGTCCAGGTCGCGGTCCTGGATGCGGATCAGCTCCGGCTCGCCGAACGCGAAGTCCAAGTGGTGGTCGACCAGCCCGACCAGCGCCTGTTCGGCCGAACTCGTCGCCGCCACCACGGCGGTGCCGCCGTCGAGTAGCCGCTGGCTGACCCCCATGAGCAGTTCGACCAGCAGCGCCTCTTTGTTCGGGAAGTGCCGATAGACCGCTGGCCCGCTGATACCGACGGCGGCGCCCAGGTCGTCCAGGCGCATGCCGAGGAAGCCTCGATCGGCGATGAGCCGGGCTCCCGCTTCGAGCAACTGTGCTCTGCGCTGCGCTTTCAGCTGCTCGCGGCGGGTGGGCACGACGGAGTCCACACTGGTCATACGTGTTCCTCTCCGCCGACCTGGACATCTCGGTTAGTCAAGATTAACCTGAATTCCAGTTATCGGTGACTAACTGGATGACAGGATGGCGTGATGACCGTTACCGAAGAGGCCGTCGACAACCGCGCCGCACATACGGCGCTGGTCGACGACCTGCGCGCCAAGCTGGCCGCCACAGCGCTCGGCGGGTCGGCGAAGGCGCGCGAACGCCACGTCGCGCGGGGCAAGCTGCTGCCGAGGCAGCGGGTGGATCACCTGCTCGACCCTGGCAGCCCGTTTCTGGAGCTGTCTCCGCTGGCCGCGACCGGGATGTACAGTGAGGAATCCCCCGGCGCGGGGATCATCACCGGGATCGGTCGGGTGTCCGGACGCGAGTGTGTGATCGTGGCCAATGACGCCACGGTCAAAGGCGGCACCTACTACCCCATGACGGTGAAGAAGCATCTGCGCGCGCAAGAGATCGCGCTACAGAACCAATTGCCATGTCTGTATCTGGTCGACTCTGGCGGCGCGTATCTGCCGCGCCAGGACGAGGTGTTCCCGGACCGGGAGCATTTCGGACGCATCTTCTACAACCAGGCGACCATGAGCGCCAAGGGGATTCCGCAGATCGCCGCGGTGCTCGGCTCCTGCACGGCTGGCGGCGCCTACGTGCCCGCGATGAGCGATGAGGCAGTGATCGTGCGTAATCAGGGCACGATCTTTCTCGGCGGTCCGCCGTTGGTGAAGGCCGCGACTGGCGAGGTGGTCACGGCCGAGGAACTCGGCGGCGGGGAACTGCACTCGCGCACCTCGGGCGTCACCGACCACCTGGCCGAGGACGACCAGGACGCACTGCGCATCGTGCGCCGGATCGTGGCCACGCTCGGACCGCGTATCGCCACCCCCTGGGAGGTGCGGCCGACCATCGCGCCCGCCGCACCGGAAGCAGAGCTCTACGATGTGGTCCCTGCTGATCTGCGCACACCCTATGACGTGCGCGAGGTGATCCACCGTCTGGTCGACGGAGCGGGCGACAGCGAGAGCGGCTTCCACGAGTTCAAGGCCGAATACGGCAAGACGCTGGTCACCGGATTCGCGCGCGTCCATGGGCACCCGTTGGGCATCGTGGCCAACAATGGCGTGCTGTTCAGCGAATCCGCGATGAAAGGCGCGCATTTCATCGAACTGTGCGATAAGCGCAGCATCCCGCTGCTGTTCTTGCAGAACATCACCGGTTTCATGGTCGGGCGCGACTACGAGGCAGGCGGGATCGCCAAGCACGGCGCGAAGATGGTCACCGCGGTGGCCTGCGCGCGGGTGCCGAAGCTCACCGTTGTGATCGGTGGCTCCTATGGCGCGGGCAACTACTCGATGTGCGGGCGGGCCTATTCGCCACGGTTTCTCTGGATGTGGCCCAACGCGCGGATCTCGGTGATGGGCGGCGAGCAGGCCGCGTCGGTGCTGGCGACGGTGCGCGGCGACCAGCTCGACAGCAGCGGACAACCTTGGACCGCCGCGAATGAGGAAGCGTTCAAGGCTCCGATCCGGGAGCAGTACGAAAGCCAGGGCAATCCCTACTATTCGACCGCGCGCCTCTGGGACGACGGCATCATCGATCCCGCCGATACCAGAACGGTGCTCGGGCTCGCCCTGTCGGTATGCGCGCAAGCCCCGCTCGAACCCGTCTCCTACGGCGTCTTCCGGATGTGATCGCGATGCTCAACACCTCAGTTCCTGTGGCTTTCGACACCGTGCTCATCGCCAATCGCGGCGAGATCGCGGTACGGGTGATCCGCACCTTGCGCGCCATGGGCATCCGCTCGGTGGCCGTCTACAGCGATGCCGATGCCGACGCGCGGCACGTGCACGAAGCCGACACCGCGGTGCGCCTCGGCCCGGCACCCGCCAGGGAGAGCTACCTCGCCATCGACGCGGTAGTGGCCGCCGCCGTGCGCACCGGCGCGCAGGCCATACACCCTGGCTATGGCTTCCTCTCGGAGAATCCCGCGTTCGCCGCCGCGCTGGCCAAGACCGGCATCGTCTTCCTCGGCCCGCCCGCGCGCGCGATCGAGGTGATGGGCGACAAGATCACCGCGAAGAACACTGTCGCCACGTTCGGCGTCCCGGTGGTACCCGGTATCGCCACGCCGGGCCTGACCGATGACGCCCTGATCGCCGCGGCCGTCGAAGTCGGGTATCCGGTGCTGGTCAAGCCATCGGCAGGCGGCGGAGGCAAAGGCATGCGCCGGGTGGACGACCCAGCCCAGCTGCCCGAGGCGCTGCGCAGCGCACGGCGGGAAGCCGCTGCCGCGTTCGGTGACGACACGCTGTTCCTGGAACGCTTCGTCACCCGGCCCAGGCATATCGAGGTGCAGATCCTCGCCGACCAGTTCGGCAATGTGCTGCACCTGGGCGAGCGCGAATGCAGCCTGCAGCGGCGCCACCAGAAGGTGATCGAGGAGGCGCCCTCGCCGTTGCTCGACGCGGCGACCAGGGCCAGGATCGGCGCCGCCGCCTGCAATACCGCGCGCAGCGTGGACTATGTAGGCGCGGGCACTGTGGAGTTCATCGTCTCCGCCGACCGGCCAGATGAATTCTTCTTCATGGAGATGAACACCCGTCTGCAGGTGGAGCATCCGGTGACCGAGCTGGTCACCGGTGTCGACCTGGTGGAATGCCAGGTCCGGGTCGCGGCCGGGCAGAAGCTCGCGGTGACCCAAGACGATATCCGGATGGCCGGGCACGCGATCGAGGCCAGAGTGTACGCCGAAGACCCGGCCCGTGGATTCCTGCCCACCGGTGGCACGGTGCTCGACCTCGACGAACCGGAAAGCCCAGGGGTGCGGGTCGATTCGGGGCTACGGATCGGTACGCACGTGGGCAGCGACTACGACCCGATGCTGTCCAAGATCATCGCGCACGCCGCTGATCGCACCACCGCGCTCGCGAAACTCGATCAGGCGCTGGCCGAGACCGTGCTGCTCGGTGTAACCAGCAATATCGAATTCCTGCGTTTCCTACTGGCCGACCCCGACGTAGCCGAAGGACGGTTGGACACCGCTCTACTGGACCGGCTGGTGGCCGACTTCCATCCTGCCGCAGTCGGTGACAACGAGTTCATCGCTGCGGCGGCCTGCCACTGGCTGCGCCGCTGGCCAGTGACACAGGCTGAGCTATGGGCAGTCCCGTCCGGGTGGCGAATCGGCGCCCACGCGCCGATGCCGATCCGGCTCGCGGGCGGCGACCGCATCGAACACGTCTATCTCTCCGGGACCCCCGCCGACGGCCTTGTCCGCGTCGGTGACAGTGAAACCTGCACGATCACCGCGACATTCGCTGGTAGCACTGCAGCCGGAGTACTCACCCTCACCACAGCGGGCCTGCGGCACGCTTACCGGGTCGCCGAACACGACGGCCTACTCTGGGTGGCCGGGGCCTCCGGCATCGCCGCCCTTCGCGAAGTCGCCGAGGTCGATGTGCGCGGTGCCGACGACCATATCGGTGATGCCGAGATCCGCAGCCCCATGCCTGGGTCGGTGATCACCGTGCCGGTTGCCGCGGGCAGCACCGTCGCCGCGGGTGATCGTGTGGTCACCGTGGAGGCGATGAAGATGGAGCACTCGCTCACCGCCCCGGTCGCCGGAACCGTGGAACTGCTGGTCGAGCCTGGCGCTCAAGTGCGCCTCGATCAGGTGCTCGCGCGTGTCGTCGCCACACCGGACCGGCTGAACCACGCCGAGCCAACCGAATAGGTAAGGGCGCGGCATGAGCGGGTCAGGCCCGAAGACGGCAGCGCAGCATCACCACGCAGGGCCCCCGCTCAAGCACACAACAACACAGCATGAGCGGGTCAGGCCCGAAGACGGCAGCGCAGCATCACCACGCAGGGCCCGCTCAGGCCAGAAAGGACATAGCATGACCGACTTCCTATCCACCGGCACGCTGCCGGAGGAATACCGCGATCTCGCACTGACGGTGCGCGACTTCGCGCAGTCGGTGGTCGCACCGGTAGCCACCGAGCACGATGCGAACCACACCTTCCCGTACAAGGTAGTCGCGGGAATGGCCGATATGGGGCTGTTCGGCCTTCCTTTCCCCGAAGAGTACGGCGGCATGGGCGGTGATTACTTCGCGCTGTGCCTCGCGTTGGAGGAGCTGGGCAAAGTCGACCAGAGCGTAGCGATCACCCTGGAGGCGGGCGTCTCGCTCGGCGCGATGCCGATCTACCGGTTCGGCAACGACAAGCAGAAGCAGGAATGGCTGCCTCGGCTGACCAGCGGTCGCAATCTCGCTGCCTTCGGGCTCACCGAGCCTGGTGCAGGCAGCGACGCGGGCGGCACCAGAACCACCGCGGTCGCTGACGGCGGCGAGTGGATCATCAACGGCAGCAAGCAGTTCATCACCAATTCCGGCACCGATATCACCGCGCTCGTCACGGTGACCGCGGTGACCGGGCAGAGCGGCGACAAGAAGGAGATCTCGACCATCCTTGTGCCTGCCGGCACCCCCGGTTTCGTTGCCGAACCCGCGTACAACAAGGTGGGCTGGAACGCCTCCGACACCCATCCGCTCAGCTTCACCGATGTCCGGGTACCGGAGGAGAACCTGCTAGGCGAGCGCGGGCGCGGCTACGCGAACTTCCTGCGCATCCTCGATGAGGGCCGCATCGCCATCGCCGCGCTCTCGGTCGGGGCCGCGCAGGGCTGTGTGGACGAGAGCGTGCGCTACGCCAAGGAGCGCGAGGCGTTCGGCCAAGCGATCGGACGCAACCAGGCCATCGCCTTCAAGATCGCCAGGATGGAGGCGCGGGCACACGCCGCCCGTACGGCCTACTATGACGCTGCGGCGCTGATGCTGGCGGGCAAGCCGTTCAAGAAGCAGGCGTCTGTCGCGAAACTGGTAGCCAGCGAGGCCGCCATGGACAATGCCCGCGATGCGACCCAGATCTTCGGCGGCTACGGCTTCATGAACGAATACGCGGTCGCCAGGCATTATCGCGACAGCAAGATCTTGGAAATCGGCGAGGGCACAACGGAGGTACAGTTGATGCTGATCGGGCGGGAGCTCGGGCTGTGACCCGGCGCACGGTTGTGCAGCGTGGCCTGTGGTTCGAGGAGTTCGATACCGAAGTGGTCTACAAACACCGACCCGGCCGCACTATCACCGAAGCGGACAACGTCCTGTTCACCACAATGACCATGAACACCCAGGCGCTGCACCTGGACGCCGCGTTCAGCGAGCAGCTGCCCCCGTTCAACCAGAGGCTGGTGAACTCGATGTTCACCCTGTCCACACTGGTCGGGCTGTCGGTGGCGCAGTTGACCCAGGGCACCATCGTGGCCAATCTCGGCTTCTCGGAAGTCACCTTCCCCAAGCCGCTGTTCCATGGCGACACCATGTACGCCGAGACCGTGGTCACCGACAAACGCGAGTCCAAAAGCCGTCCCAGCGAAGGCATCGTGACCTTCGCGCATACCGCGCGCAACCAGCACGGCGATATCGTAGCCACCGCGGTCCGCAAAACGCTGGTCCGCAAGTCTTCGCGGAAGGATATGCCATGAGCTGGCAGATGACGGGCCCGGCCTGGCTGTTCTGCCCGGCCGATCGCCCGGAGCGCTATGCGAAGGCATCGGCCGCGGCCGATGTGGTGATCCTCGACCTGGAGGACGGGGTCGCCACGAATGACAAGGCGGCGGCCAGGGTCGCGCTCCTGGATACGCCGCTGGACCCGCGGAACACGGTGGTGCGGGTCAATGTGGCGGGCACCGAGGAGCACGCACTCGACCTGGAGACGCTGGCCCAGACCGGATACCGCCGGATCATGCTGCCGAAATGCGAATCGGCCGAACAGATCACAGCCCTACCTGATTATGAGGTGATCGCACTGATCGAATCCCCGCTCGGCGCGCTCGCAGCCGGCCGGGCGGCGATGGCGCGCAACACTATCGGCGTCATGTGGGGCGCCGAGGATCTGGTGGCCGCGATGGGCGGCACGTCGAGCAGGCATGCCGAGGGCGGCTACCGGGACGTAGCCCGCCATGTGCGGTCCACCGCGCTATTGGCCGCGAAGGCGTCCGGAAAATTCGCGTTGGATTCGGTATATCTGAACATTCGCGACCTGGACGGTCTGCGCGCGGAAGCTGAGGACGCGGTCGCAGTCGGATTCGACGCCAAAGGCGCCATCCATCCGAGCCAGCTGCCAGTGCTACGGGCGGCCTACACCCCTTCGGAACAAGAGACCGCCTGGGCTCTGCGACTGTTGGCAGAAGCACCCAAACACCGCGGGGTCTTCTCCTTCGAGGGCAAGATGGTCGACGGCCCGGTATTCCGGCACGCCGAGCAGATCGTCCGCCGCGCAAACCGCGCCTGATCACCCAGTCCCACAGCCAGGAGAACCGCGATGCAACCACAATGGGTGCCGACCGAACGAGATATCGCCGAGGCCAGGATCACCGACTTCGCGCGATTCGTCGCCGAGCATACCGGGGTACGCGCGGCAGACTATCACGCCTTGTGGCAGTGGTCGGTCGCCGATCTCGCCGGTTTCTGGCACGCGCTGTGGGATTACTTCGCGCTCGGGGAGATCGCAGGCGAAGTACTGACGAGCACCGACATGCCTGGCGCGCAGTGGTTCCCCGGCACCCGGCTCAACTACGTCGACCAGGTGATCCGCCAGGCCCGCAGCGACCGGCCCGCGATCAAGGCTGTCAGTGAGGACGGCCCGGTCCGCGAAGTGTCCTGGGCCGAATTGGTCGACCATACCGCAGCTCTCGCCCGCACATTGCGTGACCTCGGTGTGCGCTGCGGCGACCGGGTAGCGGGGTATCTGCCGAATCTACCCGAAGCCGTCGTCGCGTTCCTGGCCACCGCGAGCATCGGGGCGGTCTGGAGCGCCTGCGGGCAGGACTACTCGCCGAAGGCGGCGCTGGATCGGCTCGGGCAGCTCGAACCCACCGTGCTGATCACCGCCGATGGCTATCGCTTCGGCGGCAAGACATACGACAAGCGGGCCGATATCGCGGCGCTGCGCGCGGGCATGACCTCAGTGCAGGCCACGATCGTGGTGTCCCGGCTCGGGCTCGACGTACCGGATACGCTGCCGTGGCACGAAGCGGTCGCCATGACCGAGTCGGGGTCGCGCGTAATCACCACGGAGCCCGTCGAGTTCGATCATCCGCTGTGGGTCGTGTTCTCCTCTGGCACGACCGGCCTGCCCAAGGGTATCGTGCACGGCCACGGCGGCGTGCTGCTCGAACACCTCAAAGCCGTTGCCCTGCAATCCGATATCGGCCCCGACGACACCTTCTTCTGGTACACCAGCCCGAGCTGGATGATGTGGAACTTCCAGGTCGCCGGGCTACTGGTCGGAGCGACCGTCGTCTGCTACGACGGCAGTCCCACCCACCCCGCCCCCGACGCATTGTGGCACCTCGCCGCCGAAGTGCGCGCCACCGTGCTGGGCACCAGCCCCGGCTATGTGCTGGCCTGCGGCAAAGCAGGCGTCGTGCCGCGCGCCGAACACGATCTGTCGGCGCTGCGTATGGTCGGTATCACCGGTTCTACCCTGCCCACCTCTTCAGCGCTATGGCTGAGCGAGCACGCGGGCGAGCGCGTCCAGATCTGCTCGATCAGTGGTGGTACCGACGTGGTGTCGGCATTCATCGGCGGGGTACGCACCGTACCGGTGTGGCCAGGCGAACTTTCGGCGCCCTACCTCGGTGTCGCGCTGGATGCCTACGATCCGGCGGGGCAACCGGTGCGTGGCGAGGTCGGCGAGCTCGTGATCACTGCACCGATGCCGTCCATGCCGGTGCGCTTCTGGCACGATGACGACGGAAAGCGTTATCACGAAGCTTATTTCGATATGTTCCCCGGCGTATGGCGACATGGCGACTGGATCACCATCACCGACAGGCACAGCGTGATCGTGCACGGCCGCTCCGACTCCACCCTCAACCGGCACGGCATCCGGATGGGCAGCGCGGACATCTACCAAGCCGTCGAACGGCTACCGGAAATCACCGAGGCCCTGGTGATCGGCGCCGAGCAGCACGAAGGCGGCTACTGGATGCCGCTGTTCGTGGTCCTGACACCGGGCACCGAACTCACCGACGAGCTGAAAGCGCGCATCAACAACACCATTCGCACCGAAGTGTCGCCGCGCCACGTTCCCGACGAGATCATCCTCGCCCCCGGCATCCCGCATACCCGCACCGGCAAGAAGCTGGAAGTACCGATCAAGAAACTATTCCAGGGCGCCGACCCGAACCGCGTCGTGGAGCGCAGCGCCGTGGACGACCCCGATCTGCTCGACTGGTACGGCGCTCTCCGCCAGGCAGGACATAGCTGAATCCTCTCGCTGTCCCGGGTAGCGAATCCGAGTGAGAACTGTGGCTATAATTCCATACAATATTATGACCACAAGAAGAGGACCCTGCCATGGATGTCGGAGTTCGTGGGCTTCGCGATAACCTCAGTCGATACCTCGCCGAGGTTCGATCCGGATACACGGTAACGGTCACCGATCATGGGCAGCCGATCGCCCGTATTGTTCCGGTCGACCGCCCGACGAAGCTGGAACAGCTTCGTAGCGAAGGGCGCGTCCAACCCGCGCGCACGCAGAAGCAGGCAGCTCCGGAACCGATCCACGGAAACGGCATCGTCAGTGAACTCATCGATGAGCAGCGCCGGTGATCGGGTATCTCGATACCTCCGCGTTGGTTCCACTGCTGGTCGACGAGCCAAGCAGCAAAGCCTGCCGTCGCTTCTGGGATGATTCCGACTCAGTGGTGTCGAACAGGCTCCTCTACGTGGAGACCACGGCAGCGCTCGCACAGGCTCATCGAATGGATCGCCTCGATGGCGCGGCCTTCACGGCCTGCTTGCATCTGCTGGGCCGACTCTGGCGGCAGATCGAGATCATCGAGATCGACGAAACATTGATGCTGCGCGCGGCCGAATTGGCCGATCACTGTGCACTGCGGGGATATGACGCCATCCATTGCTGCTGCGCCGAACAACTCGACGATTCAGATCTCGTCGCGGCATCAGGCGACAGGCATCTGCTGCATGCATGGCAGAAGCTCGGGGTAGCGACATTCGACACGAACAATCCGGGGGACGCGACCTGACCCGACCGCGTGAGCATCTATCCGGCTCCCACCCGACACGATGACCTTGTCGCTATTCGGTAGCCAAGGTGATCACTCCCCGCGACGCACGACGATGACGCCCGTGACAATCAGTACCCCGCCGAGCAGTTGGATCGGGCGAGGAACCTCGCCGAGCAGCGTCCAGGCGAAGAACATGGCGGCCAGGACTTCGAAAAGGGCGACAAAAGAAGCCAGGCGAGCGCCGAGCAGTCGAGTAGCGGCGATGCCAGTGACATAAGCAAGAGCGGCAGTCACCATACCGAGCAGCAGGAGCGGAAACCACCAGTAGACGGTGAAATCGTCGAAGACGATCGGATTCGTAGTGGCGCGGAGCGGGAGGATGCCGATCACCCCCAGCGCCAGCAGGGCGAATCCGCCGATGAAGAGCCCGCCTGCGGCGAGAACGGCGCCGGGTAGCGTGCCATCCCCCTGAGCGGACAGCACGAAATAGCAGGCCGCGCCCACCATGGCCGCAAAGGCCCAGGCGATACCGACCCAGTTGGTGGCCGGACCAGAGCCAAGGTCGATAACCAAGGCCAAGCCGCCGATCCCGAGCAGAGCGCCCACAATGGTCGCCGCAGCGGGTCGTTGGCGATGGCGCGACCACAGCCAGCCCACCACGGCGATCGGCGCAGTGAGTTCTATCAAGAGCGCCACCCCGACTTGCATGTGAGCGACCGCGTTGAAAAACGCCACTTGCGTACCCGCGACGGCAATAAGTCCATAGGCGGTGATCAGAGCGGCGTTGCGGCGCACAAGCGACCATTCACCACGCAACTGGACCGCCGCGATCGGCGCGAGGACGGCAGCGGCCACCAGGACCCGAACCGCCACTACTGCTACCGAACTCCAACCCGCGGTCATCGCACCGCGCGCCAGCGGGCCGGATAGCCCGAACGATATCGCAGAAATCACCGCGCATACCGATCCCGATCTCCACCGCACGGCGCTGTCATGAGCAATTGCAAACATTGAACATGACGCTATGATTGATTTGGTAATCTGTCAATATGCCTTTTGCTCATGACACAGAAGTGAGCTTGGTCGCGGCGGTCGAGCTGGTGAATTCGGCGGAGCCGCCGGATGCCCTGACCGAAACCGACCAGCTCGATATATTTTTCGTCAAACACGGCTATACCGGCGCACATGCGGGCGATGCCGCGGAACTCGCGGCGGTACGCGCCCTGCGTGCACCGCTACGCCGGATGCTCACCAGCGATCGCGATACGATGACCCAGTTGGTAAACGAGACTTTGGCGACACATCGAGCCACACCCCAGCTGGTCCGACACGGCACCATCGACTACCACATCCACGCGGTCTCCCCGCAGGCTCCGCTTCCCGTACGGATCGCCGTCGAGACCGCGATGGCGCTGATCGATCTGATCCGCGCCGATGAGACCAGCCGATTGTCCATATGCGCCGACAGTACTTGTTCGGGCATCGTTTTCGACTTATCCCGCAACCGATCTCGCCGCTACTGCAGTACAACGTGCGGAAACCGCAACGCTGTCGCGGCCTATCGCGCGAGGAAGAAATGATCCATCGATACCCACAGCTCACCTCGTCACCGACCGGAGAAGACGGTCCATCGGAGCCCGGCCGCTGGGAGCAGCATCACTTGACATGACGAGGCCACCGATACGGCCAGATCGTTACGATATCCGCTATGAATGTCGATAATCGCCGGATGGCGCGGAGGGCGAGCAGCGGCGACTCGGCATCTCGAGAAATCCGGCGCAGGCCGAAGAATCGCCGAGCGCAGATCGCGGCGACATCGGCAGCGGCATTCGGCGAGCTCGGATACCACGGCGTCAGCATGGACGACATCGCCTCCGAGCTCGGGATCAGCTCCGCGGCACTGTATCGGCACTACCCGAGCAAATACGCCCTATTCCGGGAGGAATTACTGCGGGTGGGCCGCGCGGTGACCGAATCGGTTGCGTTGCCCGACCGGTCGACGGACCAGCCGGCCGAGCAGCGGTTACGGCAGCTGCTCGAGGCACTGATCGCAGTCACCATCGAAAATCGCCCCACAGTTACCCTGGTGCGCTGGGAGAGAAGATACCTAGAGCCCGAAGACCAGACCACACTCACCGAGCAACAGAATGCGGTCCTCGACGCCCTGGGCAATCGATGCGCCGCACTGCGCCAGGAAATATCTGTCGACGACCTGCGTGTGCTGCAAGCCGCACTGCTGAGCATCATCACAAGCATCGCCGACCATCGGGTCACCATGCCGGCAAAAGTGCTTTCCCGACTGTTGCTTTCGGCATGTTGGGCGATCGTGCACGCCGAGCTGCCCGTAGAACACGCAGTCGAGCCGGTGCCCGCGCTGGAGATCCCGGACTCGTTCAAACACGAACTCCTGCTCCATAAAGCAGTAGAGCTTTTCTACAAGCGCGGGTATCCGAATGTGAGCGTGGAGGATATCGCCACTGCGGCAGGACTTTCGGCTGCCTCCGCAGTATATCGATTCTATCGAGGCAAGAGCGATATTCTCGCCGCCGCGTTCCGTCGCGCCGCCGAGCGGGTCTCGGGAGTGATCGGCCCCACGGTCGCGGCAGCCACCAGTTCCGAAGCCGCCCTCACCGCGTTGATCGCGCAGTACGTCGCCGGATCATTCACCGAACGCGCCCTTAGCTTCGTGTATTACGCTGAGTTCCAACATGTTCCAGCTGACGAGCGCACCACCCTACGCAATATCCAGCGGCTCAGCGTAGCAGAGTGGGCCCGGTTGCTTCGCGAAGTGCGTCCCGAACTCAGCCCGGCCGAGGCACGCTTACTCGTCCACGCGGCCTTCGCGGTAGTCGTCGACCTGGGGCGAGCCTTCGGCAACGAGCCGCTGGCCGCGCCGGATCGGGTACAACTGCTGATGCAGCTGGTGCTCTTCGGCCGCCCCGCGCGCTAGCGATCGGCCGCAACGAAACGGGCCGGCGACGGAAATCCGCCAAAATACTCGTCGATTTACTGGTTGCGAATTATAAAGATCCACAATCCATTCCACCTCGAAGCATAACTAGAACCTGTTACATTCCTTCCGATTCGAGGTCTTCGCCTCCGTATCGGAAGGTTCTGAGTATGCACAACCGACATCCCTCGGCAAACACCGCCGTTCGACGGGGAATGACACGGCGCAAATTTCTGGCGAGTACCGCTATAGCGGGAGGCGCGCTTGCGCTCGGCCCGGCAATGTGGACCGCGAAAGCAATGGCCGCGAATATCGGCGACGGCGATCATGTGCCGATCTTGATTATCGGCAGTGGTTATGGCGGCTCGGTCGCCGCGCTACGGCTGTGCCAGGCGGGCAAACAGGTAGCGATGGTCGAGATGGGACAGAGCTGGACCACGGCCGGATCGGACGGAAAAGTCTTCTGCACCATGCTGAAGCCGGATCAACGATCGTATTGGTTCCGGAACAGGACCGATCAACCGGTGAGCCACTTTCTCGGGTTCGACGCCAACAAGTCCATCAGCCCACGTAGCGCAGGCGTGCTCGACTCGGAAGAATTCTCGGCAACGCGGATATATCAAGGCCGCGGTGTCGGCGGCGGCTCACTGGTCAACGGCGGCATGGCGCCACTGCCGAAACGGAACTACTTCCAACAAATCCTACCTTCGGTCGACGCCACCACGATGTACTCCACCTATTTCCCCAGAGCGCAGGCCGCGCTCGGCGTCAACAACGTCGACGAGAACTGGTTCGACTCCGCGAAGTGCTACAAATACGCCAGGGCCAGTCGTAAGACCGCCGAAAAGGCAGGCTACGCGACCACGTTCGTGCCCAATGTCTACGACTTCGATTACATGCGGCGCGAGCAGGCGAAAGAGGTCCCCCGATCGGCGCTGAACGGGGAGGTGATCTACGGCAACAACTATGGCAAGCGCTCTCTGGACAAGACCTACCTCGCTGCGGCCGCGGCGACCGGCAGGCTGAGCATCTCACCATTGCACGAGGTCACCAGTGTGACACCGGCCGCGAACGGCTACACAGTGGCCATCACCCAAAGCGACGTCCTCGGCAATACCCTGGCGACCAAAACCGTGGTCGCCGATAAAGTGATCTTCGCGGCGGGCAGCGTCGGCACCAGCAAGCTGCTGGTCACGATGAAGGCGCAGGGTGAACTGCCGAATCTGGCCGGTACGGTCGGCACCGGCTGGGGCAATAACGGCAACGTGATGGTAGCCAGGGCCGGTTGGCATCTCACCGGCGCATTACAGTCGACGATTCCGTGCATGGGCATCGACAATTGGGCCGATCCCCAAGGGCCGGTATTCGCCGAAATCGCACCGTTCCCTACCGGTACCGAGAACGGCGTCAACCTCTATCTGGCAATCACCGACAACCCCAACCGCGCCGAGTTCACCTATAACTCGTCCACCGGAAAGGTGGATCTCTCTTGGCAATCGTCCTACACCCAGCCATCGATCAAAGCGGCCAAACGGGTCTTCGACGCCATCAATTCCAAAGCAGGCACGATCTACCGCACCGATCTATTCGGTGTCTACAAGATCTGGGGCGATGACTTCGTATATCACCCCTTGGGCGGATGCGTGCTCGGACAGGCCACCGATGATTACGGAAGGCTGCACGGATACTCCGGCCTCTACGTTATGGACGGTTCCTTGATTCCGGGAAATATCGGTGTCAATCCCCTCCTGGCAATCGCGGCCCTCGCCGAACGCAATATCGAACAGATCATCGCGACCGACTTGGCGTGAGGACGACCGGGCAGGCGACGGCGGTGCGATCGACGGATCACCGTCGCCACCCGGAACACTGCGCCTTCTCATATTCTGGCAGCCGGGAATTCGCAGCTCTCCGCGTTTCGGGTTGACATCCGCCTCGAGCGAAGACGATGATCGCTGACGCGAATCGACTACCTCCGGGGGGCTCCATGGACTATGCGCGCGAAGAGTTGCGCCGTCTGCAGGCGCAGAGCGAAGAGCAGCTCGCGGTGGCGCTGTGCCGTACGACGAAAATCGAAAATGACAGCGGAGAACTGTCCTTCACGGCCACGTCGAACGATGGTGCGGTCACGGCGTGGGTCTCCGGCACCGGCACCGTGACCGATATCGCTCTGGCGCAAGGGTTCGGTGACCGGAATCGGCCGGCGTGGGCGCTCGCAGACGATCTCGACAAGGTATGCGACTCGATTGTGCAAGCGGTGGATCGCGCGCGTTCGAAGGCCTCGGAGGAAATGACCAGGCGCTTCGCCCAAGCCTTTCCCGAAGCGTACGAACTGTTGGACGACCTGCGTGGCCCCGGCAGTGCGACGAGTCCGTCCGGAAGGAGGATGGCGTGACCGACTTCGATCGGCTATATCACCTTGTCCAGGAGATGAATCGCGACTGGGACGAGTTGATCACCGATATCCGGTCGGGAACACGCACCGCGCGACGAATCGCGCAGCGGCATCGGGTGCCGGTAACCGACCACTACACCGGTATCGAGTATGGAACTGTCACCGTAGACGGGACCGGCGCTCTCCGCTCGATTCAGCTCGAGGCCTATGAGGTATCCGAGTCGAACGAGAACGACGTACTGACCGCCCTGATCGCAGCGCTGAACTCCACAGCAGCGCAACCTAGAGCAGTACGTGGTTCAGATGTGAACAGGGGAAAAGACTTTGGCTGATACAGATTTTCGCGTGTGTCCGGCGGCATTGAAATTACAGGCGGTGGAGGTTAAACAGGCAGCCGAGCACTGGAATGAAGCAAAAAAGGCTATCTCGGACGCTCCCATGGATGGTGATGCACTCGGATACTTCGGCACAGATATCGTGACAAAATTCAACACTGCATCGGATACCCTGGTCGGGAAACTGATCTCTGGCTCGAATTCTATTGCCTCAGCGGCCTCGGGAATGGAAACGTGTGCAACTCACTTCGAAAGTGTCGACACCGAGTACTATCGTAAATTCGGCTTCATCGACGCACAATTAGGCTACTGACGTGGGATCGAAGACGCGACAAGGCTACGCGATTCCGTCAGACAAGAATCCCTTCGGCTTGGCGACCGAACTCACCTTTCCCTACAATCAAGCGGCCACGCTCGTCACCACCGCTGAGAAAGTCGGCAACACAGCCGTCCGAGAGCAGGTCGAGCTGATCCGCAAGATGCTCGGAAACCCGAACCTGGTTTCCACTGTCCTCGCGGCATGGCAGAAGGCAGTGTCGGAATTGACGCAGTCGATCGACGGAAGCGACGACGGGAACGGGCTGACAACCGCACGGGCATCCGTGAACGCACGATGGAATGGCAGTGCGAAGGACGCCGCTGTCGAATATCTCGACAACCTTCTGACGATGACACCAGAACAGAGAGCGGTCATCAAAGAGATCGCCGACGAGATCAATAAATTCAGCGCATTGGTGACCCAGAACTACGCGACCGCTATTGGTCACATCACGAAGTACGCGGCCATCGTTGCCGAACTCGCAGGCGGCCTGCTCGAGGAAATCATGGAAACGCTGACACTGGATGGCGGGAGCATAGCGTCGAGCATCCTCCAGGCGCTGGGACAGTTCATGGAAGAGACCGGAAACGTCCTGGATTCGATAATCACGTACCAGAACAACCTGGCAGGAACCATGGACGCGATCATCACCAGGGCCGGAGAGGTCGCGGTACCCGCCGCGATCGCTACCGACGCCTTGGACGTCACCGGCTGGCAACCTCGCAACCCTACTGGACCGAGCTGGGGAACCCCGTCGTGAACATAAAAATTCGGTACATTCGGGAACCCTGCAAGAGTATTTTCAAGCCTATCGGCATATCGGTGACAGTAGCTGTCGCGACGGTGCTCGTCGGCTGCTCCACGACGGTCGACCAGCAACCTCAGGAACTGATCTATCGCGCAGTGCCGAAAGATTGCCAGCCAATTCGCGAGCAGATCGTAGTGCCTACTCGAGAATTCCTTGCAGATATCTTGAATCCGGACCTTCCAGGAAATCTCGACGAAGAGAAGAATATACAGGATATCGAGGTCAACCAGCTCGAATGCACAGTGTATCGCATTCGCTACTCGGCTGGAGACCCAGCTCTTCTGGAACGACATGTAGCTGTAGAATTTACCCTTGCGACAAAGGCTTTCTATCGGCCTCCTAAAGCGGTGCCGGTACCGCTACTCGGCGATAGCGCCCACCAGGAAACAGCCGCACAACTCGGCACGAACGGGGCGTTCTCACGGGTGATCTTCCGCGTGCGGAACCTCGAGGTCAAGGTCACCGCGAGTGGAGAGGATCTGGGTCCCGCCACGCCGGATGTGTTCGAAACGGCGAAAACCGCTGCGTTGAGTATTGCGACACAGCTGGAGAACCATATCGACGACATCATGCCCTGGCCCGAATTGCCGATGAAATAGTCACCCGCTGAGAGCGGATCGACCGAGACCGAGGCTTTGCACCCTGTAGCACAGCCGATACGGCGCGCGCGAACAACGGCGATGTGGGGCTGCTATCCGGGCACGCGGTCGAGAAAGTTGTCGAGGATCGTGGCGAAGTGATGGGGTGATTCATAGAAGGCGAAGTGGGCACCGCCTTCGCTTTCCGCGATGACATGCAGTTCGGCACCGGGGATGCGCGATGCGAGCCAGGTTTGTGAGCCGGAGGCGATATTGCCGACCTCGGCGCTGATGACCAAGGTGGGTGTGGTGATCCGAGGCAGAAAGTCACGCCAGTCCTGCATGAGGTGTTCGATGAGCAGACGGGCGCCCCACGGCATGGGTAACAGCAGGTTCTGCTGGTAGAGCCATTCGAAATCATCGGGGGAAATATGATCGGTGAGCATGTCGGCGAGAAACTCACGGCGGGTGCGCGGCGCGGTATCGGTGAGCAGGGAAGCGGCGAACGCGCCCGCACCGGGGAAGTCGAAGAGGACGCCTGCCTGTTCGGCTTCGGCCGGCCGCAGCCAGGGTTGAGCGACGCAGGCTGCGGGCTGGTCGACGAGGATCAGGCTGCGCGCCCGATCGGGGCCGAACAGTTCCAGATAGGACCAGAGCACCGAGGCGCCCATGGAATGCCCGAACAGATCGGCGCGGTCGATACCGAGGTGATGCAGCAGATGATCGAGGTCTGCCGCGAGCGCGCTGATCCTGGCGCCGTTGTCGGTGCGGCCGGATCGGCCGTGGTTACGCATGTCGTAGCTGATGATCCGGCGGCCGGGGCGTAGCTGCTCGATCAACCGATCGAAGACGGCTCGAGATTGAGACCAGCCGTGCAGGAGCACCAAAGGAATGCCATGTCCTCCGGTATCGCGGTAAGCCAGCTCACAACCGTCCTTGGTGGGCACGGTGTTGTGTGACATTCTGACCCCTTCTCGAGCTCGGAGTGGATTCGGACTCAGTGGAGATTGTCTGAGGCTATGCCCACCGGAGCGGTGTATCAGCGCCACTCCGGTGCATGTCGCGCGTGTCGTAGCCGAGTGCACGGCAGTCACCGCGCGATCGGGCACAGCTCGGCCGGACCCATGTTCACGACGTGATAAAGGTCGCCTGCGTTGCCGGTGCCGCAATCCGATGGACGCGGTGGCCATAGCAGCACAGGCAACCAGCTTCGTACTACGCGGTGGCCTGACCGGAGTCCGGCAGCCCGGTCGCCGCGACCCTGGTATAGCGCCAATCCTCTAACAGGAGTTTGCCGCCCAGGTACCCGAAGACGATCGGGAAGACCACGTACTGGTATTGCGTCCATACCAACGCAAGGAGGGTGTCGGCAACGCCGCCGGGCAAGTTCTCGAAACCGTTGAACACCTCGCTGAACGAGAAGATGAAGGTAGCCGCGACCGGTATTCCGGCGCCGAGCACCGGAATCAGATAGCGCAGCGGAGAGCGTTTCTTGTTCAGACGCCAGAAGATCAGGGACTCGGCGAGATTGAGGAAAGCGAAGATCTCCAGCGCGAAGAAAGTCGAATTGTGGTTGACTGTCCTGAGGTCGACCGAGCCGAACGAGGCGAGGTCCCACCAGTACATGTGCAAGACGTTTTCCCGCATCCATTCGGTCTGCGCGACGATGTCGTTCAGCGTGTGCAGATCGTGGAAAACGATGGGGGAGAAGACCACCCACGGAATCTCCCAAAGCAGATTCGTCAGCACATAGGAGAGCATCCATAAAACCAGGCATTCGTGCAACAGCGCCCGCCGTGGCCGCCGCTTGGCTCCCGGTAGCAACAACGGGATGAACCACCCATTGAGCCAAATGCTGGTGCCGTAGAGCGAAGCTTTGGTGCTTGTGGTGAAGTCGAGGACTCCCACATAGAAGAGCATCGCGAAAACTGCGGTCGCGCCCCAGAAGATCGCAGTCCATATGCCGAAGGCTCGCCAGGTCAACGCCGACACCCGACGCTGTTCGGCGACGGCGGGCGCGGTTGTGCCCTGGCCGGACCTGGTCAGTGTGATCATGTGTAGCTCGCAATCATCTCGACAGTCATGCGATCCCAAGCAGTCAGTGCCGGTCGCGCACCGCCATTGCCTCACTCATCAGCGTCTCCACCGACCGCTTGTTAATGTCGAAATATCGACATAAAGTTCGATAATATGACAAATAAGGTAGCCCCGGCCCCGCCCCCGAGTCAAGGCTCGTCAGCGCCCACCGAGCGGGTGATCGCGGTGCTGGAACTGCTCGGTCGCGAGCCGGCCAAACAGTTCTCTCTGGCCGAGATCTGCCGCAGCCTGGACATCAGCCGGGCCACGGGGCACGCTATCCTGACCACACTGGCTACCCGCGAGTGGGTGATCAGAGATCCTGCGACAGCCCGCTATACCTGGGGGCCTGCCATGACCAGACTGGCCAGGCCGGATAGCGCCCAGCTGCATCGGGCCGATCTGCGGCAACTGGCCACCGCCACCAACACTCAGGTTTCGCTGGCTCGTCGGGAGGGCGCGACCCTGGTAGTCATCGATACCGTCGGCGAATGCCCACGCGGGCCGAGGATCAAGCGTGGTATGCGCACCCCGTTCGTAGCCCCGATCGGACGCGACTACATCGCTTGGTCGAGCGCTGATGCACAGCACGAGTGGCTGCAGGCAATCGGAACACCTAGCCACAGGTTCCAGCAGCGCATGGCAGCCGTGCTCACCGAGATCCGCCACCGCGGCTTCATCGTGGAACGGCTCACCCCCCAGTATGTGCGTGTCTACACCGCACTACGCGCGCTCAGCGCCGACGGCGAGGTCGATGAGATCACCACACAACTTGCCCGCGCCTACGCCGAGCTCTCCGTTATCGACGTCCTGGAAGACGAATTGGCTGACGGCTCGGCCTACAGCATCGCCACGATATCCGCACCGATCCACAATCCCGATGCCACAGTGCCCATGGCGGTGATGGCCACTGTCTTCGCCACCCTAGACGGTCCCGCCATCCGCGCACTGGGCGAGCAGGTGCGCCGCACCGCGCAGAACATCGAACAACGTATCGCGCGCTACGGCGAAGCCGCCTTGCCATGAATACAGAACCGCCAGGCTAACGCGTTCCGCCCCGGTCGGTGGGTCGAACTGACCGGGACTGTCCTGACCGAAATCCTCACCGAGATCGGATGGCGTAGCACTGCCCGTCACTACTCGAGCCGGACTCCGGGACTCATTGCTCACGGTCGGTTTCCGGCGAGCCGATGGGTTCGTACAGCCTCGAGTACGTGCCCCGGCAGCAGTCGGATGCAGATCCGGCGCAGATGCCGAATCGAGTTCATCCGATCCGCATCAGCGATGTCAATCCTTTTGCGCATCATACTCTTTCAATCCTCGACGATATGTCACACCGGCGGTATGCACAGAACTGCCCTGTAGTCGAATATCCCGAATGTCGCATCCGTGCCCCGATACCCACTGCCGGGCAACCACTGTTACCTCCCGAAACCAGCTGGTCGTAGATCCGAGGCCATGAACCGGGATTGTTGCGAAACTGCCACCATAGTTTCATTGCGAAACTGCCACCGCCAGTGAGTTACTGAATACAGAGGAGATGCAATAACCTCGAAAAGCTTTGCATAACAACGATTTTAATTCTTTAGGAGGCCCCCGATGGCGCCTGTGCTCACCTCGCTCAACCCCAGCTCCGGCCCCACTTCCGGTGGCAACACCGTACAGATCCTCGGCAGCGGATTCGCCGGAGCCGGACCGCTGGCCGTACGGTTCGGGGCGACAGCGACCACCTTCACCATCATCTCCGACACCCAGATCAACGCCATCGCCCCACCAGGCACCGGCACCGTCGAGGTCACCGTCGCCGCCCTGCTCAACGGCACCAGCAATCCGTTGCCCTACACCTACAACGGCGCAGGCCTACTGTTCTTCACCGATGGCGTCGCACTTTCCGGCAACGTGTATTCGGTACCGCAGACCGGGGGCACACCGACCCCGCTGGCGACCGGACTGAGCGTTCCCGCAGGTCTCGTCCGGGTCGGCAACCTCCTCTACATCTGCGAGGTCGGGGCCGCTCGGGTGTCGACGGTACCGACAACCGGTGGCACACCGACCCCGCTGGTGACCGGACTAGCGTCCCCTACGGATATCACCGTCTCCGGCAGTACCCTGTTCATCACCAATCAGGGCACCAACCAGGTGGTATCGGCGCCGATCACCGGCACCGCCACCCCTACCGTGGTCGCCACCAACCCCACCGGCATCATATTCGGCATCACCGACGGGATATCGACCCAATCGGGGCTCGCCCCGATCGCGGCGGCGCTGCTGGCACCACCCGTGCTCACCGCGCTCAACCCGATCTCCGGTCCCGAATCCGGCGGCAACACAGTGGAAATCTTCGGCAGCGGATTCACCGGCCCCTTGACC
Organism: Nocardia sp. TBRC8007; assembly: GCF_056629435.1. Taxonomy (NCBI): domain Bacteria; kingdom Bacillati; phylum Actinomycetota; class Actinomycetes; order Mycobacteriales; family Nocardiaceae; genus Nocardia; species Nocardia sp. TBRC8007. The sequence goes on along the minus strand of NZ_JBWSOR010000018.1, from coordinate 34,807 downwards.
GTACGGTTCGGGGCGACAGCGACCACCTTCACCATCATCTCCGACACCCAGATCAACGCCATCGCCCCACCAGGCACCGGTACCGTCGGGGTCACCGTCACCTCCCTGGACGGCACCAGCAACGCACTGCCCTACACCTACGGCGGCCTGCTGTTCTTCACCGATGTCATCAACCCCGGCAATGTGTATTCGGTGCCGCAGGCCGGTGGCACACCAGCCCTGCTGGCATCCGGTCTGATCAATGCCGCAGGTCTCATCCGGGTCGGCAATCTCCTCTACCTCTGCGAGAGCGGAGCCACTCAGGTGTCGACGGTACCGGTCACCGGGGGCGCGGCGACTCCTCTGGTGACCGGCCTGCTGGGTCCTGCAGATATCACCGCCTCCGGCAGCACCCTATTCATCACCAACCCTGGCACCAGTCAGGTAGTTTCAGCGCCGATCACCGGCACAGCGACCCCCACCGTGGTCGCCACCAGCCCCACCGGCATACTCGGTATCACGATTTGAGCGCAGGCCCCGAACGCTGGACTGTGTGGCACGGCCGACATCTCCTCGGACCGTCGCCACACAGCTCGGCAGAGCCACAACCGATACAACCGGAAATGGCGTCCCGGTGTAGTCGCGGCGGCGGACACGGCCGCGTAGGGTACCGGCACTCGCCGAACCCGCACCGCCTGTGTCCGCATCCGCGATACGGACCCGGAGCTCGACAGTGCGAGAGGGCAAAGGTCGCGAAGGTCGACAGGCACTTGATGGGCCTGCTTGTACCGCAACGCCGTTCCTCCATGCGAAATCCCCGTCGGCACTGCGAGTCGGTACAGCACGAAAGTCGCACGCATTGGACGCAGACGATCAGTTCACCTTGTCCGGCACTGCATCAACGAGCGACTTCGAGCGCATGTCCACCCAATGACTCTGTACATACCGCAGACACGACGTGCGGTCAGCGGCTCCGTGGGCGATAGTCCAACCGCCGGGAACGGCGGCGAAGACCGGCCACAGCGAATGTTCTCCCTCTTCGTTGATCAGAACATAGAACTGGGCGTCATTGTCATCGAACGGGTTGTTCATTCGAGTTCCTCATTCCTGGTCGAGTCAGAGTTGGGGGAATCTAGGACTGGTCGGCATCGGCCAATGCCTCGGCGAGGACGTGACCGATCCTGGCCAGCGCGTCCTGCGAGGTCATCCGCCAGTGCGAGGCATGTACCGCATGGTTGTGCACGGTGCCGTCCACCGCGTCTGCCCAGCTCACCGCGCCGGTGGCGCCGGTCGGGTCGTCGAGCGCGGCAGTGAAATACACGAGATTGCCCTTGTACGGGCGCGGACGGTACCGCGTGATCAACTCCAGCGACCCGGCTCCCGCGGCCAAGACCCGATCAAGGCGTTCGGCGCCGAACGAGGCGAACGGCTCCGGCAGCGCCGCGATCCGGCGCGCGAGCTGGGACAAATCCAGCTCGGCGTCATCGTCGTCGGCCGCTTCGCCGAGCAATCCGCCGAGCAGATCGGCGACCGGCGCTGCCACATCCTGGGCCACGGCGACACGAAGCGGGCTGTCCATCATGGCCAGCACCGCCACCCGCTGTCCCTGCTCCTGCAGTTGCACGGCTACAGCGTGAGCGAGCACACCGCCGAGCGACCATCCCAGCAGGTGGTACGGGCCCTCCGGTTGCACAGCACGAATCTCCTGGACATACCGGCGTGCCCAGGCCTCGATGGAATCGGGCAAGGCCATCTCGGCACTCAACACCGGCGACTGGATGCCGTACACATCCCGATCGGGGTCGAGATGGGCGGCGAGGCCCGCGAACGACCAGGCCACGCCACCGGCAGGATGGATGCAGAACAACGGCTCACGCGCACCGCCGGTACGCAGGGGCAGCACCACATCGAACGCGGCGGCCGCATCGACCCGGCCACGGCCGGACCGGTGTTGCTCCAGGTGAGCGAGCAGGCGGGCCGGTGTCGGCGCGGTGAACAACCAGAGCACCGGGATCTGTTCGCCGAGTGCGGTACTCAGTCCGTTTGCCAGCCGGGTGGCCAGCAACGAATTGCCGCCGCGTTCGAAGAAGTTGTCATCCAGGCCGATCCGTTCAGCGCTGAGCGCCTCGGCAAAGACCGCGCACACTTGATGTTCCAGCTCGGTATCGGGAGCGCGGAATTCTGTCACGCCAAGATCTGGTCGCGGCAGCGCGGCCCGATCAACCTTGCCATTCGCGGTGAGCGGCAACGATTCCAGCTGCCGCAGTATCGCGGGAACCATATAGCTCGGCAGGGTATCCGCCAATGCGGCACGCAGTTCGCCCGGATCGAGCCGCTGCGTCGCGGTGAAATAGCCCGCCAGTACCGCATTGTCGCCGCCGGTGCCGTACGCGATGACGATTGCCTCGGCCACCTCGGGACGTGCGCGCAACGCGTGCTCGATCTCGGCGAGTTCGATGCGGTAGCCGCGCACCTTCACCTGGAAATCGCGCCGCTCGACGTACTCGAGGTTGCCATCGATACCCCAGCGCACCATATCGCCGGTCCGGTACAAGCGCGTGCCAGAGACGTCGAACGGATTCGCGACGAACCGCTCCGCGGTCAGTTCGGCCTTGTCATGATAGCCGCGGGCCAGCTGCGCACCGCCCAGGTACAGCTCACCGGTCACCCCTGTGGGAACGGGGTGCAGCCGGTCGTCGAGCACGTAGACCTGATTACCGGATTCTGGTGTGCCGATCGGCGTCACCGCATGCTTACTGTTCGCACTGGTCCGGAACCGGGTCACCGACACCGCGGCCTCGGTCGGCCCATAGAGGTTGTCGATTCGGGCCGAGGTGAGCGCCTCGATCCGCCGCACCGTCACAGCGGGCAGCGCCTCACCGATGACCAGCATTCGGCGCAGCGACGCGGGCAGCGGTTGTGCGCCGGAAGCTTCGGCCAGCATCGCCAGCAGTGACGGCACCAGAGTCAGCGTGGTCACCGCTGCTCGGCGCACCAGATCGAGCAGCCCAGCGGGATCGCGCTGCGCGTCCTGGGGAGCGAGCACGATCCTGGCTCCGGTGCGCGGCGCCCACCAATACTCCCACACCGACAAGTCGAAGGCAGCGGAGGTGATCAGCGCGATCGCGTCCTCGGAGCCGAGCGCGTATTCCGCTTGCATCCAGTCCAGCTGATGCGCGATCGCGGCATGCGGCACCGCCACGCCCTTCGGAGTGCCGGTCGATCCGGAGGTGAAGATGATGTATGCGACATTCGCCTGCGACAGCGGCGCGATCCGCTCCTCGTCTCGTATCGGACGGTCGGCACCGGTGTCATCTACCGTCGAGATATCCAGCACCACGCCGTATTCCATTATCGTCGCGGGCGACATCCGTGCCCGCGCCGAGGTGAGCACCAGGTGCGGGTTCGCGGCGGCCAACACCCGCGCGGTGCGCTCCGGTGGATGCGCCGGGTCCAGCGGCACGTAGGCACCGCCTGCCGTCACTACCGCGTACATCGCGACAAGCAAATCGACACTACGGCCGATAGCCAGCGCTACCCGCGTCTCCGGGCCGATACCGCGCCCGATGAGTACCCGAGCCAGGCGATTGACTCGCGCGCCGAACTCCCGGTAGGTCACCATCCGGGTGCCGTCGACAATCACGATGGCCTCTGGTGTCCGGGCGACCTGCTTCTCGAAAGCCGACAACAGTGTGGCCGGGACGAAGCTGCGCTCGGCTCGGTTCCAGGTGATCAGCATGCGCTCGGTCTCCACCGGATCCAACCAGCTGAGATCACCGACCGGCCGCTCAGGAGCCGCGCAGACTTCGAGCAGCAGCCGCTGCAGGCGAGTGGCGAAGCCCGCGACTGTGGTCTCGTCGAACAGGGCCGTGGCGTAGGTGATCGAGGCGGCCATGCCCGCAGGAGACCCGTCTGGGCCGTAGCGGTCGGTGATGACCAGGTGCAAGTCGAACTGGGAGACCTCGGACTCGAAATCGGCCGCGGTGACGGTCAAACCGTCCAGGGCGAAGTCGGCCTCCGCCTGATTGTGGAAGGAGAAGCCGATCTGGAACAACGGATGCCGCGCGGTGGAGCGCTCCGGATTGAGCACCTCGACCAACCGCTCGAAGGGCACATCGGCATGCGCGAAGGCCGCGACATCGGTGTCGCGGACCTGCCCGAGCAGGTCGGCGAATCCGGCGCCCGCCTCGACCTGCGCACGCAACACCAGGGTATTGACGAACATGCCGACCACCTCGTCGAGTTCGGGTGCCCCACGCCCGGCGACCGGAGTGCCCACCGCGATGTCCCCTGTACCGGACAAGCGGGCGAGTAGCACCGCGAACGCGGCATGCATCACCATGAACAGGGTCGCCCCCGACGCTCGGCCGAGTTCGATCAGCTGGGCTTGAACCGCCGCGTCGATCGTGAAATCGACGTGCCTGCCCCTGGTGGAGGCAATCGCAGGACGGGGGCGATCGGTGGGCACGGTCAGCTGTGCGGGCAGATCCGCCAACGCGGCGTTCCAGAACCGCATCTGGCGCGACAACAGCGAGTCGGGATCGTCCTCCGCGCCGAGCATTTCGCGCTGCCACAGGCTGAAGTCGGTGTACTGCACCGGCAGTGGGGACCAGTCCGGCTCGGTGTGCTGTTTACGCGCGGCGTAAGCGATCATGACATCACGGGCCAGTGGCAGCAGCGACGAGCCGTCCGCGGCGATATGGTGCACGACCACCACGAGCACGTGCTCGGTATCCGTGGTCGCCTTATCGGCGTCGGCGTGATCGTCGACCGGGGCGAACAGCCTGGCGCGCACCGGGATGGTCTCGGTGACATCGAAACCACCACCGACGAAGTCGGCGACCGCCGCGCCGAGGTCATCGACGGGAACGGTGATGGGCACCAGTACCGGTGTATTCGTCGCGGCGGGCAGCACAACCTGCATTGGTCCGGACTCGTGCTGTGGGTACACAGTGCGCAACACATCGTGGCGGGCGACAACGTCCCCGATCGCGGCGTTGAGCGCGGCCACATCCAGCTCGCCGATCAGGCGCACCGCCAGCGGGATGTTGTAGGCGGTGGACTGCCGATCGAGCCGGTTGAGGAACCACATGCGCTGCTGGGCGAGCGAAAGCGGTGCCGGACCGGTGTCAGGCCGCCGGACCAGCGCGGGACGCGAACCTTCCCCAGAAGCGGTCTCCAAGGCCTGGGCCAAGGCGGCGACAGAGGGGTGCTCGAACACCAGACGGACACCGACGCCGACTTCGAGCCGGTCCGCGAGCCGGGCGGATAGCTGGGTCGCGGTCAATGAATTGCCGCCGCGGGCGAAGAAGTCGTCGTCCAAGCTCACCGCACCGTCGAGGCTGAGTACCTCGGCAATGGTCTGCGCCACCACCTGCTCGACCGCGGTGCGCGGCGCACGGAATGGCGCGGCACGCAGCTCGGGCCGCGGCAATGCCTTGCGATCCAACTTGCCGACCGGTGTCAGGGGCAGCTCGTCGAGCACCAACACGCTGCTCGGCAGCATGTACGCCGCGAGCGAGCGGGCGGCATGAGCGAGCAAGGCGGCGATGTCGATCGTCCGACCCGGCGTCGCGACGACATAGGCGACCAGACAGACCACACCCGAGGAATCGGTATGGCCCACGGTGACCGCGACATCCACCGCCTCGTGCGCCGCGAGCACGGCATCGATCTCACCGAGCTCGATGCGCAGTCCCCGCACCTTCACCTGATAATCGGAACGTCCCACGTACCGCATGGCACCGGAACGAGTCCAGCGCACCAGATCGCCGGTCCGGTACAGCCGTCCACCCGCTGAACCGTAGGGATCGGCGACGAAGCGAGAAGCCGAAAGCCCGGCTCGCGCATGGTATCCCCTGGCCAGGCCGGGACCACGCAGGTACAGCTCACCGGTAACGCCGACCGGCACCGGCCGCAGCCTGCTATCCAGCACTACCGCTGACATACCGTGGATCGGCGTGCCCAGCTCGAGTGGGTCCTCCGACCGTAGCGCCGCGCTGATCGTGGTGATGATGGTGGTCTCGGTCGGGCCATAGGTGTTGTAGAACGATCGCCCACTCGCCCAACGCCGCACGGTGTCCTGACCATAGGATTCGCCGCCGACGGTGAGCTGACGCAGACAACCCAGCTCGGCCGGGTCCAGTGTCGACAGCACTGCGGGGGTGAGGAACGCGTGCGTCACCCGCTGATCGCGGATCAGCGCGGTGAGCTCGGCGCCGCCGTAGCTACCCGCGGGCGCGATCACCATCGCCGCGCCCGCCGACAGAGCCAACAGCAGCTCTAGCATGGACGCGTCGAAACTAGGCGAGGCCACGTGCAGGACGCGGGCGGCCGCGGTGACCTGGTACCGATCCCGCTGGGCGCGGGCCACCCCGGCGAGGCCACCATGGGTGGCGAGAACCCCTTTAGGGGTTCCGGTCGAGCCGGAAGTGTAGATCATCCATGCCGGATTGCCCACCCGCACGGGACGGATCAGTTCGGTGGCGCTCAGCCCAGCCGCGCTGTGCCTGCGCATCCGGTCGACGGTGGCAGGTGCATCCAGCACCAGCCAGTCGACCGCGCCGGGCAATGCGGCATGGCAAGCGGTGATCGTCACGCCTAGCGCCGCGCCGGAGTCCGAGAGCATATGCGTAATGCGCTCGGCCGGGTAGGTCGGATCGACCGGAACGAACGCGGCGCCGGTTTTGGCCACTGCCCAGACCGCGAGCATGGAATCGATCGACCGCGGCACCGCCACCGCCACGACATCCTCGGCGCCGAGACCGTATCCGATGAGCATGCGCGCCAGGCGGGACGACTGCGCGTCCAGCTCCAGATAATTCAGCTGCCGCGCATCCTCGATGAGTGCGACCGCACTGGGATCGAAGGCCACCGCCGCGGCCATCATCTCGGCCAGCGTGCTGGGCGGTACCGGCGCGCCGCCCCGGTGGTCGAGCACCTCGGCGCGTTCGGCGGGCGCCAGCATATCGACCGCGGCGATCGGCAGCTCGGGCGCTGCGGTGAGGGAGCCGAGCAGTCTGCCGAAGCGGCGCAGCAAGGCCGCGGCGGTGTCCGCGTCGAACAGATCGGTGGCGTAGTCCAGTTCGACCGCCAGGTGTCCGTCGGCGTCCGGTTCGGCAGCCACGGTGAATTGCAGATCGAACCGGGCCACCGGCTCGTCGAATTCGACCGCAGTGAGCTCGAGTCCGGGCACGGTGACGGCACCTGCGCCGACGTTCAGGTAGCTCAGCGCCACGGTGAACAGCGGATGCCTGGCCTGCGAACGCTCGACACCGAGTTCGTCGACCACCCGGTCGAACGGCACGCTCGCGTGCCCGAACGCGGCGAGGTCGACCGCCTTGGTCTGCTCGAGCAGATCGAGGAAAGAACGGTCCTGATCCGGACGGGTACGCAGTACCACGGTGTTGACGAACATACCGACCAGCTCATCCAATGCCGCCGCACCGCGTCCGGCCACTGGAGTACCGATCGGGATGTCATCGGCGCCCGTCAGCCGGGACAGCAAAACCGTAAGCGCCGCGTGCATCACCATGAACGATGTCGCATCGCACCGCGCCGCGAGTTCGCGCACCTGGAGCGCGACCGGGCTACCGATCCTGGCCCGTACACTCGCGCCGCGTTTGCTCGCGACGGCGGGGCGGGGGCGGTCGGTGGGCAGTTCGAGATCGTCGGGCAGTGCGCGCAGCGTCTCGGTCCAGTACGAGAGCTGCTGTGCGCTAGATGTTTCCAGATCGGCGGTCTGCCACAGGGCATAGTCGGCATACTGTGCCGGGAGCTCGGGCCAGTGCGGGCTGGTATCGAGTGTGCGGGCGAGATAGGCAGCCAGCAGATCCCGCAGCAGCGGGCCCATCGAGTAGCCGTCCGCCGCGATGTGGTGCACGACCGCGACCAGCACATGGCTGGTTCGATGCTCACGCAACAACACCGCACGCATTGGTACCTCGGTGGTGACATCGAAACCCGCACCGAGGAATTCGGCGATCCGGTCATCCAGCGGACTATCGCCGAGCGCTTCGACCGCCAAGCGCACCCCCGTGGCGTCCGAAGGCAGGATCACCTGATGGCCGATTCCGGCCGCGTCGACCGGATATATCGTGCGCAACGTCTCATGCCGTGCGACAACATCGTCGAACGCGGCACGCAGGGTCGCCGCATCGATTTCACCCACGATTCGCAGCGCGACCGGGATGTTGTGCGCGGGCGAGGCCGGGTCGAGCCGGTTGAGGAACCACATGCCGCGTTGCACCGGTGCCAGCGGAATCAGGTCCGGCCGCACCCCGGCGACCAGTGGCACCACCTGCTCGGTCGCGATGGCTTCCTCGGTGAGCATTACGGCCAGCGCGCGTACGGTCGGCGCCTCGAACAGCAACCGCACCGGAACCCGGCGGCCGAGCCGTTCGGCGAGCCGGGACAGCACTCGGGTAGCACTGAGGGAATTGCCGCCCAGCGCGAAGAAATGGTCCTCGGTGCCGACCGGCCCGGTACCGAGGACCGCCTCGAAAGCCTCAGCTACCAGCCGCTCGGCAGGTGTGACGGGGGCACGGTAGATCACCCGATCGAAGACGGGGTCAGGCAATGCCTTCCGGTCCAGCTTGCCAGAAGCGTTGAGCGGGAACTCCGCCAGAGTGACCAGTGCCGAAGGGAGCATGTACGACGGCAGCGTTGCCGCGGCGGAGCGCAGCACCTCGGTATCGGACACCATGCCACCCGGCTGGGCGGTGAGGTAGCCGACCAGGTGATCATCGCCGGTAGCGGTGGCGACCACCCGTGCCGCGGCCTGAGCCACACCGGGCACCGCGGCGAGCGCGGCTTCGATCTCGCCGAGTTCGACGCGCTGGCCGCGGAATTTCACCTGGAAGTCAGTCCGGCCCAGATATACCAGTTCGGCAGTACCGCCATCGCATTCCCAACGCACCAGGTCGCCGGTACGGTACATCCGCTCCCCCGGCGCGCCGAACGGGTTGGCTACGAAGCGGTCCGCGGTCAGATCCGGCCTGCCGTGGTAACCGCGGGCCAGCTGGATGCCCGCGAGATAGAGCTCGCCCGATACTCCGGGTAGCGTCGGGCACAACCGCGAATCCAACACATAGACTCGGCTGTTCCACTCGGGGTTTCCGATCGGCAGGACGGTGCGCTCATGCTCGCCGGTGACATCACGATAGGTGATACTCACCGCCGCCTCGGTCGGCCCGTACAGATTGTGCAACCGGGCGGCACTCACCGCACCGAAGGCACGCACCGCTTCAGCGGGCAGCGCTTCACCGATCACGAATACCATGCGTAATGAGTCGAGCCGAGCCCGCTGACCCGCAGCGGCGACATGCCCGGCGAAGATGTTGAGCATCGAGGGGACGAAATCGGTTACTGTCACCTGTTTTCCGGCGATTACCTCGGTGAGGTAACCAGGATCGCGATGGCCGTCCTGAGCGGCCAGCACCAATGTGGCGCCGATACGCAACGGGAGGAAGTAACCCCACAGCGACACGTCGAAGGTGGTCGCGGTCTTCTGCAGATAAACATCCTCGGCAGTGAGCTGGTATTGCGATAGCATCCAGGTCATCTGATTGACGATCGCGGCGTGCGAAACACTCACACCCTTGGGCTTCCCGGTGGATCCGCTGGTGAAGATCACATAAGCCGGGTGCTGTGGGTGGATCGGCGCGGTGCGCTCTTCGGCCGCGATCGGCTCGGCGGAGTAACTATCCAGCACGACTCGGTCGACCAGGACGGTCGCGAGGGTATCGTCCGCACCGATCTGATCGGTTGTCGTCGTGAGCAGGGCAGCCGGTCGCGCGGAGTCGAGGATGTGCGCGATGCGCCGTGGCGGGTGGTCCGGATCGATCGGTACATACGCGGCACCGGCCTTGAGTACCGCGTACATCGCGACTACCAGCTCTGGCGAACGTCGAATCGACAGCGCGACAAGCGCTTCTGGACCGATTCCCGCTGCGATCAGATGACGGGCCAGCTGGTTGGCGCGCCGGTCCAATTCGCCATAGCTCATGGTGCGTTGGTCCGAGGCGGCCACCGAGTTGTCTGGGATGAACACCAACGCGGGCTCGTCTGGTGTTGTGACAGCCTGCGCCTCGAATTCGTCGAGCAGCATTTCGGCGACAAACGCGGTATGCGTGGAATTGTTCCACTCCACGACTACGCGGTGCATCTCGTCCACACCGAACAGATCGATATCGCCGACCACTTGCTCCGGATCAACAGTGACAGTGGCGAGTAAACGTGCCAAACGGGTACCGAAGGACTCGACCGTGGCGGCATCGAACAGATCGGTTGCGTAGGTGAAATGCAGCACGTCATCGGTGACGGTCAACTGTAGATCGAACGGGGTTGTCGCATAGTCGTGTTCATGTTCGGTGATGGTGATACCCGCCATCTCCGCGGTGATCGGTGCGAGGTTCTGATAGAACAGCGCGATCTGGAACAGCGGGTGCCGCGCTTGGGATCGCGGCGGGTCGAGCGCCTCGACCAATCGCTCGAACGGGACATCGGCGTGTGCGAAGGCATCCAGGTCGCCCATACGCACCCTGCGCAGTACCTCGGCGAAGGTATCAGAGCTGGGCACCTCGGCGCGCAGCACCAAGGTGTTGACGAACATTCCGACCAGATCGTCCAGTGCCGCTTCACCGCGGCCTGCGACCGGCGCACCGATGACGATATCGGACGTACCGGACAGTCGGGCGAGCACCGTAGCCAGCGCGGCGTGTACCACCATGAACGGGGTGGCCGCATAACGTGCGGCCACGTCCGCGATACCTGCGCTGACCTCGTCCGGCAGTGCCATTGTCAGGCTCGCCGCCGCGTGTGAGGCAATCGCGGGACGCGGCCTGTCGGCGGGCAGATCCAGCTGAGCGGGCAAGGAGAGCAGTGTTTCACGCCAGTACCGCAGCTGGCGCGCGGCCAGCGAATCCGGATCAGCCTCTGCGCCCAGCACTTCACGCTGCCAGAGCGCGTAGTCGGCGTACTGCACCGCGAGCTCGGGCCAGACCGGCGCGGCGCCGGTCGCGTGCGCCGCGTACGCGGCGGCAAGGTCGCGGGCCAATGGCCCCATGGAGAAGCCATCGGCCGCGATGTGATGCACCACCAAGGCGAGCAAGTAGTCGCGGTCGGAGCCGGTGACCAAACCGACGCGCAGCGGCGCCTCGGCGGTCAGGTCGAATGGGGTCGCGACGAACTCGGCGACCGCGTCCATCCCGTCCAACCGCTGGATCTCCTGTATCGGGGTGGGCGGGAGAATGCACTGGTAACCGGTGCCGTCGAGATCCGGATACACCGTCCGCAGGGTTTCGTGCCTGCCTACCACAGCGCCGAGGGCGGAGGCGAGCGTGTCCAGGTCGAGGTAACCGGTGAGTCGAACCACTACCGCGATGTTGTACACCGTCTCGGACGGATCGAAGCGATTGAGAAACCATAGTCGCTGCTGCGCGGGCGAGAGCGGAATCCGCTCGGGACGTGGCCGCGCCACCAGTACGGGCTTGCCGCCGGTGCCTGCGAGCCGTTCGGCCCTGGCGGCCAGCGCGGCCACCGTCGGCGCCTCGAAGAGTAGGCGGACCGGAATTTCGGCATTCAGCTCGGCTCCGAGCCGGGCCGCGACCCTGGTCGCGATCAGCGAATTGCCGCCGAGAGCGAAGAAGTCGTCGTCGACACCGACCTGCTCGACACCGAGCAGCTGCGCGATGACCTGCGCGACAGCCGCCTCGGCACGGGTGGCCGGAGCACGATATTCCGCGGTCTCGAATACCGGTGCGGGCAATGCCTTGCGATCCAGCTTGCCGGAAGCATTGACTGGGAACTCCTCCAGCACCACCCACGCCACGGGCACCATATAAGCGGGCAGCTCGGCCCGCACTGCCGCGCGCACATCCTCGATATCGATCGGATGGCCAGGCGGTGCGATCAGATAGGCGACGAGCTGGTCACCCAGCCGCTCGTCCGAACGCACCAGCACCACCGCCTGGGCGATGGAATCCAGCGCTGTGAGCGTCGACTCGATTTCCCCGAGTTCGATGCGCAGGCCGCGCAGCTTTACTTGGAAGTCGGTGCGGCCCAGATATTCCAGCTCACCATCGGGGCGCCATGCCACCAGATCACCAGTGCGGTACATCCGTGCCCCAGCAGGCCCGAACGGGTCGGCCACGAACCGCTCTGCGGTCAACTCCTGCCTCGCCACATACCCTAGAGCCAACTGGATACCCGCCAGATACAACTCGCCAGGCACACCGACCGGCACCAACCGCATCCGAGCGTCCAACACCAACACCCTGGTATTGGCCACCGGTCGCCCGATCGGCACCGACACTACGTCGGCATCGGTCACCTCGTGATAGGTGACATCGACAGCAGCCTCGGTGGGTCCATACAAGTTATGCACCCGCGCGCCGACCAACTCCCGCGCCTGCTGAGCGGCCACTGCGGGCAACGCCTCACCGGAAGCGAAAACATGACGCAGTGTCGCGCACTCCACAGCACGTGCCTCGGCCAAGAACGCCCCGAGCATGGCGGGAACGAAGTGCACCGTGGTGATGCCCTGCTCGCCGATCACCCGCACCAAATAGGCGGGGTCACGATGCCCGTCCGACCGCGCCACCACCAAACGCGCACCGAAAGCCAAAGGCCAGAAGAACTCCCACACTGAAACGTCGAAGGTAGCCGGAGTCTTCTGCAGCACCACATCGTCCGCGGCCAACGCATACATCGACTGCATCCAGCTCAGGCGATTCACGATCGCCGCATGCGAGACCGCCACCCCCTTGGGACGGCCGGTCGACCCCGAGGTGAAGATCACATACGCGGTATGTTCCGGCTCCGGCGTGCCGATCCGGTCGAGCGCGGTCAACGGCTCAGCGGAATACCCGGCCAGATCGAGCCGATCCAGCCGGACTTGCCGCGCCGTATCCGTCTCCAGGTCAAGGCCCGAAGTGAGCACGCACACCGGCCGAACCGTGGTCAGCGCATACTCCAGCCGATCAGCCGGATGATCGGGATCGAGCGGAACATACGCACCACCAGCGAGAGTAACCGCGTAAATGCCGAGCACCAGATCCAATGAACGCCGCATACCCAACGCCACCGGCGTATCGGGGCCGACACCCTGATCGACCAACCAACGCGCCAACCGGTTGACCCGACCAGCGAACTCGCCATACGTCAACGTCACGTAGCTGTGGCCGGGCGACGAGTGAGCCTGCGCCGGCACCTCGAAGGTGATCGCAGGCGCATCCGGTGTCCTGGCCACCTGCGCGGCGAACAGCGAAAGCAGCGTGGCAGCGGAATCCACCAGTGTTGCGGTGTCGTTCCAGCGGTCGAGCACCAATGTACGCTCCGCGTCGTCCAACAACTCGATATCGCCGACACGGACCGACGCATCGATCACCACGGTCCGCAGCACCCGGACCAGACGAGCCCCGAACGACTCGATAGTGCCGCGGTCGAACAGGTCGGTCGCATACCGCAGCACACCACGCAGCACGGTACCGTCGTTTTCGGCTTGGTGTTCGGCGAGTTCCACAGCCAGATCGAACTGCGCGACCTGGTTGTCCAGCGGGTAGGCCGACACTGTGAGACCGGGCAGACGCAGCACGGTGTCGTCGCGGTGCTCGAAGGTGAGCAGGGTCTGCACGATCGGCGAATGGGCCTGCGATCGAACCGGATTCAGCTCTTCTACCAGCCGCTCGAAGGGCAGATCGGAATGTGCGAAGGCGCCCACATCGACCGTACGCACTCGGCTGAGCAGCTCAGCGAAGGATGTGCCCGCCGCGACCGGAGTACGCAGTACGAGGGTATTGACGAACATGCCGACCAACTCGTCCAGCGCTTCCTCACCACGGCCTGCGACCGGGGTGCCGATGGCGATATCATCGGTGCCCGCCAGCCTGGCCAGCAGTGCGGCGAAGGCAGCGTGCAGCACCATGAAGGTCGAAACGCCGTGCCGATGTGCGAGTTCAGCGATCGCTCCGGTCAGCTCAACGGGAATCTCCAGCTCGACGGTGGCGCCGCGGCCGGAGGCCACCGGTGGGCGCGGACGGTCCGTTGGCAGCTCCAACACTGGGGCCAGTTCGGCGAGTTCGGCTCGCCAGTAGGCGATCTGGCTCGACAGTGTGGAATCCGGGTCGGCTGCCGAACCGAGTGCCTCGTGCTGCCACAGTGTGAAGTCCGGGTACTGCACCAGCAGCGGTCGCCACCCTGGCGCCTGCCCCGCGATCCGCGCGGTGTAAGCCGTCATCAGGTCGCGGGCCAGCGGTGCTGCGGAAACGCCGTCGGCGGCGATGTGGTGGACCACCACGACGAGCACATGGTTGTCGGGTGCAGTACGAAAGAGATTCGCCCGCACTGGAATCCGGGTACGCAGGTCGAATCCGTCAGCGGTCGTCGTTAGCACCGCGTCATGCAGCTGCGGCTCGGCTACCTCGACTGGACGCAATGTCAACTCGGGCACGTCCGCGCCTGCGAGCACCACCTGAACTGGCCCTTCGGCGTCAGCGGGAAAGACGGTACGCAGCGATTCGTGCCGATCGATCACGTCGCGCACCGCGGCACACAACGCGGCATGATCGAGGGCGCCGGTGAGCCGGATAGTGATGGGGATGTTGTAGACACCCGATTCTGGATCGAGCTGGTGCAGCAGCCACATCCGAGTCTGTGCCATGGACAGTGGAATGCGCGCGGAACGCACGCGCGGCGCCAACGTGGGCCTGCCGGCGTCGTTCGGTCTTACCGATCGCGTGACCAGCACCGCGAGCTCGGCCACGGTCGGTGCCTCGAATACGTCGCGCACGGTGAGCGCACAGCCGAAGGCGGCATTCGTCCTGGCGATCAGCCGCATGGCCAACAGCGAATTGCCGCCACGGGCGAAGAAGTCGTCGTCCGCGCCGATCCGCGCCGTACCGACCAGGTCGGCGACCAGCGTGGCCAACACCGCTTCAGTTCCTTCCCGTGGTGGGCGGAACCGCACTGCGGTGCCGGTGAATTCAGCGGCAGGCAGCGCTGACCGGTCCAGCTTGCCGACCGTGGTCAACGGCATCTCGTCGAGCACCACTACATGGGCGGGCACCATATAGGCAGGCAAGTGCGCACGCGCTTCGTCGAGCACCGAATCGGCGGACAGGCCGGTACCGGTGACGTAACCGACCAGAGATTCGTAGCCCGCGTTGTCGGCGGCCACGAGCACTGCCGCATTCGTCACCCCGGTCACAGCGGCGAGGACGGCTTCGATCTCGCCGAGCTCGATGCGCTGTCCTCGCAGTTTTATCTGGAAGTCGTTGCGGCCCAGGTACACCAGATCACTGTCGCGATTCCAGCGCACTAGGTCGCCGGTGCGGTACATCAATTGGCCCGGCGACCCGAATGGATCGGCGACGAACCGTTCGGCGGTGAGCCCGGCACGGGCGTGATAGCCACGAGCCAACTGCTCGCCCGCCAGATACAACTCGCCGGTGACGCCGATCGGCACCGGACGCAACCGAGCATCCAGCACATAAGCCCTGGTGTTCCAGCACGGCCTGCCGATAGCCACTTCCCGGCCCGTCTCGACATCGGCTTCGGTGAACTCGTGATATATCGCCGAGATCGCCGCCTCGGTCGGGCCATAGGCATTGTGCACCGCCCCCTCGAAGCTGCCGTGCAGTGCGGCGAGCAGATCCGGGGTAAGCGCCTCTCCACCACAATGCAAGTGCCGGAACGAGCCCAGCGCGTCCCCCATCCCCTCGCCGATCAAGGCGGCCAGCACCGACGGTACATACTCCGCGATGGTGATCCGGTGCTCGCGCAGTAGACCCGCGAAGTACGCGAGATCCAGATGTCCGCCCGGCCGGGCGATCACCAGCGGGGCACCGACCGCGACCGGCAGGAAACACTCCCAGACCGATACGTCGAAGGTCAGTGGCGCACGCTGCAGGATGCGGTCGGACGCGGTGACCTGGTAGCGGAATTCGAGCCAGCGCAACTGATTCATGATCGCGCGGTGAGTGACCGCGACGCCCTTCGGGCGTCCGGTGGAGCCGGAAGTGAACAGCACATACGCTGTGTTGTCCTGGCGCAGCGCGCCGATTCGCTCAGTATCGGACACCGGCCCGTCTGAGACACCTCCGAGATCGAGCTCAGCGAGGTCGAGCACGCGTATCCCGCCCGGTCCGGACAGCGTCGCTCCGCCGACCGTCAGCACCAACCGCGGCGCCGCAGTCTCCAGCACTTGCGCCACTCGATCAGCCGGATGCGCTGGGTCGATGGGCAGATAGGCTCCGCCCGCGCGCACGATCGCGTACATCGCTACGAGCATGTCGACACTGCGGAATGCGACTAAGCCGACGATGGTCTCCGGGCCGACACCCGCCGCGATAAGCGCGCGTGCCAGCCGGTTGACCCTGGAGGCGAACTCGGCGTAAGTGAGCTCGATATCTTCGTAGCGCACCCCGACCTCGTCCGGCGTGGCCGCTATCCGGGCAGTGAGCAGATCGTCCAGCGTCTCGCCGGGCAGTGCATGCGCAGTGGCATTGCGATCGGCCAGGACCACGGAGCGTTCGGACGCCGACAGCAGTTCGATATCGCCGACCAGGGTGCTGGTGTCGTGCAGCAGGGCACGCAGTATGCGCTCGAATACGGTGAGAAAACCGGCGACAGTCGGCTCGTCGAACAAGTCGAGCGCGTAATGCAGGTGTACGTCGATACCGTCCGGGGCGCCCTCGGTGGTGTAGCGCTCGGTCAGCGTCCAGTCCAGATCCAGCTGGATCGGCGCCGGGCCGACCTCCAGCGCGGCGATGGCCAACTGGTGCAGCCGGAATTCCGGCGCGGCGTGGTTCTGCAGGGTCAGCGCGACCTGGTACAGCGGTGCGTGCGCCTGGGAGCGGACCGGGTTCACGATCTCGACCAGCTGCTCGAACGGCACTGCGGAATGGTCGTAGGCCGCCAGGTCGGTGGCACGCACGCAGGCAAGCAACTCGGCCAGAGACGCATCCGGACGAACTTCGGTGCGCAACACCAACGTATTGACGAACATGCCGACCAGTTCGTCCAGCACCTCCTCGCCACGCCCGGCGACCGGTGCGCCGATCACGACATCGGCGCCCGCACCGTAGCGGCTCAGCAGCACGGCCAGCGCAGTATGCAGCACCATGAACGGGGTCACCCGATGTGCCGCGGCGAGGTCCTGGATCCGCTGGTGCAGGGCAGCGTCCAATCGCCCGGTCAGCGCGCCGCCGCGGTTGGTGGCGACAGCGGGGCGGGACCGGTCCGACGGCAGGGACAGCACCTCGGGCACCTCGGCCAACCGGTCGGTCCAGTAGGCCAGCTGACGGGAGATCAGCGCGGCCGGATCGTCAGCGGAGCCGAGCGCGGCCCGCTGCCAGATCGCGAAATCGGCGTACTGCACCCGCAGCGGCTGCCACACCGGAGCAGTACCCGCGCAGCGCGCGGTGTAGGCGTTGGCCAGATCGCGGGTCAGCGGCGCGAAAGACCATCCGTCGGCCGCGATGTGATGCACGACGAACAGCAGGATATGCACCTGTTCCGCATCGGCCTCGGCGGCTGCGTTGTGTACGCGCAGTAGCTGTACACGCAGCGGGACCTCGGTGGTCACGTCGAAACTGGTTTGCGCCGCGACAGCAATGAGTTCGGGTACCTGAGTCGCGGATACCGGCCGCACGACCATATCGAACAGGTTCGCCTCGGCCGGGAGGACCACTTGCGCCGCCACGCCATCGTGTTCGGGATAGATCGTGCGCAGGGTTTCGTGGCGGGCGACCACATCGGCGACAGCCGCTGTCAGAGCGGGCACATCGAGCGCCCCGGTCAGCCGCAAAGCGAATGGGATGTTGTACCCGCCACCGGCATTATCGAACCGATTCAGGAACCACATGCGTTGCTGGGCGATCGACAGCGGAATCGCCGCGCCGCGTTCCTGCGACGTGAGGGGTGGCAAGACAGCGGATTCGCTCTCATCCGTTCGAGCCACAGCGATCCGGCGGGCCAATGCGCGCACTGTCGGCGCATCGAAGATCGTGCGCACCGGCACCTCGGCGCCAGTGGCCTTGCCCAACCGCGCGGCGAGCTGGGTCGCGCTGAGCGAATTGCCGCCAAGGGCGAAGAAATCGTCGTCCGCACCGACCTCCGCCACCCCGAGTAGTGTCGTAAATGTCTGTGCGACAAGTTCTTCCGAAAATCCACTCGGTGCATGGAACTGTGTAGTCTTCGGCGTGGGCTCAGGCAGCGCCGCACGGTCCAGCTTCCCTGAGGAGTTCACTGGGAACCGCTCCAGCACCACGAAGGCCTGCGGCACCATATATCCAGGCAGTCGCTCGGCGACTGTGTCCCTTACGGTGGCGATATCGACCGGCTCCTCGACAACCAAGTAGGCGACCAACTGCTGCCCTGTACCCCGATCGTCGCGCACCATGACGACCGCCTGGGCAATGTCTGGCGTCGCGAGCAGAACCGACTCGATCTCGCCGAGTTCGATGCGCAGGCCACGCAGCTTCACCTGGAAATCGGCGCGGCCCAGGAATTCCAGCTCCCCAGCCTGGTTCCATACCACCAAGTCGCCAGTGCGGTACATCCGTTCCCCCGCCGGACCGAACGGGTCGGCGATGAATCGGTCACCAGTCAGATCAGTACGACCCAGATAGCCACGCGCCAGCTGGGCACCCGCCAGATACAACTCACCCGGCACTCCCACCGGCACCGGCCGCAACCGTACGTCGAGCACGTAGGCCCTGGTGTTCCAGATCGGCTTGCCCAGTGCCACGGTCTCGACATCGGCGTCGGATACCTCGTGGAAACTCACCTCCACCGCAGTTTCGGTCGGACCGTAACCATTGTGCACCCGTGCCCCGGCGAGTTCACGCATCCGCTGGGCCGTACCCGCGGGCAAGGTCTCACCGGAGCAGAACACCTGGCGAAGCGACGGCGCCTCGACCGGATCGGCCACGAAAAGAGCGAGCATGGACGGCACGAAGTGCGCGGCGGTGACGCCCTCGCTCCGAATGAGTTCGGCCAGATAAGCCGGATCGCGATGCCCGTCCGGCCGCGCCAGCACCATCCGTGCCCCCACCTGCAAAGGCCAGAAGAATTCCGGCACCGACACATCGAAAGTGGCCGGCGTCTTCTGCAGCAGCACGTCATGCGGTCCCAGCGCGACATACGCCGACTGCATCCAGCGCAGCCGGTTCACAATTCCGCCGTGGCTCATCACCACGCCCTTCGGCCTGCCGGTCGATCCGGAGGTGAACAGCACATACGCGGTATGCGCCGGACGCAGCGGCGCACGCCGGTCGGCATCGGTGAGCGGGGCATCCGAATAGCCGGACAGCTCCAGCTGATCGATCCGTATCTCGGCGATACCACAATTCAGCTCGGCTCCAGCGGTGAGCACGAAGACCGGCCGGGCGGTGTCCAGGATGTGCGCGGTACGCTCGGCAGGGTGGTCAGGGTCCAGCGGCACATAACCACCGCCCGCGACAGTGATCGCGTACATACCGACCACCAGATCGATCGAACGCCGAATCCCCAGCGCTACCAGCGTCTCCGGACCGACACCTTGGTCGACGAGCCAGCGCGCCAGCCGGTTGACCCGACCAGCGAACTCACTATAAGTAAGCGTCGCGGAGCGGCTCGATGAGAGGTGGTGGTCGGGCGACGAATGAGCCGTCGGCACCTCGAAGGTGATCGCGGGCGCGTCCGGTGTCCTGGTCGCTTGTGCGGCGAACAGTGTGGCGAGCGTGTCCGATTCGCCGATCTGGTGCGCGGTGGCGTTCCACTCGCGCAGCACCAGTGCGCGTTCGGTGTCCGAAAGCAGCTCGATATCACCGATAGGCATGTCCGGGTCGATTGCGACGGCAGCGAGTATCCATCGGAATCGGGCGAGGTACAATTCGATGGTCCGCGCATCGAACAGATCGGTCGCATACCGCAGACTGCCGGACAGTCCCTCCGTCCCGTTCTCCTCCTCGATGACCAGATGGAGATCGAATTTCGCGCCGGTATCAATGATCTCGACCGGACGCACCGCCAGTCCCGGCACCTGCAGCTCCGCGCTACCGAACGCGGGTGTCGCGGTCGCGAAGCTGAACATCACCTGGAACAACGGATGCGCACCGGAAGAACGATCCACCGTCGTAACGTCTACCAGGCGTTCGAACGGCAAGTCGGCGTTGGCGAACGCGGCCAGATCACCGTCGCGCACCTCGGCCAGCAACTCGGCGAACGACGCAGCACCACTGACCTGTGTGCGCAGCACCAACGTGTTGACGAACATGCCGACCAGCGCATCCAGCGCCCGCTCACCACGCCCACCGACCGGTGTGCCGATCACGATATCGGTGCTACCGCTCAGTCGGGCCAAGGTTGCGGCGAAGGCCGCGTGCAACGCCATGAACAGGGTCGCACCACCGCGTTGCGCTACATCGCGCAGCCCAGCCACCACCTCAGGCTCCAGCACGAAGTCCACAGCGGCGCCGCGCTGCGACGCCACAGCAGGTCTGGGGCGATCGGTCGGCAGCGGCAACTGCGGCGGTGCGCCGTCGAGCACCGCGCGCCAGAAACGCAGCTGCTGGTAGGCCAGATCGCCTGGGACGTCCTCAGCGCCGAGCACATCCCGATGCCACAAGCTGTAGTCCGCGTACTGCACCGGCAACATGGCCCAGTCCGGTCGCGTACCGGTCCGCCGAGCGACGTAAGCCCGAATCAGATCGGTGCTCAGCGGGACCATCGACAAAGCATCGGCCGCGATATGGTGCACCACGAACACCAACACATATTCGTCGCCGGAGCCGTCGGGTCGCGTATCCGCGTGGTCGATGGCCAGCAGCACGATTCTGGTAGGCGGCTCGGTGGTCACATCGAACCCGGCACGGGCGATCCCGGCCACGGTATCCGCCACCGCGGCGGGGGTGACCGACACCGGCCGCAGTGCGAGGCTGACGTCGACAGTATCCAGCACCGACTGGTAGGGGCCACTTTCGGCATCGGGGTAGACCGTGCGCAATGTCTCGTGTCTGGCCAAGACGTCGAGCACGGCATGTTCCAATGCGGGAACATCGAGCCGCCCGCTCAGCCGCAGCACGACCGGAAGGTTGTAGACACTGTCGGCGCCGTCCTGGCTCTCGATCCGATTGAGGAACCACAGGCGCTGCTGGGCAGGTGACAGCGGCACCCGCTCGGGCCGATCCCGACGGACCAGCTCGGGCCGGGGCATGGCATCGGCGCTCAGTCGCGTGACCGCGTCGGCGAAACCCGCCACCGTGGTCGCGTCGAACAGCGTGCGCACCGGGATACGTACCCCGATAGCTTCGCCAGTACGGGCGGTGACCTGGGTGGCATCCAGTGAACTGCCGCCGAGCGCGAAGAAGTCGTCGTCCAGACCTACTCGTTCGAGGCGCAGCACCTCTGCGAACACCGCGGCGACCAGCCGTTGTGGCGCGGTCACCGGTGCGCGGAACCGCTCGACCGAGAGCACCGGGACCGGTAACGCGGCACGATCGAGTTTGCCGCTGGTGCCAAGCGGGAATTCGTCCAGCTCCACTACGGTCGCGGGCACCATGTAGGCGGGCAAGCGTTGAGCGAGTGCGGCTTTCAACGCTTCAGGAACGACAGCCGCATCCGGCGTGGCGATCACATAGCCAACCAGGAAATCGCCGGTGGGGCCGCTGATCAACCTGACAACCGCCTGACTCACTTCAGGTGCGGCCAGCAGCGCCGTCTCTATCTCGGCGAGTTCGATTCGCTGTCCACGGAATTTCACCTGGAAGTCTGTGCGGCCCAAGTAGATCAGTTCACCATCGGCACTCCAGCGCACCAGATCGCCAGTGCGATACATGCGCGCGCCCGACTCGCCGAACGGGTTGGCGACGAAACGGTCAGCGGTGAGATCGACCCGGCCGTGGTAGCCGCGCGCCAGCTGCACGCCCGCCAGGTACAGTTCGCCCGGCACCCCGATCGGCACTGGCCGCAATCGCGCGTCCAAGACGTAGACCTGCGCGTTCCATTCCGGCTCGCCGATCGGAACCAGCGGTGCGTCCGCCGCGGTGACCGCACGATAGGTGATGGATACCGCCGCCTCAGTCGGGCCGTAAAGATTGTGCAGCCCCGCGGCGCACACGTGATCGAACGCGGCCACCGTCTCCGGTGGCAACGCCTCACCGATGACGAACACCGCACGCAGTGTGTTGAGTTCGCCTGGCTCCACGTGCGCGGCGAACACTGCGAGCATCGACGGCACGAAGTCGGTGAGCGTGACACCGTGGCGAGCGATGGTCTCGGCGAGGTAGCGCGGGTCGCGATGCCCGTCCGGCCCGGCCAGCAACAGAGTCGCGCCCGCGCGCAGGGGCAGGAAGTAGCCCCACAGTGACACATCGAAGGTGCTCGCGGTTTTCTGCAAGTAGATATCGCCGGCACAGAAGCCGTATTCGGCGTGCATCCAGACCAGCTGGTTGGCGATGGCCTGGTGACTGACTGCCACGCCTTTCGGCTTTCCGGTCGATCCGGAAGTGAAGATCACATAGGCCGGGTGCTGCGGACGCAGCATGGCACGGCGTTCACCATCGCCGATCTTGCCTGGCGAATACCCCGAAAGATCGAGCTCGTCCAGGTAATGCACGGTGCCTGGGCGAGACTCGGCCGTCATGGCCGTCGCGTCGAACCCAGCCGTCGTAGTGGTGAGGATCGCATGCGGACATGCGGTGTCGAGGATGTGCCCGATGCGCTCGGCCGGGTGCGCCGGGTCCACCGGGACATATGCACCGCCCGCCCGCGCTACGGCGTACATGGCCACGACCAACTCGACCGAGCGTGGCATGGCCAGCACCACCAATGCTTCCGGGCCGACACCGCTGTCGATGAGCATTCGGGCCAGCCGATTGGCCCGATCGGACAGCTCGGTGTAGCTCAACTGCTCGGTTTCGGTGCGCAGGGCGGTGGCATCCGGAGTACGGCGCACCTGCGCATCGAAGCCCTCATGCATGAACCGGTCGGCCACCTTGTGCCCGCTGGCATTCCAGCTGGAAGTAACGTAGTCCAACTCCCCCGCGTCGAGCAGGACGATATCGCCGACTGGTGCTTCTGGTGTCCGCACGGCCGCACTCAGCAACCGGACGAACTTGGCCGCGAATTCCCGCACGGTCGCGGCATCGAACAGATCGGTGGCGTAGGTGAATTCAGCGCGATACCCCGTCGTGGTATCCGATACGGTGAGCTGGAGATCGAATTTCGCGAAACCGGGATCGAAGTCGACCAGCTCCGTCTCCAGACCCGGCATTGCCAGCGCGACCGGTCCCATGTTCTGCATGAACAACGCGACCTGGAACAACGGATGCCTGGCCGCTGAGCGCGCCGGATTCAGCGCCTCCACCAGCTGTTCGAACGGGATATCGGCGTGCGCGAAGGCACGCAGATCACGTTCAGCGATCTGGGCAAGCAGCTCGGCGAAACTGCGGGCGCCATTCACATCCGCGCGCAGCACCAGGGTGTTGACGAACATACCGACCAGATCGTCGAGCGCGGCCTCGCCGCGCCCGGCGACCGGCGTGCCGATCGCGATGTCGGTCGTGCCCGACAACCGGGCCAGTAGGGCTGCCAGCGCCGCGTGCCACACCATGAACGGAGTGACGCGGCAATGGGCCGCAAGGGCCTCCAGGTCAGCGCGCAAGTCGGCGTCGATAGCGAACTCGAATGTCGCGCCGCGATATGAGGCGGAGGCCGGTCTAGGGCGGTCGGCAGGCAGATCGAGTTGTGCGGGCAACTCCGCCAATTCGGCCCGCCAGAAAGCAAGCTGACGCGCGGCCAAGGAATCGACATCGGACTCCACACCGAGCACTTGTCGCTGCCACAACGCGTAGTCGGCGTACTGCACCGGCAGCGGCGTCCACTCCGGCGCTCTACTGTCATACCGTGCGGCGTAGGCAGTGGCCAGATCGCGCATCAATGGGCCGAGCGAAACACCATCGGCGGCGATGTGGTGGACAACGAGCACCAACGTGTGGTCCTGCGGCCCGCAACGCAGCAGGCGCACCCGCACCGGGATCTCCTCGGCGACGTCGAATCCCTGGCCCGCCACTCGGCCTATCGCCTCGACGAGCCGCTGTGGCGGCACCTCCGTCGGGGTCAGGTCGAATACCGCGTGCACGCGGCGCACCAGCTGCGCCGGTCCGGCCAAGGTATGCGGATACACCGTGCGCAGTACCTCGTGCCGAGCCACCAGATCGGTGATCGCGGCCGATAAGGCGGAGACCTCGAGCGGCCCGCGCACGCGCAGCGCCACCGGAATGTTGTCCACGGCCGCGGCGCCGAGGTCGCGATCGATCTCGGCATCGGCGCCGAACCGGTTGAGGAACCACATCCGTCGCTGCGCCGGCGAGAGCGGGACATGCTCCGGTCGCGAACCCGCGACCAGCGCCGGACGCGGTGTCGCCGGAATCGACGTCGCGGCGCGCCGAGCCACCGCGGCCACGGTCGGACGATCGAAGAAGTCGCGCACATCCACCGAGGCGTCAAGGGCCGCCGCGACCCGGGCGATAGCGCGGGTGGCCAGCAGAGAATTGCCGCCGAGGGTGAAGAAATTGTCGTCGGCCCCCACCCGCTCCACGTCGAGCAGTTCGGCAAAGATCGCCGCGACCACCACCTCTGCCTCGGTTGCCGGCGCGCGGTAAACTGCCGCGTCGGTGCCGAATTCCGGCTCGGGCAGCGCCCGCCGATCCAACTTGCCATTGGCATTCACCGGCATCGCGTCCAGCGGGACCAGCATTGTGGGCACCATGTACTCGGGCAGCTCGCGCTGAACGGAATCCAGCACGTCGACCTGGTCGGTCGCCTCGCCGACAACATAACCGACCAGATGTTCGCCGCTGGTGTGCCGATACAGCACCACCGCCGCCTGTCGTACCCCCGGATGCCGCAGCAGCGCTGCCTCTACCTCGCCCAGCTCGATCCGCAGCCCACGCAGTTTCACCTGAAAGTCGGTACGGCCCAGATATTCCAGTTCGTCCGGTATGCCGTCGGGGCCGGGTGCCCATCGCACCAAATCGCCGGTGCGGTACATCCGCTCCCCTGCCGGTCCCTCCGGATCGGCCACAAAGCGCTCCGCGGTCAGACCGGGACGGGCGACATAGCCGCGGGCCAGCTGCACGCCGGCCAAATACAGCTCGCCCACTACACCACGCGCCACTGGCCGCAGGTTGTCGTCGAGCACCAGCAGTTCGGTATCGTCGGCGGCTACTCCGATCGGCACCTGGGTAACGTCCGTGCCGGTCACCTCATGCGAGGTCACATCGACCGCGGCCTCGGTCGGCCCGTACAGATTGTGCAGCGTCGCACCGCTGAGGTCGCGGAAGCCCGCTGCGGTCGCGGCAGGCAACGCTTCGCCGGAGGCGAAGACCAGCCGTAACGAATCCACTGCCGCTGCCTGCGCCTCAGCAGCGAATACCGCGAGCATGGACGGCACGAAATGCGCCACGGTGACGCCACACTCATCGATCACCCTGGTCAGATAAGTCGGGTCCCTGTGCCCTTCCGGCGCCGCGATGACCAGTCGCGCTCCGATCTGCAACGGCCAGAAGAACTCCCATACCGACACATCGAAGGTGAACGGGGTCTTCTGCAACACCACGTCATCGGCGTGTAACCGGTACAGCCGTTGCCGCCAGCGCAGATTCGCCACGATCGACCGGTGCGATACCGCCACACCCTTCGGTCGTCCGGTCGAGCCGGAGGTGAAAATCACGTAGGCGAGCTCGTCGGCCGAATGAACGAGCACGGGGGCATCCGGCGTGGGCGCGCCTGCAAACCGGTCTATCCGCAGCGTCGCGATATCGCCGCCGAGCTCGGGCTCGTCCGGTGTAGTGGTGAGCACGAGCACCGGTTCGGCGACCGCGAGTACATAGGCGATGCGGTCGGCTGGGTGATCGGGATCGATCGGCAAATACGCGCCGCCTGCCTTGAGGATGGCGTACATACCGACCAGCAAGTCGAAAGACCGCCGAACGGCCAAGCCGACCAACGCGTCCGGTCGGACGCCGAGCTCGATCAGGTGTCGGGCCAGTGCGTTGACCCGCCCGTCGAACTCGGCATAGGTCAGGGTCTGGCCCGCGTACTCGAGCGCTACCGCGTCCGGAGTGCGCTCGACCTGCTCCTCGAACAAGCTCACTAATGTCTCGACCGGCGCCACTGCGAAAGTCAAGACGTCGTGCGCCACAGTCAGCGCGTCGTCGAGCAGTGCGTCCAGGATCGCGCCGAGCGCTCCCGCACCGGATTCCAGCAGTGCGGGAAGCCGGCCGGAGACCACCACCGAGACCAGCGCGTCCGCGCCGAGTCCTGCGCCCATCGCTTCGGACAGCACCGCGAGTTCTTCCGCGAGCTCCGCGTAAGTGACAGCGACTTCGCCGTGGCTCAGGGCCACTCGCCGCGGTTCCCGTTCCGCGACGGCCGCGATGAGGACGGGCAGATCGTCGATACCGTAGGCGCGGCGCATGGCGGCGCGATCACCTGGGGCGGACTGCGCGCCGCTCGTGCTGGACGTAACCGAATCTGCGTGGTTCATCAACGGTTTCCTTCCGAATCGAGCGCCGACTCCGAATCGGCGAGCACCGCTTGTGTGGTGGCGAGCAGGGTCTGTAGAAGGGCCGCCAGACCGCTACCGCCCAAGGCAGCGAGAATGCCCGGTACCAGTCCGGCGAGCGAAACATTGATCAGGACTTCTGGCGTGGCCGCCGCACCCATTGCTTCGGCCACCGAGGTGAGCTTGGTGTCCAGCTCACCGAAACTGACCACCTGATCGCCATGTTCAAAAGCGCGGGCATCGGGTGCGCCTGCCGCTGCCCGTGCCACCAGCACAGGCAGATCGGCCACCGTCGCGGTGGGCCGAGGTCGGCGTTCGGCGGCGGAGCGGATGTCGATCGCGCGGATCGCCACCTCCGGATCGGCTGCGACCGTATCTAATACCCGCAACAGTCGCTCACCGAGTATGTGCGCGGTCGATACGTCGAAAATGTCTGTGGCATAACTGATATGCAGATCCAGACCGGTACGGGCACCATCGGTGCCGAAACATTCGAGCACAGTGAACTGCAGGTCGAACTTCGCCTCGGCCAGGGTGAGATCGAGCGCCTCGACCGCGAGCCCGGGCAGCTCGACCGAACCACCCGGCATATTCTGAAAGGTGAGCAGCACTTGGAACAGCGGCGTGTACGAGCTAGAGCGGGACACCGCTAGTGCCTCGACCACCTGCTCGAATGGCACGTCGGCATGGGAGAGCGCGGTCATATCGCGGTGCGTGGCCTGCCGCAGCAGCTCCGCGAAACTCGCTACAGGGTCGACCTCGGTCCGCAATGCCACCGTATTGACGAACATACCGACCAGCTCGTCCAGTTCACGGACACCGCGACCGGCCACCGGGGCACCGACCGTGATGTCCCCGGTGCCGGACAATTTCGCAAGCAGTACCGCAAGCGCGCTGTGTACCAGGGTGAATAAGGTACCGCCGTGCGTACGGGCAAGATGTTCGAGCCGGTCGACCCGCTCGCTGCCGATTTCGATCACGACGGTAGCGCCTCTGGCGTCCCTGTGGGCTGGTCGCGGGCGATCGGTGGGCAGGGCGAGCAGTTCGGGCGCGCCGGCCAGTTCGCGCTGCCAGAAGGCGAGCTGACGGGCGAGCACACTGTCCGGATCGGACGCGGCGCCGAGCAACTCCAAGCACCACACGCTGTAGTCGCGGTATCCGATCGGCAGCGGGGTCCACTCCGGTGCGCGCCCGGCCGACCTGTCGAGATAGGCGCGCACCAGGTCTTTGGTCAGCGGAGCGACCGAGTACCCGTCCGCGACGATATGGTGCAGCGTCACCACGAGGACGTAGTCGGCGGCGGCGGTCGTGAACAGTGCGGCGCGCACCGGAGGCGCGGCGGCGATGTCGAAGCCGGGGGATACGAATGCGGCGATCGCGGCGTCCAGTTCTTCGTGCGACACCTCGATCGGTGTCAGGTCGACCGCGGGAGCGGCCACGACCTCTTGGACCGGCCCCTGCTCGGTATCCGGGTATCTGGTGCGCAACGTTTCGTGCCGGTCCAGCACATCCCGTACGGCAAGAGCCAACACGGCTACATCCAGCGCGCCACGCAGTCGCAGACCCACAGGGATGTGGTAGGCCGAGGAGTCGGGCGCGAGCCGGTTGACCACCCACATGCGTTGCTGGGCCGGCGCGAGCGGTACCGGTGCACCGTCCGTGCGACGAGCCAGGACAGGCCGGGCCGCAGCGTGATCGATGTGTGCGAGCCGTTCGGCGAGCGCGCCCACCGTCGGCGCCTCGAACACCGCGGCCACCGGAACGTGGCCGCCCAGTGCCGCACCCAGCCGAGCGGCCAGCCTGGTGGCCATCAGCGAGTTGCCACCTCGGGCGAAGAAGTCGTCGGCTGTGCCCACGGCGGCCATGCTCACCGAGTCCAGGCCTATGACTTCCACGAAAGCTTCCGCGACCAGACACTCCAATGCGCTGACCGGTGCGTGGAAGGCGGCTTCGGCAAAGATCGGTTCGGGTAGCGCGGCGCGGTCGATCTTGCCATTGGCGGTGAGCGGCAGCGCCGCCAGCACAACCACAACGGCTGGGGTCATATAGCCGGGCAGTCGCGCCGCCAGCGCCGTGCGCAATGATGTCGCCAGCTCGGCGCGCGTATCCGGATCAGCCTCCGGCACCGAGGCATACGCGACGAGCCTTGCTCCGGCTCGCTCGTCCGCCCTTGCCACCGCGACCGCCGCGCTGACACCCGGCTGGTGCCGCAACGCGGCCTCGACCTCACCGAGCTCGATCCGGAAACCGCCGATCTGCACCTGGAAGTCCGCGCGTTCCAGGTATTCCAGCATCCCGTCCTGCCGCCAGCGCACGATATCGCCGGTCCGGTACATTCGCTCGCCCACGGTCGGATCGGCCGCGAACGGGTCTGCCACGAACCGATCAGCGGTCAGCGCACAGCGACGCTGGTAGCCGCGCGCCAACTGCGCGCCTGCCAGGTACAGCTCACCCGGCACCCCTATCGGCACCGGTCGCAAACGCGCGTCCAACACGTAGATCCGGCTGTTCCAGACAGGCGCGCCGATCGGAACAGCATGCTCCTGCGGTGCACGTACTTCGAACGAGGTGATCGATACCGCCGCCTCGGTCGGGCCGTACAGGTTGTGCAGCACGGTCGTGCCCTGGTGCCTGCGCAAGAAGTCCTCCACAGTGGCCTGCGGCAACGCCTCACCGATGGCCAACACATCACGCACCGAAACCGGCAGTGGCAGATCGGGTTCGACCGCAAGCAGCATCCCGATCAGTGAAGGCACCGCGTGCAGCACTGTCACACTGTGGTGTTGCAACAGCATGCGCAGCTGGTCCGGATCGCGTTCGGCGCCGGGCTTGGTGATGAACAGCCTGCCGCCGGTAACCAGCGGAGACCAGAACTCCCACACCGACAGGTCGAAGGTCGCGGGGGTCTTCAGCAGCACACGGTCATCGGCGCCGAGCGCGAATTCTTCGGCGAGCCAGGCGAGCTGGTTCACCACAGCAGCATGCGGGACCGCGACCCCCTTGGGCAGGCCGGTGGAACCTGAGGTGAAGATCACGTAGGCCGGGTGTTCTGGCCGCAGCGGACGAATCCGCTGTGCGTCTGTGACCGGCGTCGTATCGAACTCGGCATGGTCGAGCTGGTCGACGTCCAGCACAGTGCACTCGATGTCGATCGGCATCCCATCGTGCGAAGTAGTCAGCACAGCCGCGGGGTCGGCGACCGCCATGATGTGGGCGATCCGTTCAGCCGGATGATCGGGATCGATCGGCACATACGCACCGCCTGCCCGCACCACCGCGTACATCGCGACGACCAGTTCCAGCGAGCGGCGCATCGCCAGTACAACGGTCGTCTCCGGACCGACACCTGTCGCGATGAGTCTGTGCGCCAACCGGTTCACCTGTTCGTCGAACTCCGCGTAGCTGAGCTCGTTTCCGCTGTTCGCGTCGACCAATGCGATAGCATGCGGGCTGCGCGCGCATTGCGCGCCGAACAGATCCGCCAGGGTCTCCCGTGGCAGCGGATGCCGAGTCCGATTCCAGTCGGCGAGCACCAGTGATCGCTCGGCGCCGAGTAGATCGATATCACCGATCGGCAGATCCGGCCGAGCCGCCACCGTTTCGAGCACGTGGCGCAGCTGAGTGACGAAGCGGAGCGCGGTCGGCCGCTCGAACAGGTCGGTGGCATAACCGAGGGTCAGATCGATGCCGCTGGGTTCGCCTTCGTCGGCATAGTGATCGACGGCGAATAGATGCATATCGAATTGTGCTATCCCGCTGTCATATTCGACCTCTTGCACATCGAGCCCCGGTAGCCGCAGCTGTCCGCGCTCATGGTTCTGGAACGAGTAGCCGATCTGGAACAGCGGGTGCCTTGCGGTCGATCGCACCGGATTGAGCACTTCTACCACTCGTTCGAACGGCACCGTGGTGTGTTCCAATGCCGCGAGATCGGCCGCGCGCGAGCGAGCCAGCAGGGCGGCGAAAGAGGCGTGGCTGTCGACACCGACGCGTAGTACGAGAGTGTTGACGAACATTCCGATCACGTCATCGAGTTCGGCCGCACCGCGGCCGGCCACCGGTGTGCCGACCACGATGTCGCCGGTGCCCGACCAGCGGGCAAGCAGGGCCGCGAACGCCGCGTGCACCACCATGAACAGCGTCGCACCCTGGCTCCGGCCGAGCGCGACAAGATCCGCGTGCAGCCGCGCGTCGATCGCCAAAGGTACTTTCGCACCGCGCAAGCTCTGCGTGGCAGGGCGCGGACGATCGGACGGCAGCGCGAGCTGGTCGGGCAGCCCGGCCAATGTCTCGGTCCAGAAAGCGATCTCACCCGCAGCCACTGATTCGGCATCGTCCTCCGCGCCGAGCAAATCGCGTTGCCACAATGCGTAATCGGCGTACTGCACCACAAGGGGCGCCCATTCCGGTGCCGCACCGTCACGCCGGGCGGCGTAGGCGAACACCAGGTCGCGCACGAACGGAACGATCGATGATCCATCGGCGGCGATATGGTGCAGCACTGCGGCAAGCACGAATTCCTCGTGCACGGGTTCGGGGTGTGCCTCGGCACGATCCACGCGCAACAGCCACATCCGCACCGGCACTGCGGTGGTGACGTCGAAGGTGGTCTCGGCCAGCTGCCGAATCCGCTCCGGGACCTGTGCTTCTGGAATATCGATCGGCTCCAGCGCCGGTGTCGCCCGCGCGGCGGGCTCGATCAGTTGCACCGGGGCATCACCGAGCTGCGGGTAGCGGGTGCGCAGTGCCTCGTGTCTGGCAACCACATCGCCGATCGCCGCCTGCAACGCAGGCACATCCAATATGCCGGACAGCCGCAGGGCGACGGGAATATTGTACGCGGAAGAGGATCGATCGTATTGGTTCAAGAACCACATCCGCTGCTGCGCAGGCGAAAGTGGGATTCGCTCCGGGCGCGATCCGGCCACCAACGGCGGGCGCGCACCCCCCATGGTGACCGCGCATGCTGCCACCGCGAGTTCCGCGACCCGTGGCGCTTCGAACAGCACACGCACGCCGACCCTCCGGCCCAGCGCCGCACCGATCCGGGTGACCGCCTTCGCGGCCAGCAAGGAACTTCCGCCCAACTCGAAGAAATCGTCGTCGGCACTTACCCGGCGCTCCAGTCCGAGCACATCGGCGAATACCTCGGCCACGACACGCTCACTCACCGTGCTCGGCGCCCGATAAACGGTCGATTCGAACAGCGGCGCAGGCAGTGCGGCCTGGTCGAGTTTCCCGTTGACCGTCAACGGGATGCGCGCCACCGGCACGATAGCGGCAGGCACCATGTGCTCGGGCAACCGATGGCCAAGTGTATGGCGTAGTGCGGCGGTGTCGAGCGCGTCATCGCCGGATACCACATACGCGACAATGCGCGGTTCGTCTACTAGATCGGTGCGAACCACCGCAGCCACCTCACGCACCGTCGCGGCCGCCGCCAGCAATGCGGCCTCGATCTCGCCCAATTCGATCCGGAACCCGCGCAGGTTCACCTGTTGGTCCGCCCGGCCGAGATATTCCAGGTCACCATCGGCGGTCCAACGGGCCAGGTCACCGGAGCGGTAGGCACGGGATCCGTCGCTCGCGTAGGGGTCGGCGACGAATCGTCCCGCGGTCAAGGCAGGACGATGCAGGTAGCCGCGTGCCAACTGTCCACCGGAGACGTAGATCTCGCCGGGTACCCCGACCGGGACAGGCCGCAATCGGTCGTCCAGCAGGCGAACGGTCAACCCGGGCAGCGCCGCGCCGATCACACTGGCGGAGCCGGTCTCCGCACCGATTTCGCGGTAGGAGACATGCACCGTGGTCTCGGTGATGCCGTACATATTCACCAGCCGCGGCGAGTGCGGATAACGCGCGAACCAACCGGTCAACCGCTGCGGCTCCAACGCTTCGCCGCCGAAGATCACTGTGCGCAGTGCGAACGCGGCGGGCTCGGACTCGGTCGAGTCGGCGGCTACGAGTTGGTAGAACGCCGACGGCGTCTGATTGAGCACAGTGACCCGCTCAGTGATCAGCAGTTCCCGGAACTGCTGCGGCGAGCGGGCGGTGTAGTAGTCGACCACTACGAGCGTGCCACCGGACAGCAGCGCGCCCCACAACTCCCACACCGAGAAGTCGAAAGCGTAGGAGTGGAACAGCGTCCACACATCCGCAGGGCCGAAGGCGAAGTACCTGTGGGTATTGTCCAGCAGTCGCAGCACATTGCGGTGCGGCACCACCACGCCTTTCGGCCTTCCGGTAGAGCCGGAGGTATAGATGACGTACGCGGCATGCGCAGAGCGCAGCGGTGCGCGCCGATCCGCGTCGGTGATCGGCGCGGTGCTGTACGCGGCGAGTGCCGAGGCGTCGACGTCGATGATCGGTCCACCGAACCAGCCGGATGGCAATTCGGTGCCTGCGCCGGCGACCGCGCAGATCGGGCTGGCATCGTCGAGAACATACTCGATGCGGTCGGCCGGATAGGCCGGATCGATCGGTAGATACCCGCCTCCTGCCTTGAGCACAGCGAGCAGAGCGACCACCAGTTCCACTGACCGAGGCAGTGCGACGGCCACCAGTGTTTCCGGACCGACCCCTGCGGCGATGAGCCGCCTCGCCAGCCGGTTGGACCAACTATCGAGTTCGGCGTAGGCCGGCGACCGCACCCCATCGCGGACTGCTGTCGCCGATGGTTCGAGCGCGGCGGCTCGCGCGAATCGATCGGCCAGACTGTCGGTGACCTCAACGGCAGCGGGACCGCTTACCGCCCATTCGTACAGCGCCCGCTGCTGCTCCTCGGCGCTGAGCAACTGGATATCGCCGATGACCACGGTAGGATCCGCGGCAATAGCAGCGAGCACCTGGGTGAATCGCCTGCCGAGGACCGCGATGGTCGCCGCATCGAACAGATCGGTGGCGTAACGGATCTCGATCTGCATGCCGTCCGCACGACCGTCTTTGTCGTTCGACTCCAACACAGTGAACTGGAGATCGAACTCAGCTGCGGGCGAATCGAAATCATGCATCGATACGCGCAGTCCCGGCAACTCGATTTCGGGTAGTGCGAAATTCTGGAAGGTCAGCGCCACCTGGAACAGCGGATGACGGTTGCGCGCACGGGCGGGCGCGAGTGTCTCGACGAGCCGTTCGAACGGAACATCGGCGTGTGAGAGCGCATCGATGTCCTGATCACGCACTGTATCCAGCACGGTCTCGAATCTGCTCCTGGAATCGATGACGCTGCGCAACACCAGGGTGTTGACGAACATCCCGACGAGCCGATCCAGCGCCGCCGCGCCACGGCCTGCGACCGGGGTTCCGATCGCGATGTCCGAGCTGCCGGACAGACGGGACAACAAGATCGCCAGCGCCGCGTGGACCGTGCTGAACAACGTGGTCTCCCGCTTACGGGCTAACTCCCGCAGTTCACTGTGCAGGTCGGAGTCGATCCGCAAGCGATGGGCCTCGCCGCGGTAGGACGACACCGGCGGTCGCGGACGGTCGGCAGGCAGTTCCAGCTGCTCCGGAAGCCGGTCGAGCGTACGGCGCCAGTAGTCGAGTTGGCGCTCGGTATCGGCGAATCCGGCCTGCCAGAGCGTGTAGTCGATGTACTGCACCGGCAATGCCGCCCAAGTGGGCGCCGTCTCCGCCTTGCGGGCGGCGTAGGCGGTCATCAGGTCTTCGGCCAAAGGCCCTAGTGAGAACCCGTCCGCGGCGATGTGATGCAACACCATGGCGAGCACATACTGTGGCCGCGTTTCCTCAACTATCTCGAAAAGTACTGCGCGAATAGGTCTTTCAACGGTCAGATCGAAGCCGGGAATCGCCAGCGCGCGCAACCGGTCGACCAGCGCGGTATGGGACACCCGTTCGACCGAGATGTCCGGTGCGGCCTGGGCCAGGACTACTTGTTCCGGGCCTTCCGGACCGTCCGGGTATATCGTGCGCAGGGTCTCGTGTCGAGCCACGACGTCGGCGAGAGCCGCGGCCAGTGCCGCGATATCGAGGTCGCCCGACATCCGCAATGCGATGGGGATATTGTCGACGGCGTCCGCGGGTCCGGCCTGCGCGTCGGCATGGAATCGGTTCAGAAACCAGATACGTTGCTGAGCAGGAGACAACGGAATCCGGTCCGGGCGCGGCACGGGACGCAAGGGAGCACGGCCACCGCCACCGCGGTGCGTTTCGGCATAAGCGGCCAGTGCGGCGACAGTCGGCGCGTCGAACAGCGTGCGTACCGGGACCTGGGTGTCCAGCACCTCGCCGAGCCGGGCGGTCACCTGGGTAGCCAGCAGT